>DAIUKO010000416.1:0-5574 GCA_036848175.1 Vicinamibacterales bacterium | reverse complement strand
TCGCGCGTCGAGCGCGGCGACCCAGCCGCGCGTCTTCGCGTCGCCGGCGCCGTTGGCGACGATCACCTTGCCGTCCGCGGTGATCGGCGCCGCATTGAATCGTTCCTTGCCGCCGAAATCGACGATTTTGGCGATCTGCTTGTCCCACACGATTTCGCCGGTGTCGCGCTTCGCGGCAATCACGCGGCCGTCGGGGAGATTGGCGATCACCAGATCTTCCCAGAGCGCGATGCCGCGCGTGCGCGGCAGATTGCCCTGATGCTTCACGCCAGGGTCCGTCACCCAGACGAACTCACCCTTGTTCGGATTGCGGGCGTCGATCTTGTACAAGTTGCCCCAGCCGTCGCTCGTGTAGAGGAAGCCGTTGTCGACGAGCGGATGCATTTCGGTCTCGGGGCCGTTCTGTCCCACGTCCTGCATGCCGCCGAGCGCCATCGCCCACACCAGCCGCAGATCCTTGACGTTGGTGCGATTGATCTGCGTCAGCTTCGAGTACCGCGTCGAGGCGTAGTCGCCGTTCATCATCAGCCAGTTCTGCGGCTCGTTCTGCGCGTTCCGCAGCCGGTCCTGATTGACCGTCATGTTGTATTGACCGGAGACCGTGGCCGCTGCGAGCGCGACGACGGCGAGACCCGCCAGAGTCGTCGAACCGCGTCTCGAAAAGGTCCGCGTGCGATGTCGCATGATGAAGCTCCGCAAAAATGAGGAAGTGACCGTGGCGCCGATGCGCGCATTCTAATCCGTCCTTGACGCCGGACGAGGACCGGATGCATTCTGGGCGCGGCGTCGATCCACGCCCAACCTCTTGAGGTCCCACCCTGGCCGGGACCCGCTGTGAGGCAAAGGGGGGCATACTCCCGGATCCGCACGTCTGAAACCTTTGCGTCGCTCGGTGCGTGCTGCCAGGGAGTGCGTCCGTGCGCGTGCAAAGGAGATGCGACGTGCCTCGTGACAAAGACCGCAAGCGGATCATCCGTGCGCGGATGAAGAAGACGGGCGAATCCTACACCACCGCCCGTGCGCACATCCTCTCGAAACAGACGCCGGATCGCGTCGCGCCGCCTGCCGTGGACCTCGCGTCCCTGGCCGGCATGAACGACGACGTGATCGCGGCGAAGACCGGCCGCACCTGGCAGCAGTGGGTGCGGACGCTCGACGTCGACGGCGCCGAGACGCTGCCGCATCGCGAGATCGCCGCGATCGTGGGCGGGAAACATCATGTCGGCGACTGGTGGGCGCAGACCGTCACCGTCGGCTACGAGCGCATCAAAGGCCTGCGCGAGCGCGGTCAGCGCCGCGATGGAACCTACGAAGCGAGCAAGAGCCGGACGTTCGATGTGCCGGTGAGGACGCTGTTCGAACTGTGGGTCGACGCCGCCGCGCGGCGCCGGTGGTTCGACGGAGTCGAAGCAACGGTGCGTACCGCGAAGTCGCCGAAGTCAATCCGGCTGCAATGGCCCGACGGCACGCTCGTCGTCGTCGGGTTCACGCCAAAGGGCCGCGGCCGAAGCGTCGTCGCACTCACGCACACGAAGCTTCGAGACCGGGCCGCGTCGGCGAACGCAAAGAAGTACTGGACCGATCGACTCGATGCGTTGGGCTCGTTGCTCTGAGCAAAGCTGTTGGTGGGGCGGTCCTTTCAGGGCCGCCCTACTTGTTCGCCGGCAGCGTGAACGCCATCAGCTCGGCCGGACGCGACGGCGCGCTGACGTCCACCAGCAGATACTGTTTCCCGTTCAACATATATGTCATCGGTCCGCCGGTTTGTGCGCCGGGCATGTACACGGCGCCGACTTCTTTCCCGGTCGCCTTGTCGTACGCACGCAGCATCGCGCCTTTTTGCCCGTTCGGCGCTGTGAAGATGCCGCCTTCACCCGAGATCACGAGCGTCTTCGTCACGAGCGTGCCGATGCCGCCCGAGCTTCCGCCCGCGCCGCCGGTCCGGCCGGTGCGCGGGACGTTGACGCCTTTGAGCGCCGCGTGATCACGCACGTAATCCGGCGTCTCGCCGTGCGCGATCTGCCACACCATCTCGCCTTTGTTGAGATCGATGGCGGTGATGCGTCCCCATGGCGGCTTCACCAGCGGCAGCCCCTGCACGAGCGTGCCGGCGCCGCCGCCCGCTTCACCGCCGCCGCCGCCGTTGATGTAGTTCATGTCCGATCGCTTCGGATCGTTGACGAGCGAGAGGATCCGCAGCAGCGTGTGCGAATACAAATACATGATGCCGGTGTCGGGATCGAACGCGCCGCCCGGCCAGTTCGCGCCGTTCGGGACGTAGAGCGTTCCGATCTTGCCATCCTGTCCCTTCGTGATCGGCGGCGTGAACAGCGGACCGATCTTGTACTGCGAGACGATCTTCAGCGCTTCCGCTTTCAACTCCGGCGTGAAGTCGATCACATCGTCCAGCAAGAAGCCCTGACGCTCGAAGGGCGGCGGCTTGGTCGGGAACGGCTGCGTCGGCGAGTACCACTCGGTCGGGACGTTTCCGACTTCCACCGGACGTTCCTCGATCGGCCAGATCGGCTCGCCGGTCTTGCGGTCGAACACGTAAATGAAACCCTGCTTCGTCGCCTGCGCGACGATCTTTCGCGGCTGGCCGCCGACCGTGACGTCGGCCAGAATCGGCGCGCACGGGGCGTCGTAGTCCCAGATCCCGTGGTGCACCATCTGAAAGTGCCAGATGCGTTTCCCGGTTTCGAGATCGACGGCGACGAGCGTCTCGCCGAACAGGTTGTTGCCGGGCCGATGGCCGCCGAAGTAATCGCCGGTCGGCATCTCGATCGGCAGATACGCCATGCCGAGCTCTTCGTCGACCGAGAACTGGCCCCACATACCGGTGTGGCCGGTGTAGGTCCACGAGTCCTTCAACCACGTGTCGTTGCCGAACTCGCCGGGCTGCGGAATCGTGTGGAAGATCCATTTCCGTTTGCCGGTTTTCACGTCGAACGCGCGAACGAACCCTTTCGCGTTCGCGCGGCTGCGCGGCGCGCCTCCGGCGCGGTGCGCGGCGCCGACGATGACGACGTCTCGGGCCACCACCGGCGCGCCGTTCCAGGCGATATCGGCGGTGATGAGGTCGAGCTCCTGGTCGTCTTCCTGCTTCAGATCGACGACGCCTTTGGTGCCGAATCCGGCGAGCGGCGCGCCTGTCTTCGCGTCGAGGCCGACGAGCTGATAGCCGATCGTGACGTAGTAGATGCGCTCGTCGCCTCGGCCATCGGTCCAGTAGCCGACGCCGCGGCCCGAGAGGCGGCGCGACGAAGCGTCCGCCCGTCTGGTTTCGTCGAGACGATGCATCCAGAGCATCTCGCCGGTGGCAGCATCGACCGCGACCGCGTCGCGATGGGCGCCGGCGGTGAAGTAGAGGACCCCCTTGATCATCAGCGGCGTCGACTGCATGTTGAAGTCGGGGATCTTGCCGAGGTTTTCGGTCTTGAAGCGCCACGCGACTTCGAGCGTGTTGAAGTTGCCGGCGTTGATCTGATCGATCGGCGCGTACCTCGTGGATGCGAGGTCGCCGCCCCAGGTATGCCACTCGCCGCCCTTCGTGCCCTGTTGCGCGGAGAGCGTCACGTCGATGCACAGCATCACCGCCAGCATCGACGTCAGGCGCAGCCCGAGACGCGACTCTAAGGACATGATGGCCTCCCGCGAATAAAAAAGACGAGAATGTGCACCGGCACTCTATCAGACCTCGTTGGTCGTCGCGACGAAGTCGCGCGTGGTTCCGTTTCCTTCCCGCTCATGGTGAGCCTGTCGAATGGTTCCGTTTCCTTCCCGCTCATGGTGAGCCTGTCGAACCATGAGCCCTTTGTGCGCTCGTCCTTCGACTGGCTCAGGACGAGCGGTGTCGAGTCGAAGAGCTGAGAAAAGGAGGCTCGTAATGGAACGACCGCAGAAGATAGGTCGGCGCCAACTCCTCAAGGTGCTCACCGGCGGTGGGACAGGCGCAGCGGCACTCAAGACCATGGGCCTGGCGGGTGCGGGGTTGACAACGATGATGGCGTCGGCGCCGGATCCGCTCGCCGCGGCGCAGACGGCGACGCGCCGCGGTCTGCCGCGACTCAAGATCACCGACATCAAAGTCATTCGCACGCAGGTGGGCAACACCCACATGTGCAACGCGAAGGTGTACACGAGCGAGCCGGGCTTATACGGTGTTGGCGACGGGAATCATGCCGAGCGGACGCAGCTCGTCGCGGAAACGATCGAGAAGTTCCTGAAGCCGGCGGTGATTGGACGGTATTGCGACGAGATCGAAGACATCTGGCAGATGGCGTGGCTGGCGCCGTACTGGCGCGGCAGCGTCGATGCGAACAACGCGATGAGCTGCATCGACGGCGCGCTCTGGGACATCTTCGGCAAGCGCGCCGGCGTGCCGGTCTGCAACTTTCTCGGCGGCAAGGTGCGGCCGTCGCTGCCGATGTTCGCCAACGTCGGCGGCGCGAGCCTTCAGGCGCAGGAAGACAACGCGCGACAGGCGATCGAGAACGGCTACAAGTACCTGCGCGTGGCGTCGGTCGGCAAGCGCGGAAATCCGAACGCTGGCGGCGGGCGCGGCACGGGCGACGGACAAGGTGGACCGGGTGGACAGGGTGGCGGCCGCGGCGCCGGGTTGATCGGCCAGGGCAACCTTCCCGGCGGCGGTGGTCTCGGATCGCCGGGATTCGGCGAGCGCGGCCCGATCTACGCGAATCGCCCGCTCGAGATCGACTACATGACGAACCTGATCGAGTCGATGGAGCATCTTCGCAACACGATCGGCTTCCACGTCAACATGCTGGCCGAAGTGGACTCGCGGCTCACGCCGGGCAACGGCCTCGTCCTCGCCAAAGCGCTCGAACCGTACCGGCTCTTCTGGCTCGAGGAAACCTTCGGCCCCGAGGACATCTCGTGGCACGAGCAGATGCGGGCCGTGAGCAGCACGCCGATCGCGCTCGGCGAGCTTTTCGTCAGTCAGGCCGAATGGGTGCCGCTCGTGTCGCGCCGGCTGATGGACTTCATGCGGATGCACATCTCCGCGTGCGGCGGTCTGAACATGGCGCGCAAGGTGGCGGCGTGCTGCGAGTTCTTCGGCGTGCGGACCGCATGGCACGGACCCGGCAACGTGTCGCCGGTCGGCCATGCCGTCAACATGCACATCGATCTCGCCGTGCCCAATTTCGGCTGCGGAGAAGGCGCCCCGTTCAGCCAGACGCTGCAGGAGCTCTTTCCGGGATGTCCCGAGCGCAAGAACGGGTTGACGATCCCGAACGATCTGCCCGGGTTGGGCATCGATGTCGATGAAGCGGTCGCCGCGAAGTTCCCGTCGAAGACGGCGGGATCGGATCGGGGCTATCGGTGCAACGATGGCTCGCCGTGTAGACCCTGACCATTGCGGATTGAGGATTGCGGATTGCGGATTTATTGACGATTGAATAGGTGATCCATCCGCATTGCGCGATTGCGGATTCATTGAGGAGTGAATCCGCAATCCATCCGCATTGCGCAATTTGCGGACTCACTGAGGAATGAATCCGCAATCAATCCGCATTGCGCAATTGCGGACTCACTGAGGAATGAATCCACAAT
>DAIUKO010000415.1:0-5585 GCA_036848175.1 Vicinamibacterales bacterium | reverse complement strand
CACGATTCCGATCCGATTCGCCGCAGTGCGTCGCTTCGCGACGCCCGTCGAACTCTTCTCCGTTCGTCCTCCGTTCGCTCCGTTCCTCCGTTTGTGAACTCCGTTCTCTCCGTCCTCCTCAGTTTCCTCGACGCAGCGCAAAGCGCGACGCGAAGGGGAAGCGTCTCCGTTACCCGGTATTCCGCATGCCCGCCGCGATCCCGTTGACCGTGACCACGAACGCATGCTGAAGCTGCGGATCGGCGGCGCCGGGGCTGCGCAGGCGCCGCAGCAATTCGATCTGCACCAGGTTGATCGGATCGACGTAGGGATTGCGGACGGCGATCGATCGGCGCAGCACCGGATTGTCGTGCAGCAGATCGCTCGTGTTCATCACGTCGAGTACGATGGTCGCGGCGCGTGCGAACCGCGCGCGCAGTTGCTCGCCGACCGGGCGCAGCGTCGCGGGAACCAGGCGATCGTACTGCGCCGCGATCCGCGGATCCGCTTCTGCCAGCGCGATGGCGATCAGATCCAGCGTCGATCGGAAGAACGGCCAGCCGCGGTACATCTCACGACAGCGCGTCACGTCGGCCTCGCCGATCGCCGTCTCGACGCCGAGCCAGGAGGGCAGCAGCAGCCGCGTCTGCGTCCATGCAAACTGCCACGGAATCGCGCGCAGCGTCTCGATGCCGCGTGAACTCGAACGGCCCGATGGACGACGAACCGGCCGGCTGCCGATGTTGACGGCGGCGAGCTCGGGCTCAGGGGTCGCCGTGCGAAAGTACTCGAGGAATGCCGGCGTCTCGTAGACGAGGGCCCGATAGGCGGCGCGGGCATCGGCGGCGATGCGATCGACCGACTCGCGCCACTCGGCGCGCGGCGGCTGTTGCGGAAGTACGGTCGCCTCGAGCATCGCCGACGTGTACACCTCGAGCGTCCGCACCGCGATATCGACCAAGCCGAACTTCGCCTCGATCGTCTCGCCCTGCTCAGTGATGCGAACGCTCGCGGCGCCGGACGCCACCGACGCCTGGCGCGGCGGCTGGGACTGGATCGCGAGATAGGTGGGGCCGCCGCCGCGGCCGACGCTGCCACCGCGGCCATGAAACAAGGTGAGCGCGACTCCGTGCCGCTCGCATGCCGCGATGATCTCTTCCTGGGCGCGATAGAGGATCCACGCCGCCGCGAATCGACCGGCGTCCTTCGCCGAATCGGAATAGCCGACCATCACTTCCTGATGGCCGGCGATGTGGTCGCGATACCACGGGACGCGCAGCAGCGCGTCGATGGTGCCGCCGGCGCGCGCCAGATCGTCGGCGGTCTCGAACAGCGGCACGACCCGCTGAGGATGCTGTTGTCCCGCAATCCGCTGGAGCAGTTCCACCCCGAGCACATCGGACGGCTGGCTCGCCATCGTGATCACGTACGCGCCGAGCGAGTCGGGATGCAGATGCGCAGCCGTGCGAAATGTCTCGAGGACGTCGCGCACGTCGTCCGGCGCTGCCTCGATCGGCAAGTCCGCAATCGTCGTGCGACCCGCCGTCAGCTCGCGAAGGAGCCGCGATTCCCGATCCATCTCAGCGGCCGTCGCGTACGGTCCCCAGCCGCATTGCTGCGCGATCCATTCGATCGCATCGGTGTGACGCTGCGCCTCCTGCCGGAGATCGAGCCTCGCTAACGTGAGTCCGAACACGGCAAGGCGGCGCAGGATATCGGCAAGGCGACCCGAGGCGATCAGCTGATTGCCGGTCGCTTCGAGCGATCGATGACAGAGCGCAAGCGGCTCGATCAGATCGATCGCGTCGAGGTACGGTTCGGCCGTCGAGGCGCCGCCGTGTCGTGGCCGATCGCTCGCCAGCGCCGCCTCGGCCCAGGCGCGCGTCGCAATCAGACGATCGCGAACGCCGGCGAGCAGCGCGCGGTACGGCTCGCCTGCGCCAGCGGTCCGCGCGCGCAGCTCGTCGGTCGCGTGGGTCAGCGACAACTCCGCGCGCAGCTCGCGCACGTCGCGCAGGTAGAGCGTGGCCGCCATCCACCGCCCGAGCCACGTCGCTTGACGAGTCACTTCGGGGGTGACGTTGGGATTGCCGTCGCGATCGCCGCCGATCCACGAGCCGAAGCGGATCGGCGCCGCGTCGAGCGGCAGCGTCGCGCCCGTCGCGGCGGCGAGCGCGCGATCGAGCGCGCGCAGAAATCGGGGCACGCCGTCCCAGAGACTCTCCTCGAAGACGACCAGGCCGGCGCGCACTTCATCGAGCGGCGACACCCGCTCGTGGCGGACTTCATCGGTCTGCCATACCGAGGCGACCTCGCGCTGGAGGGCGTCGACGGCGTCCTCATGTTCGGCCGCGGTCAGGTCCGGACCATCGAGTGCCGCCAGCTCACCGGCGATGCGATGGTGCTTCTGCAGCAGCGTCCGGCGGACGATCTCGGTGGGATGCGCGGTGAGGACGAGCTCGATGCGAATCGATCGCGCCGCCGCGAGGATCGCGTCGGCGGAAACGCCGGCGGCACGCAGGCGTCCGCATGTCTCTGCGTACGATCCTCGCTGCGGGCGCGCGCTCGTCTCCCGCGCGTGCTCGCGGCGGCGGCGCACGCGGTGATGCTGCTCGGCGATGTTGGCCAGCGTCAGGAAATGCGCGAACGCACGCGCGACGCGAAATGCCGTGCCCATCGGCAGCTCGCGCAGCAGATCCGCGAGCCTGTCGAAGTCGTCGTCATGCCCGGCGTGGGCGCTCTTCGACAGCGCGCGCACTTCCTCGACGAGCGCCAGGAGCTCCGGCCCTTCGTGATGCTCCAGTACGCGCCCGAGCAGCTCACCGAGCAACCGGACGTCGTCGCGCAGCGCTTGATGCGGATCGGCCATCGGTCAGGCGACGACCAACTCACCAGTTCTTGTGTGTGACGCCGATCACCGGTTCTTCGACCGTCACCATCCAGTCGATGTTCGCCGACTCGATGGTGAGGAAGTACCACCGCGGCCGGTCGCCGGCGACGTCTTCAGTGCCTCGGCCGACGCCATGCGCATCGACCGCCTCGACGATGTCGCGGCCGCTGTCGCCGCTGCGGAAGACGACCTTCAGTCGGCCGCCGCCAGCCGGCGATTCGTTCGCCGTTTCCCAGTGCACGCGAAAACCACCGGTGTCGCTCGTGAACGATTCGGTCTGACGATTGCCGCGTCCCGACCACGATCCGACGCGCTTCCACTCGACGATCGTCGGTTTCTCGACCGCCGTGTATCCTGAGCCACAGCCAACTGCGAACAACACGACGGAGGCAATCACCAATCTCAAATCATCAATCACCAATCAATCCGCAATCCGCAATCCTCAATCCGCAATGACGCGCATCAGCGAAGTGCCCACTGAAACGCTTCGCGGACGATCGGCGGCGAGGGCCGGTGCGCGCCTTCGTACTCGCGGTAGGTGACGTCGTAGCCGAGGTTCTTGAGCCGCGGCACGAAGCGGCGGCTGGTTTCGTCGATCGGCATCACCTGATCGTTGGTGCCGTGCGAGATGAAGATCTTCGGTTTGCCGCGCGCGTCCATCGGCTGCATGACGCCCGGCGACATCGAGATGATACGGCTGAAGGTGTCGCCGAAGCTGATGCCGAACGAGAGCGAGTACGACGCGCCGTCGGAAAAGCCGGCCACGGTCAGGCGCGCGCGATCGATGCTGCACAGGCGCGACACCTGTCCGACAGCGGCGGCAATGTAGTCGACATCGGGTCCCCAGCTGCGCAGCACGCCGTCCCAGGTGCGCTCATCGCGAGAATCGGGAGCGATGAGAATGGCGCCGAACTCGTCGGCCAGCGGGAACATGTACTGCGTACCTTGCGCGGTCCCGCCCGCGCCGTGCAGCACGATGAAGAGCGGCATGCGGACGCCCGGCTGGTAATCCTTCGGAATGAAATAGAGGCCGTCGCGATCGCCTTCGGCGACTTTCAGCGAATGCGGGCCGGGGATGAGCTCGCGAGGAAGTTGCTGCTCCTGCTGCGCGCCGAGAGACGCGCACGCGCCGGCGGCGCCGACGGTCGCAAGAAAGCCTCGCCTTGTGATTCTCATATGCGCTCGCGGCACGCGTCGCCCGCTCGGTCGCTGTCACTGTATCATCCGATCATCGTGGCCACGGGTTTTTCTCGACGGTTCGCTGCTGCAATGCTGTGCCTGCTCGTGGCGGCCGCCGCCTTGGCGCAGGATTTCTTCGGCGGCCTCGGACCACGAGGCCCGTTTCATCTCTACCCGAACATTCCCTACGACGGCCGCTTCACCTTCGTCCGCGTGAACTACGAGACCGCGCCGGGCGGGTACTGGTACCGCGGATGGCCGGCGTGGGCGCATGGCTATCCGATCGCCGAGCAGAACCTGATGCGGATCATGAACGAGGTCAGCTACCTCGCCCCGCACATGGACGACATCAACACCATCGCGCTCGACGATCCCGAGCTCTTCAAGTATCCGGTGGCCTACATCATCGAGGTCGGATGGTGGACGATGACCGATCGCGAGGCGGCCGCGCTGCGCGCCTACATTCAGAAAGGCGGCTTCGTCATCGTCGACGACTTCAAGGTCCGCGGCTGGGGCGGCGGCATGGGCGGCGGCGGATGGGACGTGTTCGAAGCGAACATGCGCCGCGTCTTCCCGAACGTGCGCTTCTTCGAGATGAGCGCGTCGCACCCGATCTACCATTCGTTTTTCGAGATCGACAACCTCGCCATCGTGCCGCAGGCCTACAACGCCGGACTGCCGATCTTCCGCGGCGTCTACGAAGACAACGATCCGAACAAGCGGTTGACGATGATCATCAACTACAACACCGACGTGTCGCAGTTCTGGGAGTGGTCGGGCACCGGCTTTCGGCCGATCGATCAGACGAACGAGGCCTACAAGCTCGGCGTCAACTACATCATCTACGGCCTGACGCATTGACGGCCGCGCCGATCACCGCGAACGATCCGCTCCGCCAGATGATCTCGACCGTGAATCCGCTTCGCCGCAGCATCGTCAGCTCGGCGTCGAGCGGCACGTAGACGTCTTCCTTCGCCCATGTCTCGAGCAGCGCGTCGGCTTCGGGCGGCGCGTAGGTCTCGCGGAGGTGCGCACGCCAGGCCTCGCGCTGCTGCCGCGCGAGCGCGCGCGCGCTTGCCGGCTGGCAGTCGACGATGATGAACAGGCCGCGCCGCCGAAGCGCCTTGCGGACGCGGCGGTACAAGGCGCTTTTCGCCGCGCGCGTACGCACGTGATGCAGCGCGAACGACGCGACGACCACATCGCAGGCCGGCAGCGGCGCACGAAGAAACGATTGGTTGATCAACGTCGCGTTCGCGCCAAGCCGGCGCTTCGCGGCCTCGAGAATCTCCGCATCCTCGTCGATCCCGACAATATGAGCGCCGGGGGCATGGATCAGGCACTCCGCCGCCAGCGCGCCGCTGCCCGTACCGAGATCGACGATCGTCCGAGCGTCCGTCGGCACCACGCGTGCGGCCGCCGCGAGCATTCCGTCGTAGTCGGGAATGAAGGTGCGAATCCGTTCGTCGTAGTCGACGAGATCGATGCCGAGATGGGTGGCGACGCTCATGGAGTCCACTTTACCGCGGTCTGACCG
>DAIUKO010000414.1:0-5620 GCA_036848175.1 Vicinamibacterales bacterium | reverse complement strand
TTGGAGCTCGCATGAATCCCTCTCGCCGCGACTTCTTGAAGTACACCGGGGCGTCCGCGCTGTTGATTGCTTCGTCGGACGTCGTCGGCGAACTGATCGCGCAGTCGACGGCAAAGGATCCGCTGCAATCGCCGTTCAAGGGTCTGTCCGACGTCGCGTTGGGCGAGGCGAAGAAGATCGGCTGCTCCTACGCCGACATCCGCTTCACGCGCAGCGTCAACAGCGGCGTCACTGCCAACGGCGGCAACGATCGCAACGCGCCGGGCGGTGAAGGCGGTTTCGGCGGACGCGGAGGATTCGGCGGCCGCGGCGGTGGTCGAGGCGGCGGCCGCGGGGGCCGCGCGAATCGCGGCGCGGCCGGGTTCGGCGTCCGCGTGATTCACAGCGGCGTGTGGGGCTTTGCGAGCAGCCCGATCGTGACCGAGGACGAGATCCGACGCATCACGCGGATCGCCGCCGACATCGCCAAAGCGAGCGCGGTCGCGAAGAAGGTCGACGTCAGGCTCGCGCCGGTCCCGGCGTACACGCAGTACTGGTCGACGCCGCTCCTGAAGGATCCGTCGGCGGTGCCCCAGGATCAGAAGCAGGCGTTCGCGCAGAAGGTGGTCGACACCGTGCTCCAGAACAAACAGGTGTCGAGCGTGAACGCGTCGGTGAACCTCACCAACGAATGGAAGTACTTCGCCTCGACCGAGGGCTCGTACATCGAACAGGAGACGTGGGAAACCTCGCCGTCGTTCAACGTGTCGGCGCGCACCGGCGACATCGTCAAGTCGCGCAATTACGTCGGCGTGCCGCGCACCGGCGGCTGGGAAGTCGCCGAAGAGGCGGCGATGATCGAGAGCGCCGCCCGCATCGCCGAGGAAGCGGTCGAGATGACGACGGCGAAGCCGATCGGCATGGGACTGAAGGATCTGGTGCTGATGCCGTCGCACGCGATGCTCACCATTCACGAGATCGTGGCGCACGCAACCGAGCTCGATCGCGTCCTCGGCTACGAAGCGAACTACGCGGGCACGTCGTTCGTGAAGCTATCGGACGTCGGAAAGTTGAAGTACGGGTCGAAGCTGATGAACATCACCGCCGATCGCACGCGCGCGGGCGGCCTCGCGACCATCGGCTTCGACGACGACGGCGTCAAGACGACCGAGTTTCCGATCGTCCGCGACGGGATTCTCGTCGGACTGCAGACCAACCGCGAAACGGCGCCGCTCATCGGCGACAAGGCGAGCAAGGGATGCACCTCCGCTTCGTCGTGGCGCGACTATCCGTTCCTGCGGATGCCGAACGTCCACCTCGAGCCGGGACCCAAGGGGTCGCCGACGCACGACGAGATCGTCGCCGATACGAAGGACGGCGTGCTCATCGACGGTCGCGGCAGCTACTCAATCGATCAGCAGCGCTACAACGGCCAGTTCGGCGGCAACGCGTTCTGGGAGATCAAGAACGGCAAGCGGACGCGGATGGTCAGCGACGTCACCTACAATGCGATCACGACCGACTTCTGGGCGAACCTCGACGCGATCGGCGGTCAGGAGTCGTGGAAGATGTTCGGCACGGGCGGCGACGCGAAGGGCCAACCGACCCAGACCAACAGCATCTCGCACGGCTCGCCGACGATCCGGATCAAGAAGATCATGGTCGGCGCCGCGTACGCATAGCCGCTCACTCGTGGGCCGGCCCTTCACGGCCGGGCGGCGCCCTGCGACGATCGATCAAAACCGGAACCGCGCGGTGATCTGCGCAAAGCGCGAGTAGTTGCCCTGGGTCGTCACCTGCGCGAAGCTGGCGTTGCCGACGCTCGCGCTCGCCATCCGCGTATACCACGGCGCGTTGAACAGGTTGATGATCTCCAGACGGATGGTCGCCATCGACGATCCCCCGGTTCGAAAATCCTTGTTCAGCGCGATGTCGGTGCTCGTTCGCACCGGCGATCGAACGCCCGGCAGGATCATCGGCGCGTTGCCGAGCGTGAACGCCGGCGCGAGTGAGAACGCCGCCGGATTCAGATAGAGGTTGTCGCTGGTGCTGGCCGCCAGGCGATCGGTGATGTCGCCCGCAGCCAACGGGTTTTGTCCGCTCACGAGATTCGGCCGCTGCCCCGCGCCGTTCAGGTTCGTGGTGTTCGGCGTCTGCGTCACGGCAATCGGAAAGCCGCTCTGCACGAGGACGACCGCGGACGCCGTCCACCCGCCGATCAGATGGTCGAGTCCTCCGCTTCCCTTCCCGAACGGCAGCCTGACGATCGGCGCAATCACCAGCTTGTGCGGCATGTCGTTCAGGCTCAGTCCGTAGTCGACGTCCGGGTTGTAGTTCGGCGATCCGGGAATGTAGTTGTAGTTGTCGACGATCCCTGGCGCCGCGGCGAACGCGAGGTAATTGCCCGAGCCGAACTGACCGATCTGGTTGTCCTGCAGTCGGCTGAACGTGTAGCTGACGTTGCCGCCCCACAATCCAGTCACGCGCTTGCGCAGCTCGACGACCACCGCGTTGTAATCGGAATGCGCCGCCGCCGTCGTCATCGCGACCGAGTTGAGGCCGTACTGCGGGTAGGGCACGAGCAGCGAATTCAACTGCACGGTGCGCTGCGTCGCCAGCGTGCCCGCGCCGGCGACGCCGAAGAACGGGTTGTTGACGAGCGACGTGAGGGTGCGGCCGAGTGACAGGTACTCGGTCGGCAGCTGATTCAGGTTGATGGCGCTGTTGAAATTGAGAAACGTTCCGCGCGAGCCGACATAGCCGACGATCGCGCTCATGTGTCCCGGCAGCTCGCGCTGCACGTCGGCGGAGTACTGCTGGAGGCGGGGCGCCGTCGCCGACGGATCGAAGAAGCTGACGCCGCTGCTGACGCCGGACAAGAGTCCGAGCGAGTTGCCGGTCGGCTGCAGCAGTCCGGTCGGGAACGGGTTGTCGATCGACGTCACCGGCACGTTCGTGTTCTGCGTCAGCGTCGTCGTCTGCGAGTATCCCGTCGACAGCACGGGGCTGTAGTTCCACGGCGCCCAGTACAAGCCGTAGCCACCGCGAACGACGGTGTCCTTGTTCACGTTGAACACGACGCCGACGCGCGGCGACGTCTTGATCGCCGGCGGATCGCCCTGATGCGTCTGGGCGCCGTTCACGCCCGCATAGACGAGACCGCCCTTCACCTGTCGCGCTTCGGGATGCAGTGGATCGAGGCCGGCGGGAATCGTCACGTTCAGCGGGCTGATCGCGCCCGCGTCGAAGCCGACGGCGAGATTGTTGTTCTTCTCGGCCAGGCCGCTCTCGTACTCGAACCGCACACCGTAGTTCAGCGTGAGCCGCCCGCCGACGCGGAAGTCGTCCTGCACGTATCCGCTGGCGTAGTTGACGAAGTCGTCCACTCCCGAGTTGAGCACCATCGTGCCCACCGAGGGATAGCCGAGCAGCAGGTCGGCGATCGCGTTGCGCGACGTCGCAGCTGGCGACGTCGCATTCGATCCGGTGAACTGGCCGTTGAACGTGAAGCTGCCGGCGGAATTGCCGTAGGTGCGCGACTTCACGCCGATGCGGCGGTAGTCGGCGCCAAACTTGAGGCTGTGCTCGCCCGCCAGTTTCGTCAGCGACCCGTTGGTTCCGTACGAGTAGTACTTCGTTTCGCCCTGTCCGGTGAAGCTCGTGCCCTGGTAGCCCGTCAGCGTCACCGCCGGAAAACGCTGAACCGGGATCGCATCCGCGAAGATCGGGTTGAAGCCGAGCGTATGTGCGTCGAACGGGTAGAGGAGCGGCGTGATGTCCTTGAAGGTGTTGTAGCCGCCGCGCAGCGTGAGCACCGTGGACGAGCTCATGACGTAGGTGTTGTTGAGCACGAGGACGTTCACCGGGCGGTTGTTCTGTCCGCCTTGCGCGAACGGCGCATCGGGGAAGTAGCTGACGGCTGGCTCTTCGGTGTACTGGTGGACGTAGACGCCGCTCAGCGCGACCGACTGGTTGAAGTGATGATCGACTTTCCCGCTGAACTGCTGTCCGAGGTTGTTCGGCGTGTTCTGCGCGACGTAGTTGGTGTTTCCGTTGTCGGTGGTGGTGTTGAGATTCGGCAGCGGCAGGTACTTGACGATGTTCGCGCCGACCGGGTTGATACGATTCGCCGGAATGACGTTGCCCGGGAACGGCTGGCGCGCGCCGGTCACCGGATCGGTCGACAGCGGGTCGTAGATGATGATCGGCCGCCCCGCCGCGTCGGTCAGCCCTGAGAAGTCGCCGGCGCGTTCGGCCGGGGTCGGCACGTGCAGGTTGCCGTTCTGCGTCAAGCCGTCGCGATAGCCTTCGACCGCGAACCAGAAGAACATTTTGTTCTTGAGGACCGCTCCGCCAATCGAGCCGCCGGCGTTGCGCCAGAACTGATCCGGATTGGGCTGCCCCTGGTGCTTCAGGAAGAAGTTCTCGGCAATCAGCGGGCCCGGACGCGAGAGAAAAAACGCCGTGCCGTGGAGCGCGTTCGCCCCGGACCTCGCGCTGGCGTTGAACACGCCGCCGCCGGTTCTGCCCATTTCGGCGTCATAGGTCCGCACCTGGACCTTGACGTCGTCAACCATCTCGATGCTCGGGCTGATCGACGCGCGGTTCTGCAGATCGGTGATCGGATAGCCGTCGAGGAGATAGTTGTTGCCGACCGAGATGCCCCCGCCGAGCGAGATGCGCGAGGCTTCGGTCTGGTCCTGCATCCGGTTCATGTGCGGGTTGCCGGTGTAGGTGACCGTCGCCACGTTGTTGCTCGCGAGAAACGCCATCCGGCTGATGCTCGGCAGCGTCTCGAGCGTCTGCTTGTCGAGCACTTCGCCGGTGGACGCGTTCGACGTCTCGATGAGCGGCGATTCGGCGGAGACCGTGATCGTCTCCTCCACCGCTCCGACCTCGAGCACGATGTCGAGCGTCAGGAACTGCTGCGTGCCGATCCGCTCGTCCTTCTTCTCGAACGTCTTGAAGCCCTGCACCGACGCGCGCACCGTGTACACGCCAGGCACGACGCCGGGAAACGAGTACTCGCCGGCGTCGTTGCTGACGGTCTCGCGCGCGACGCCGTTGTCCTGGTTGACGAGCGCGACGGCGGCGCCCGGAATCACGCCTTGCGGATCGCGGACCGTGCCGCGCAGCCCGCCTTGAAAGGACTGCGCCGTGAGGTCGGACGCAGTGAGCAGGCACACCACGACCACCGCAACGACGATGCTGCTCGACCGCATGATGTTCTCCTTCGTTAATCGCCGCCCGTTCGACCGCGCGTGTTCCCCGCTTCTCCGACGCCGTTCTTGAGGGCGTCCTGCATCGCCTCGACGAACGTGTCGACCTCCTGCAGCGTGGTGTAGACGTTCGGCGTCACGCGCAGACCGGTATAGTCGAACACCTGCGCCGGCGGCTGGCCGCCGACGACGGCGTTGATGACGATGCGGTAGCGATCCATCATGAACTGCGAGAGGGCGCGCGCGTCGATCCCCTCGATGCCGACCATCGCGAGTCCCCACGTCTGGCCCGGATCGAGATTCGACAGAATCTTCACGCGCGGATTGCTCTTCAGCGCGTTCGCCCAGCGCAGCGTCAGGTAGCGCAGGCGCGCCGCCTTGCGCTCGGCGCCGATCGCCTGATGGAAGGCGAGCGCCTCGGC
>DAIUKO010000413.1:0-5735 GCA_036848175.1 Vicinamibacterales bacterium | reverse complement strand
CGCGAGCGCCATCACGCCGCGATCGCGTACCAGCGCCCGATCGGCAATGTCGATCCGGACACGGACCCGTCGGGTGTCGTGAACCTCGCGCCGTTGCGCGCGATCCCCTGAGCCGGCCGGGAGTGGCGGATGGCGAAACCTGCCGATTGGTGGCGACGACCGACGGATGGATCCGCCGCCGAACGCCGCGATGAGTGAGGGAACGATGGTGGACGGCAGGAGGCTCGAACTCCCGACCTCCGCGTTGCGAACGCGGCGCTCTCCCAACTGAGCTAGCCGCCCACTGACCGAAGGCCAAATTGTACCACGCCTCGTTCCTGCTACACTCGAACGCCGATGCCGGCAATCAAGCGCATTGGGGTGCTCACTGGAGGCGGCGACGCGCCCGGGCTCAACGCGGTCATTCGCGCCGTCGTCAAAACCGCGTCGAACAGCGGCATCGAGTGCGTCGGCCTCGAGGACAGCTTCGACGGTCTCATCGAGCCGGGCCGATCGCGGGTCCTGACGCCGCGCGACGTCACCGGCATCCTGCGGCTCGGCGGGACGATTCTCGGCACGACCAACCGCGGGAACCCGTTCGCGTACCCGATCGAAACCTCCGACGGCGTCCAGGACTATTCCGATCGCTGCGTCGAGATGTTCCACAAAATGGGACTGGGCGCGCTCATCGTGATCGGCGGCGACGGCACGCTCGCCATCGCTCATCAGTTCTACACACGCGGCATTCCCATTGTCGGCGTGCCGAAGACGATCGACAACGACATCTTCGGCACGTCCAACTGTTTCGGCTTCGACACGGCCGTGGATTTCGCGACCGATGCGATCGATCGACTGCACGTCACCGCGGAGGCGCATCACCGCATCATGGTCGTCGAAGTGATGGGCCGCTATGCCGGCTGGATTGCGCTGCACGCCGGCGTCGCCGGCGGCGCCGATGCGATCCTGATCCCGGAGATCCCGTTCGACATCGATATCGTCTGCGCACGGTTGACAGCGCGGGATCGCTGGGGCGCGCGCTTCAGCATCGTCGTGGTCGCAGAAGGGGCCCATGCAATGGGAGGCGAGATTTCAGTCATCCAGGCGGCACACGGCGCGCACGTCGAGCGGCTCGGCGGCATCGGTGCGCAGGTGTGCGAGGCCCTCGCCGTGCGCACGGGGAAGGAAACGCGATCGGTCGTCCTCGGACACCTGCAGCGCGGCGGGGCGCCGACGAGCTTCGATCGCGCACTGGCGACGCGCTTCGGCGGCAAAGCGGTCGAGCTCGTCAAGCGTGGAGAATTCGGCACGATGGTCGCCTCCGCGCCGCCGCACATCGTCGCGCGCCGGCTCGACGAGGTGGTGGGGAAGGCGAAGACCGTGCCGATGGACTACGACCTGCTGCTGACGGCGAAAGCGCTGGGCGTCACCTTCGGAGACTAAACGGCTCGTCTGACGAAGAGCACGCGGTACAACCAGAGCAACAGGATCGCGCCGAGCAGTGACATGAAGAAACCGGCGCCGTCAGTCGGGCCGTACCAGCCGAGCGCGCGTCCGATGAACCCGCCGGTCAGCGCGCCGGCTATGCCGATCAACATCGTCACGATGAAACCGCCGGGGTCGCGGCCGGGCATGAGCAGCTTCGCGATCACGCCGACGATCAACCCAAAGACCATCCAGCCAAGCACACCAATCATCACATCACCTCCGCGGTTGCCGGTGCAAAAGCCATGACATCGAGGTACTTCAGCGCGCCGCCGGTATTGAAGAGCACGACCGTATCGGTTGGCTTGATCGAACCGTCGGCGACGAGACGCTGAATCGCGACCAGCGCGGCGCCCCCTTCCGGCGCGGCGCTGACGCCTTCGTGCTTGCCGATCGTCAGCATGCCGTCGACCATCGCCGCATCGGGCACGGCGAGAGCCGTGCCGCCGCTCTCCCGCACGGCGCGCAGAATGAGAAAATCGCCAATCGCGCGCGGCACGCGAAGGCCGTCCGCAATCGTCGTCGCGCCTTCCCACGGCTGCGCCTTCTCCGTGCCCTGCTTGAACGCGCGGACGATCGGCGCGCAGTTCTCGGCCTGCACCGAGACCATGCGCGGCCGCTGATGCGGCGTGACCCAGCCGATGCGTTCGAGCTCGTCGAATGCCTTCCACATACCGACCATGCCGGTGCCGCCGCCAGTCGGATAAATGATCCAGTCAGGCCACCGCCAATCCATCTGCTCCGCAAGCTCGTAGCCCATCGTTTTCTTGCCTTCGATGCGATACGGCTCCTTCAACGTGGAGACGTCGTACCATCCGCGCCGCGCGCCTTGTTCCGCCGCCATCCGGCCGGCATCGGTGATCAGGCCATCGACGAGCGTGACGTGGGCGCCGTACAGGCGGCACTCGTCGACGAACGGACGCTTCGCGTCTTTCGGGATGAATACCTCGCACGCGAGGCCGGCGGCGGCGGAGTACGCGGCCGCCGCGTTGCCCGCGTTACCCGCGGTGGGCAGCGCGATCGTCCTGGCGCCGAGGTACATCGCCCGCGTAATCGCCGCCGACTGCCCGCGCGCCTTGAAAGAATTGGTCGGATTGAGCGACTCGTCTTTGATGTACAGCCGATCGAGGCCGAGCGCCGCGCCAAGCGACCGGGCGTGAACGAGCGGCGTGAACCCTTCGCCGAGCGTGACCGGCTCCTCGCCGTCGAAGAGCGGCATGAGCTCGCGGTACCGCCACATGTTCGGCGCACGGCCATGGACACTGGCACGCGGCCAGCCGCGCGCCTTCTCGAGATCGTAGCGAGCCAGCAGGGGGGCGCCGCATCGGCAGAGAAAGTGACGCTCGTGCGGATCGAGCGCCGCGGCTCCGCACGGGACAGAGCACTCGAGATGACTAAAGAATGACAACGTTCTACTTTCCGAGAAGCTCAGTATCCTTCTTCTTCTGCAGCTCGTCGATTTGCTTGATGTGGTTGTCGGTCAGCTTCTGGACCTCGTCGAGACCCTTGCGCTCGTCGTCTTCGGAGACCTTGTGATCCTTGAGCAGCTTCTTGAGGCGATCGTTGGCGTCGCGGCGGACGGCGCGGACGCTGTTGCGCCCTTCTTCCGCCAGCTTGTGGACGTGACGCGAGAGCTCCTTGCGCCGCTCATCGGTCAGCGCCGGGATCGGGATGCGGATGACTTTGCCGTCGTTTGCAGGATTCAGCCCGAGGTCCGACGCGCGGATCGCCTTCTCGATGTGGCCGAGCTGCGAGGGATCGAACGGCTGCGCGACGATCAACGCCGGTTCGGGCACCGACAGGCTGGCGAGCTGATTGAGCGGCATCCGCGAGCCGTACGCTTCGACGTGGACGGGATCGAGAATCGTCACCGACGCGCGTCCCGTCCGCACACCGGCGAGCTCGTGACGGACGTGTTCCAGCGCGACGTTCATCCGTTTGCTGACTTCGGCGTACAGACTCTTCAGATCATTGGCATCCATCGGGCTCCCCCAACGCTCACGCGGTGACGAGCGAACCGATCGGTTCTCCCGAAATCGCGCGCTTGATGTTTCCCGGTGTTCTCAGATTGAAGACGACGATCGGCAGGCGATTGTCCATGCACAGAGAGATGGCCGTCGCATCCATCACCTTCAGGCCCTGTTCGAGCACTTGCAGATACGAGATGCGCTCGAAGCGCGTCGCCCCCGGCTTCACCATCGGATCGGCATCGTAAATACCATCGACCTTGGTCGCCTTGAGGATGACGTCGGCTTTGATCTCCATCGCGCGCAGCGCCGCTGCCGTGTCGGTGCTGAAGTACGGATTGCCGGTGCCGGCGCCGAAGACGACGACGCGCCCCTTCTCGAGGTGGCGGATGGCGCGCCGCCGGATGAACGGCTCGGCCACGGCGCGCATCTCGATCGCGGTGACGACCCGCGTGTTGACGCCTTGTTGTTCGATGGCATCCTGCAGCGCGAGCGCGTTGATCACCGTGGCCAGCATGCCCATGTAGTCCGCGGTCGCGCGGTCCATGCCGCGCGCGCTGGCCGCGACGCCGCGGAAGATGTTGCCGCCGCCGATGACGATCGCGGTCTCGACCCCCATGCCCTGAATCTCGGCGATGTCCCGCGCGATCTGCGTGGCGACGGCGGGATCGATCCCATAGTTCTGCGCGCCCATCAGGGCTTCGCCGGAGAGCTTGAGGAGGATGCGTTTGTAGGGGAGCGCGGGCGGGTCGGTCACGAGCAGCGATTATAGCGGAGAGCGCTCGAGGAAAGTCGAGCGCGCATGTCCCTGACGCTCACCCTGAGCTGGTCGAAGGGTGAGCGTCGCCGGGAGGTTGCTGCGCTCGTCCTTCGACAGGCTCAGGACGAGCGATATCAGGATCGGCCGTCTAACTTGCAGCTTCGCCGACTTTCAGGCGCGCGAAGCGCGTGATCGTGATCGTGGCGTTGAGCGCCTGGTTGGCCTGCGCGACGACATCTTTGACCGTCGCCTTGGGATCGCGAATCGACGCCTGATCCGGCAGCACGACCTGCTGATAGAAGCTTCCGAGCTTGCCTTCGACAATCTTGTCGATCACGTTCGCCGGCTTGCCCGAGTTCTCCATCTGTGCCCGGTAGATCGATTTCTCCTTCTCGATGACGTCGGCGGGCACCGAGTCGCGCGAGATGTAGGCCGGGCTCGCCGCCGCGATCTGCATCGCGATCTCCTTGACGAGCGTCTGGAACTCGTCGCGCTTCGCGACCTCGGACGTCACGCCGCCGAACTCCACCTGGACGCCAATCTTGCCGCCAAGGTGAATGTACTGACCGACGATGCCCTTCCCGGCATAGCGCACGAACCGCGGCACGGCCATGTTCTCGCCGAGCTTGGCGATGACGGGGGCGACGCGCTTCAGCACCG
This sequence comes from Vicinamibacterales bacterium, assembly GCA_036848175.1. GTDB lineage: Bacteria > Acidobacteriota > Vicinamibacteria > Vicinamibacterales > CAVVIG01 > QHWF01. The sequence goes on along the minus strand of DAIUKO010000413.1, from coordinate 887 downwards.
GACCCTGCGGATCCTTCAGCCAGGCCTCGTTCGCCGCGTCGCCGGCGTGCTCGATCTCGGAAAGGACGTCCTGAATCAGCTGCTGGAAGTCGGGCGTCCGCGCCACGAAGTCCGACTCGCAGTTCACCTCGACGAGGATGCCGGCGGTGCGGTCGCCCGACAATCGGTGTCCGATCAGTCCTTCGCTCGTGGCTCGTCCCGCTTTCTTGGCGACGCTGGCAAGGCCGCGCTTGCGAAGAATCGTCGTCGCTTCGTCGAAGCTGCCGTCCGCTTCGGTGAGCGCGTTCTTACATTCCATCATGCCCGCGCCCGTCTGGTCGCGCAGCTTCTTCACCATGTCGGCCGTGATTGCGGTCGTTGCCATAAACGATCTCCGGAGCCAAAAAAAAGCGCCGGCCCCTCGGGGAACCGGCGCGCGGATGGAAGAGGCCTTGAGTCTACGCTGACGCCGGGGCCGGTTCGCGACGGCGCTGCGGACGGGCGGCGCGGCGCGGGTCCGTTTCGGAGGCGGCTGCTTCGTCGGCGGCATCGCGCGCGGCTTCCGCGTCGACGGACTGTTTCATGTCGCGGCCCTGGATGACCGACTCGGCGATGCGCGACGCGAACAACCGGATGGCGCGCAGCGCGTCGTCGTTGCCCGGGATCACCAGGTCGACTTCGTCCGGATCGCAGTTCGTATCGACGATGCCGATGACGGGAATCTTCAATTTGCGCGCCTCGTCGACCGCGATCTTTTCCTTCTTGGTGTCGACGACGAAGACCGCGTCGGGCAGGCGCGACATGCCGCGGATGCCTTCGAGGTTCTTCGCCAGCTTGCGGCGCTCTTTCTCGTTGCGCGCGATTTCCTTCTTCGAGAGCGTGTCGAACCGTCCGTCGGTGGCCATCGC
>DAIUKO010000412.1:0-5778 GCA_036848175.1 Vicinamibacterales bacterium | reverse complement strand
GGTCAGACCCCTACTGCGCGGAGATTGCCGACCGGTTGCCGCGGAGGACGAACTTCTGGATCTTTCCGGTGGCAGTTTTCGGCAGCTCGGTGACGAAGGTGACGGTGTGCGGGCACTTGAAATGCGCCAGACGCTCGCGGACGAACGTCCGCAAATCGTCGGACGTGGCGGTGGCGCCGGGCTTGAGGACGACAAACGCGTGCGGCGCCTCACCCCACTTGTTGTCCGGCAAACCGACCACCGCGGCTTCCTGCACCGCCGCGTGCCGCACGAGGACCCCTTCGACTTCCACCGACGAGATGTTCTCGCCGCCGCTGATGATCACGTCCTTCAGCCGATCGCGGATGTCCACGTAGCCGTCGGCGTGCACGACGGCGGCGTCGCCGCTGTGGAAATAGCCGCCGCGCAGCGCCTTCTCGGTCGCCTCAGGATCGTTGTAGTACCCCTTCATCACCACGTTGCCGCGGACGACGATTTCTCCGACCGTCGTGCCGTCGCGCGGCACATCGCGCATCATTTCATCGACGACGCGAAGGTCCCCCGACGTGATCAACTCGACGCCCTGACGCGCCTTGATCACGGCGCGATCGCCGGGTGACAGCGCCGCGTGCTCCGGCCGTTCCTCGCAGACGGTGATGAATGGCGCCGTCTCGGTCAGTCCGTAGACGTGCGTGATCGTCCACCCCAGCTCTCCTTCGATGCGCTCGATGGTGGCGGCCGCGGGCGGCGCGCCGGCCGTGACGACGCGCACGCCTTTCCGCGCCTTCGCGCGCACCTCAGCCGGCGCGTTGGCAATGCCGATCAGGACCGTCGGCGCCGCGCAGAGCAGCGTCACCGATTCACTCTCGCCGAGCTCGAACACCTTGATCGGATCGACCTTTCGCAGACAGATGTGCGTGCCGCCAGCCGCCGTCACCGCCCACGTGAACGTCCAGCCGTTGGCGTGAAACATCGGCAGCGTCCACAGATAGCGATCCGTCATCCGCACCGGCACGTGGAGCAGCGTGCCGACGACGTTGATGTAGGCATTGCGATGCGTGATCATCACGCCTTTGGGACGCGACGTCGTCCCGCTGGTGTAGTTGATGGTGAGGAGATCGGTTTCGGCAATCTCGGGCCGCACGAACGACGACGGCGCCTCGACGATCAGCGACTCGTAATCCAGCCAGCCCTCGCGCGTCCCTTCGAGCGCGACGAAATGCCGGACGCCGGTCAGCTGATCGCGAACCCGATCGACCGCTTCGAGGTAGTCGCTGTGCGCGCAGACGACCGTCGATCCGGAATGCGCGATGATGTAGGCGAACTCCTCGTGATTCAGGCGATAGTTGATCGGCACCAGCACCGCGCCGATCTGCGGCACCGCGTAGAACGATTCGAGCTGCGCGTGCGTGTTCGGCGCGATGTAGGCAATGCGATCGCCGGGCGCGACGCCGAGCGTCTGCAGCGCGTGCGACCATCGGTCCGAGCGCTGGAAGAACTGCTCGTAGGAGAGCCGCAGGTCGCCGTCGACCAGCGCCTCGCGATCCGCATAGAGCGTGCGCGTTCTGCGTGCGAACTCCAGTGGCGTGAGCGGGACTTCCATGAAATGGCTCAGCGCGTCGCCGGCTTGATGGGCGTGCGGCCGAGGGAGATCAGATTCGCGAGAATCTGATAGGCGCCGTCGGTGCCGGCCGGCAGCTGCCGCCACAGGCCGAGCCCGACGTACAGCCATCGGCCTTTGCCGTAAGTGGCTTCGACGAGCGCGCCGTTCTTCGGCCCCTTGTTGTAGGTGAAGTTGTCCTCGAGCTGAATCAGGTCGTGATACCTCGAGTCCTTCTCGCCGAGAAAGTACAGTCCCCGCTCCTGCACCCAGTTCTTCCACGCCGCGTCGTTGATTTCGTTCGGCGTGGTGAACACCGGATTGTGCGAGTCGAGCAGCCGCGGCGGCGCCGACTCGTCGGTGATGCGGTTCGCGCTCACCTTCACCGGATACGGCCCGTACTGCGCGTCGTTGAACTCGAACTTGTTGTACTGCACGATCAGCGTCCCGCCGTTGTAGACGTACTCGAGCAGCCGGCTGTTGTTGGCGCGCAGGTCGTCGCGCCGCTCGTAGGCGCGGATGCCGGTGACGATCACGTCGAACCGCGAGAGATTCCCGAACGCCAGATCGTCGGCGTCGATCATCTCGACCTTCGCGCCGAGCTGCTCGATCGCCGCCGGCACCTGATCGCCGGTGCCCATGATGTAGCCGACGGTCAGGTTCGGCTGTACGCGCACGTCGATCACCTTGAGCGTCGTCTGCGCGTCGTCGTAGATGTGATACCGCTGAATGTGCGGGTACTCGATGATCTGGTAGCCGCGGCCGAAGTTCTGGCCGTTGACGGTGGCCGTCGCGCGAAGCTGGAACTCGCCTTCCGTGGCCCTCGGCGACGGCTTCACCATGAAGCGCACGGTCTGCGATTCGGCGGCGCGATCCAGCTTCACCTTCAGATCGTGCGGCGTCACCGTCCATCCGGCGGGCGCGTCGAGATGCACCGTCGGCTCGATCGTCGCTGTGGTGTCGTTGACGACGGTGACGCGGACTTCGCGGTCCGGCGTCGGCGCGCCGCCGCGGCGCGCGAAGAGCGGCGACACGCCACGAACCGCGGCCGACGGCACGATCGAGATCTGCGGCGTGGCACGAACTGACAGCGCCGGTACGACGAGCAGTTCAGTCCGCTTCTCGCCGCTGAAGATGTCGCCCTCGTAGCGGTTCTCGACGGGCAGCCCGACGATCACGTCCTCGCCGCCGGCGATCCCCAGCGTCACCTGCACGTAGAAGCGCGTCGGACGCAGCGGCAACCCGAACGGCGCGTCGTCATCGAACGTGTAGCGGCCGTCTTCACCTTTCCGGTGCCAGTAGGGCTCGCTGACGCGCGCGTTCGCGGGCACGGTCAGCGTCGGCTCGCAGTGCGCGACCTGATCCCTTCGCACGCTCGACATCGGCTGCGCCGGCGGCGCGCTGTCGCCGCGGCCACGGCCGCCGCGGCCGCCGCCTGGAAATCCGAATCCGCGGCCGGTGAACGCCGTCATCGTACAAATGGACGGCGTCGACGAGTCGAACCCGTCGAACTTCACCTGCTTGATGGCAATCTCGCCCGAGCCGCGGTTGGCGACGATCACGTTCACCTTCACCTGCTCGCCCGGCACGACGACGCCGGCGTCTGCGAGCGCTTCGACCTTGACGCCGCTCGCCACCACCACCGCCTGCTGGAACTCGCGCTCTTTCTGACGCAGGCGAAAATCGATCTCGAACCGGCCGCTCTCGTCGATCGGCATCGAGCGCAGCGCTCGCCGCAGCACTCGAACCGCGAACAGACCATCGAGGAGCGGCTTGACGGTTGCCTCGTCGCCGCTCGTGTCGAAGGCCTTGCGCGCGCCGTCCACGGCTTTCGTGATCACGTTCAGACCTTCGCTCAGATCTTTCGGCGCGCGAGCGCCGGCGAACCTGGCGAGGCCGCTCAGGCTGGTGTCGATGCCGTCGAAGAGCGACGTCTCGTCTTTTTGCGTCTGAGTGGGCAGCGTCGTCTCGACGAGCTGATAGCTGAATGGAAATGACGCCATCGGCAGCGACAGCAGCTGACCCATTCCCTGGCATTTGTGCATGCTGCGCGCTTCGCTGCCGATCTCCGCGTAGGTCTTGCCGAGCAGCGAGTCGTAGCCGCCGGCATTGACGCGGATGACCTTGCCGACCGGTTCCGGCTCGCCCGGCATGCCGAAGCCGCCCATCTGATACAGCTTCCTGGGCTGCCACGGCCACAGTCCGTCTTTCAGCTGGTCGAGGTACTTGGTCGGATCGCCGGCAACCTTGTAGGCATCATGCGTGATCACCGCGGATGCCATGTGATGCTGGCCGCCCGCATTGCCGGTCGGCGGCAGCGTGACGATGACGTCGGGGCGGATCATGCGGATCAGCCGCACGTAGTCGGCGGTGATCTCCTCGCGGCCCCACTTCTGAAACGTTTCCTCGATGCTGAACGAGTAGCCGAAGTCGACCGCGCGCGTGAAGTACTGCTCGGCGCCGTCGAATCTGTGCAGTGAGGCAAGCTCCTGCGTGCGCAGCACGCCGAGCGCCTCGAAGATCTCCGGTCCGATCTCGTTCTGTCCGCCGTTGCCGCGGGTCGCCGTGGCGAGCACGGTGCGAAATCCCTGACCGCGATTGAGCATCACCAGCAGCGCGTTGTTCTCGTCGTCGGGATGCGCGGTGGTGTGCATGAAGATGCCGACGTTCGACAGATGGCGCAGCGCGAGCCCGAGCGCGACGTGCCCCTGCTCTTCGTCGAGAGGGACGACGCGCATCTGGGCGAGTGGAGCCGTGGGAAGCGTGGCGAGAACTAAAAGACATGCAAAGACGAGACGCTTCATGGGGTGATCTTACAGGCTGGATGGGCGGGATGGGGCAGGATAGGCGTCCTGCCCATCCTGCCGGTCCCGGCTAGAAGCGAATTCGGAATCCCAACTGCAGCTTCCGCTGCTCGTACCCGGACGGATTCACGAAGAGAAACGGATCGGTCGGGATCGGCGCCAGCGGATTGCCGAGCGTGTCCACGGCGATGGTCGTGTTGATGTTCGACATCTGCAGCGTGTTGAACACGTTCTTCAACTCGGCGATGAACTCGGCGCGCGACGAGCCGTGGATCGGAATCCAGCGCGTGTAGCGCAGGTCGACGTTCTTGCGAACCGGCAGGTAGAGCGGATTGCGGGCGACGCCGAGCGGACGATCGGAGGCGACGCCGTCGCCGTTCAATTCGCGGTTTGCCAACTCGTTCACGGGCAGGCCGCTGTTGAACTGCAGCAGCACGCCGATCTGGTTCCCGCTGAGCAGGTGGCGCACGAAGGCGTTCGACGAGTGGTTCTCCGACACGTAGATGACATTGCCGGTGAAGTTGTGGCGCATGTCGAGCGGATTGGGTCCGCGATCGCGATCCAGATTGCTCGGATCGGATCGTCCCGCTTCGGCCTGCACCGTCAGCTGCGTCAGCAGCGGCGTGTTGTCCAGGCCTTTACCCAGTGAGTACTGCACGTTGAACGTCAGCCCCCGCTTGAACCGCTTCGACATCTGCAAGGTCATCGACTTGAACGTGGAGTCGCCGATCGACTGGACTTCCTGGATGAGATTGAACCGTGGATCGAGCCGCGTCGACGCGTTGGCGGTGGTGTTGTAGATCGGCCGGCCGTCGCCGAGCGTCCCGATTGAGTTGATCGGATTGATGTTGGTGACGACCGGAAGGTGCGATCCCTTGGCGTAGATCACGCCGACCGATCCGGTGAAATCGCGTGCGAACGCACGCTCGATCTGGGCGTTGGCCTGCCACGTGCGCGCAACCTCGAAGTCCTGATTGATCGCCCACGGCGACTGCTGAGCCACGGCTCCCGTGCTCACGCCGTTCGGGAACGCCGGAGCGCCGAGCGATGTGCCGTTGAACGTATACACCGGCGCGCGTGGTGATCCCGACAACTGCAGCGCCTGCTCGTATCCGCCCAGGATCGGCTGGTCGTACATGATCCCCGTGCTCGCGCGTACAACCGTGCTCGGATCGATCGACCAGGCGACGCCGACGCGAGGCCCGAAGTTGTTCGTGTCGGTGTTGAACTCGTGCGTCTGCGCGAGCGGCGCATCAGCGATTCCCGCCGGGTACTTGTAAAGATCGAACCGGACACCGTAGAGGATCTTGATCGTTGGCGCGATCTGCCAGTCGTCCTGCACGAACGTGCTGAAGATGTCGGTCGACATGTTGAACGACAGGTTGCCGGTGATCT
>DAIUKO010000411.1:0-5846 GCA_036848175.1 Vicinamibacterales bacterium | reverse complement strand
ATTCGACATCCGGTGGATGTCCAGTGGCGGCGGAGATCATGGGTTCCCGCCGCCGTCGGAGCCCGGACGAGGTTCCTCGGCCTCGGGAATCAGCTGGTTGGCGGACTGGGTTCATCTGGTCGGCATGATATCGCATGCGATATGATCCGGAATGCTTGGACGGGCCGTTCTCGATACCGATGTCCTGGTGGCGGCCGTTCGCAGCGGCCGCGGTGCCTCGCGAGTACTGCTGACGGCCGCGCTCGAGCGGCGCTGTCCGGTTCTGGCGTCCGTGCCGCTGATGCTCCAATACGAGTCGGTGCTCACTCGCACTGAGCATCTCGCGGCAGCGGGTATTTCGGCGGCCGACGTCGACACCCTGCTCGACGCGATCGCGTTAGTGGCCGAGCCGATCCGCATCTCGTTTCTGTGGCGGCCGGTGCTACCAGATCCGGGTGACGATCTCGTCCTCGAGACGGCGGTGAACGGGCGCGCGGACATCGTCGTCACGTTCAATCGACGCCATTTCGAGGCGGCGGCAGGACCGTTCGGACTCGAGATCGTGGCGCCGGCGGATGCAGTGCGGAGGCTGGAGAACCGCTGATGAAGAAGAGCAATTTTGCGCTGAGGCTTCAACCGTCATTGATGGAAGAAGCCAAGAAAGTGGCTAAGGCCGAAGGCGTGGCCGTGAACCAGTTGATCAACGTCGCCGTCGCGGAGAAGGTCTCGGCGTTACGCACCGAGGAGTACTTTGCGGAACGCACGGCGAAGGGCGACATCAAGAAAGCGCTACGGATACTGAAGCGCGCAGGAAAGGGTAATCCTCCTGCTCCCGGCGACGAATTGCCCACCGCACGAACACGCCGCCGTCGCTGACCTATCAGTGATTGCTTCGGTCATAGGCGTCGAAACAGCCAGCGGACGGCATCAACACCGTCATGAGAGAAGGCGGCGTCGTGATCGTACGATCGAGCGGCAACGTTTTTCGGGACGTTGGCTTCTCGCGTGAAGAGTCGGCGCAGCTGGCGATTCGCGCCGATCTGCTGATCCAGCTGGCTAGATCCGAGTGGAAGGGTCACGTGACGATGCCGAAGGGCGGCCGGCTGCGGTACGTTCCGCTGACCAGACGGCTGACTGATGCGCTGCGAGAGACGCGTCACCTTCGCGGCGCACGAGTGCTGTGCGAGGGAGAAGGGAAGCCGCTGACGCAGAAGGTCGTCCAGGTGATGCTGCGACGGGCCGCACGGCGCGCGAACGTAAAGCCGGGCGTCCACATTCTTCGGCACACGTTCTGTTCGCATCTTGCGAGGCGTGGAGCACCGGTGCGAGCCATCCAGGAGCTCGCCGGCCATCAGGATCTCGGGACGACGCAACGCTACATGCACCTGAGCCCGGCGGCGATCGAGGCAGCGATCCAACTTTTGGAGACGACGTCCATCGATCGGCCGCAGGCGAGTGGAGAAATAGTGGAGGCGGCGGGAAAATGAGGCCTAATCCTCAAATTCCCTAGGAAAGTTGGTGGAGGCGGCGGGAGTCGAACCCGCGTCCGAGAGTACGCCGTCGCGAGCGTCTACATGCTTAGCCGCTCTTGAAAGTTCGCGACCGCCGTCAAAGAGCGACGGAAACCGGCGACCGCTAGCTCCGATATGTCTCGCCGCCGCGCGTCGGAACCGCCCGCGGCGACCAGCCTGCTTTTATGACATCCAGCCCCGACCTGCAGGCGAGATCGGGGTGGACGTCGCTACTTAATTAAGCAGCGAGAGCGAGCTGCGTGTTCGCAGTTACGTTGTGTTCCACCGGATTTACGAGGCGATGGCGCTCGGCATGCATCCCGCGAGTCTTTACCCCCGTCGAAGCCGTGTCGCCCCCTATATATAAAGGTTGGCCGCGACGTCTGGCTCGCTGTGATGTCCGTTCATTGTAAGGGCGGAGCCGCGAGCCGTCAAACCCTTCTGTACGTTGAGGTTGTATAATGGCCTGTCCAGCCTCGCGCCGCCGACCGGGAAAACGAATCGCATGACGTTTGACGACCAGCTGAGGCGAGCTTTCGAAACGCTCACCGCTCAACTTCACGACGAATTGTCCCGCCAGGCCCAGGCGGTCATCGACGAGCTGGCGAATGCGGCGAAAGCCGAGCGCGAATACGCACTTGCCGCGGTCCAGCGCGAGCATGACGCCGCTAACGCCGAGCGCGATCAGCAACTCGCCGAAGTCGACCGCGAACGACAGGCCGCGCACGTTGAGCTGGAGCGACGACTTGCAGAGGTAGAGGTCGCTCGACAAGCTGCCGCGAGCGCCGAGCCGGTGGCGACAGACGCTGGGTCGGCATCCGCGGAGCGGCTCGTCAGCGGGATCCGTGCGATAGACGCGGCGCGTTCGCTGTCGGCGATCCTGGATACCGTGGTCGCGTGCGCGGGGCGGGAGGTCGACGCCGTCGCCGTCGCCCTGGTTGGGAACGGCGGCCACACCGGATGGCGCTCGATCGGATTCGATCCGCCAGCCATCCGCGGTGAATCTGTGGAATTGCCCGCCGCCGCCCGGACGATCCCACTTGCCGTCAGCGGCCAGACGGTCGCAGTCCTGTACTCGCAGCCGGTTGACTCGACAACGGCGAACGCTGCGCTGGAGATTCTGGCGCGACACGCCGCGCGATGCCTCGAGAGCATGACCGCGTTCAAGGCGGCACGCGCGGCGCTGGTGAAAACGCTCGATCGAGCCGATGAGATCAGCGACGACTCGACCGCGGACGACAACGCGGCGGCCCGCCGGTACGCCAGGCTGCTCGTCTCGGAAATCAAGCTGTATCACGAAGCTGAAGTGCTCGCCGGCCGCCGCGATCGCGATCTCGCGACGCGGCTCGGCGGTGAGATCGCTCGGGCACGCGTCTTGTACGAGCAGCGCGTGCCGGCGCAGATCCGGCAGCAGACCGACTACTTTCAAGACGAGCTCGTCCGCACGCTTGCCAATGGCGATTCCAGTCTGTTGCAACTGACATGAAACCATCAGGCGCTCTCACCGTCGTTCTTGCCGCCACGTTGGGAATCCTGTCGCCGACAACCGCTGTGCGAGCGCAGCAGTCCGGGGCGCCGGCCGGCGGCGATGCGGCCCTCAAGCCGACGAATCATCCACCGCTGCCCGCCGAGGCGTCCCAGCTATGGATGGCACCGGCGCGAACGAGGAGCGTACGGTCCGCGCCGGTCACTGAATTCACGCGAGCCGTGAAGCTCGAAGTCGACGGCGATTTCGCGAGGGCCTTGCCGATTCTGTCGCAGGACGCGGTTCAGCAGGGGACGCTCGGGCACTATGCCGAGTACTACAAAGGGCTTGCGCAACTGCGGCTCGGACGGCCGGCGGACGCGCGACACACCTTTCAGGCGCTCGCGGCGAAGCCGCCAATCGGCTACCTGGTCGAAGCCGCAGCGCTGCGCGAAGCCGAGAGCGACGAAGCGCTTGGCGATCAGGCCGCCGCGCTCGAAATCTACGAGCGGCTGTCAAAAACGAAAACGACAGCGCCCGACGAAGTGCTGATGCGGATGGGGAAGGCCGCGCGAACGCTCGGCAACCGGGAGAAAGCGGCCGAAGCCTTTTCCCGCGTCGTCTACGAGTTCCCATTCGGCGATCTCGCGGCGAGCGCGAGCACCGAGCTGGAGACGCTGCCGATTGCGCCGGTCGCAGCCGGTTCGCGCCGCTACCAACTGGAGCTCGGCCGGGGAGAGCGGTTCTTCGCGGCAAAGCGCTATGCGCCGGCGCGCTCGATCTTCGAAACGCTGCGCCCGCTCGCGCAGGGCGACGATCACGAGCTCATCAACTTGCGCCTTGCCGAGTGCGATTACTTCCTGAAGCGAGCTCGCAACGCCCGCGACGGCGTCAAGCCGTACCTCGAGAAGGCGTCGCGCCAGGGGGAGGCGCTGTTCTTCTACGCCCTGGCGGTTCGCGAGCTCGGCGATCAGGACGAATACCTGCGAACGGTTCGCCGGCTGGCGAGCGACTTCGCCGATCAGAGTTGGGCGGAAGAGGCCCTCAACAACCTCGCGTCGTACTACATCGTCCAGAACGAGGACGAGGAAGCCGATCGGACGTTCCGTGAGATGTACGAGAAATTCCCGCTCGGACACTATGCCGAGCGGGCGGCGTGGAAGATCGGGTGGTGGGCGTACAAGAACGGCAACTATGCGGACACCGTGAGCGTGTTCGAGTCGGGTGCGGCCAACTTCCCGCGATCGGACTACCGGCCGACGTGGCTGTATTGGTCCGCGCGCGCGCACGATCGCTTGCACGAGCCGGCGCTCGCCGAAGCGCGCTATGTGCTCGTCGCGACCGATTATTTGAACACCTATTACGGGCGCCTCGCGGCCAAGCAGTTGACGGATCGCGGCAGCCGCGTGCCGCAGCGCCGCCTCATCGTCGACGTGCGCAGCGCCGGCGCGCCGGCCGGCGCCGACGATCAGCCTCAGCCCCTGGTTCAGCTCCCGCCGAACGAACAGATCGTCAGGGCGCTGTTGTCCTTCGATCTCTACGATCAGGCGGTCGACGAGCTTCACTACGCGCAGAAGGCGTGGGGCGATTCGTCGGCCATCCAGGCGACGCTCGCGTGGATCGCCAACCAGCGCGGCGATCTGCGCGTCGCCATCAACGCGATGAAGCGCGCGTATCCGCAGTTCATGGCTGGGGGCGGCGAGAAGCTGCCGGTCGAGATCCTCAGAGTGCTGTATCCCGTGAACTACTGGTCGTTGATTCAGCGCTACTCGAACGAGCACGAGCTCGATCCGTATCTGGTCGCGGCGTTGATCGCGCAGGAGTCGACGTTCACGGCGGACGTGAGGTCGTCGGCCAACGCCTACGGCCTGATGCAGCTGCTGCCGTCGACCGGCCGCCAGTACGCGCGCGCGCTGAAGCTGCCGCGGCGATTCTCGATCAGCATGCTGACGACGGCCGAGACCAACATCAGGATGGGGACCGCGTACTTCGCGGATCTGGTGCGGCAGTTCGGCGGCGCGCACTATGCGCTGGCAACGTACAACGCCGGCCCCAACCGCGTCGCCCGCTGGATTTCCGAACGGCCCGGCATCGAGCGCGACGAGTTCATCGACGACATCCCGTTCCCCGAGACGCAGAACTACGTGAAGAGAATTCTCGGGACCGCAGAGGACTACCGCCGGCTCTACGGCTCCGACGCGCTGGCCAGCGCTGACGTCGACGCGACGCCCGCCGTGTCGCATCAGGCGAAACCCGATCCCGCGCAGAAGACCAGCGCCGCGAAGTCTCCGGCGGCGAAGAAAAAACCGGCCGCGAAGGCGCCGGCGAAAAAGAAGACGAGTACCGCCCGCAAATCTCGCAAAGCCGCATAAAATCTCGTTTCATGTCCAAGCTGGTCGGATCCAGGAAGGCGACGCAATTCACCGAGTCGGTCATCCGCGAGATGACGCGGCTCAACGAGATGTACGGCGGCGTGAATCTGTCGCAGGGGTTTCCCGATTTTCCGGCGCCGGCGGCGGTGAAGGACGCCGCCTGCGCAGCCATCAACGCGGACGTCAATCAGTACGCGGTCACGTGGGGGGCGCGGCCGCTGCGCGAAGCGGTGGCGCGCGAGTTCACGCGCCGCTACGGCCTGCCGATCGTCGCCGACGAGCAGGTGACGATCTGCTGCGGATCGACCGAGGCGATGATGTCGACGATGCTCGCGATCATCGATCCGGGCGACGAGGTCGTGATCTTCGAGCCGTTCTACGAGAACTACGGTCCCGACGCGATCCTCTCCGGCGCCACGACGCGCTACGTCACGCTCCACGAACCGCGCTGGACGTTCGATCCGGACGAGCTCGCCGCGGCGTTCAACGACAAGACCAAGGCGATCATCATCAACACGC
>DAIUKO010000410.1:0-5848 GCA_036848175.1 Vicinamibacterales bacterium | reverse complement strand
TGATCTTCTGCAGGTCGTAGGCGAGCTGCGCGCCGTCGGCGTTCGTGATCGGATGGATGACCACGTTCACCTTGTTCAACTTCGCGCGATACTCCGGATCGGTCAGCAGCAGCTCGGCCAGCTTCAGCACGTGGCTCGTCGACGAGACCTCGTTCGCATGCTGGCGCGCCGAGTAGACAACCGTCGGCTTCAACGTGGTCTGCTTCGCCTGTGACCAATGCGACGCCTCGATCGGCGGCATCAGGTCCATCGCCCACACGTCTTTGCCGAGGTAGCTCTGGCCGACTTTGTAGACGGTCGCCTCTTTGGACTCCGACATCTTGGCGAGGACGCCGTACGCCTCGGGAGGAGGGATGGGCGTGTCCCATTGGAGATCGGTCGCCGGATATTTCTTGATGTCGGGAAACGGTACGGGAGATCCGCCGTCGATCGACGCGGTGATGTCGGCCGGCTTCGCGTCGTGGTCCCAGCCAATGGTGACACGGAGGCCGCGGAGATCGTGGTACGCGAGCGCGTCGCGATAGAGGCCCGCCTGGCGCAGACGATCGAGATTCGTCACAACCGCCTTCACCTGCTCGGCGGAGATGACCGTGCGGTCGACGCGCTCGTCAGCGGCGCGCTGAACGAGCGCGTCGCGCTCGTCTTTTTCGGTGTCGACCTTCACGCGCAGATCGAGCCGATCGACGCCGTTCTGCCCATCGCGCACCGTGGCCGCCAGCGTCTGCGGACGGTCGACGGCGATCTTCGGGATATCGAGCCGGGCATCGCCGCGCCGGCCGTTGCGTTCGACGTATTCGACAACGACAGACGGCCGTGGTGCATCGAATCCGGTGACCGTGATCCTGGCGTGGCCAGCCTTCCCGTCGCTCTTCGGATGCATCACCGGAATCACACGGCCTGGATAGCTGAGCCCCGCGCCGCGCGTGAAGCGCCCCATCACGTCGAAGAAGTGCAGCGTGTTGAAGTAGAGCTCCTCGTGGATCGCTTCGAGCGATGAGATCTGTTCCTGATCGACCGGCAGCCGATACTCGGGCTCGCTCAGCGTGAGATCGACCATCATCTCACCAAAGAACGGCGCATCTTCTGCACGCGGCTTGCCGTTGCCGAGTGTCATCACGTGGTTGTACAGCGCGGGGAGCGTGACCGCCTGGAATCGATCCCAGAAGCGCTCCGGATCCGTCACGATGCGTTCGTCGACGATCGTCCGTCCCGCCGCGTCCGCCTTCAACCAACCGGTCGTCACGCGGACGCGCTCGTAGTCCGGGAATCGATCGAAGAACGGTCGCTCGACGAACTTCGGTTCGAAGGTGCGGCGCAGGAGCTCGGCGCCGCCGGCACCGGTCGCGATCACTTCGTACGCCGGCGATCCGATCGGCATCTTCTCGAAGCGGATCTTCTTGATGTCGATCTTCAGCTCGCTGGCGAGAATCTCGTCGATGGGATAGAGCTCGAGCAGCCACCGCGTCGGCACGAACATCCCCTGCTGCGTCCAGCCTGCGGGCGGACCGATTTCGGCGAAACGGATCGTGATCGATTCGATCGTCTTGCCCGCCAGCGTCGGCCGGACGACGTCGTACAGCCAGCTGTAGCCTTGCTTGTATGCGGAGAGGACGGTGACGGAGGTCGACTTGTCGTCGGCGCCGGCTTTGACCAGTTCGGCACGCGCCTGCTGTTCGATCTGCTGGCGGAGCTCGGGCGGCTCGCTGAGTCGAGCCTCGACGATCACGGCCGGCTTGTTCTTCCTGATCGCGGGAATCACCTTCATGCGGAGCTTCGACCAGAACTCGTCGACTTCCGACGCGACGTCGAATTCATCGTTGACGAGGGGGCGTCCCTTCTGGACGTCGAGGTTCTGCACGTCAACCGTCACCGAGCCGGCCTTGATCGCCGACGCGGCTTCTTGCCGTATGAAGTCGGCGAGACCATCCGCCGCGTTCTCGACGAACACTCTCACACGCGCGCTGGCGAGGTCCTTGCCCTGCAGTTGAGCACCGAGCTTGTCGATCTTGTACAGACTCGTCGCCGCCTGACCGGCCGGCGATCGGCCGGCGACGAACTTTCGCAGGTCGTCCTCCACATCGTCGAGCGTCGTGCGGTCTTTGCCTCGCGACCAGATATGCGGAAACGTCTCCGCGAGCTGCCGGATCGCGCGGTCGACGCCCGCCGCGTCGCCGCCGGTGACGATGAGCGCGCTCTTCTCGCCGAACGCCTTCTTCACGATCTGGATCAGTCCTTCACCCGGCTGCAGCGATGGCCGCACCCATTTGTCGTTCTTGATCAGATCTTCGATGAGTGGATGGGTGACGCCGACGAGTACCAGAATGGGCTCACCGTCCGGCGACGTGATGCTCTTCGGCGGTTTCGCGATCGGCACCGCAACGCCGGTCGACTCGAGACCGAGTCGCGCGCCGAGATCGACGATCCTCTGCGTTCCCGCGCCGTCGGCGCTGAGCATGACGTCCACGCGATCGGGAATCAGGTTGTTGTCCGAATCCGACAGCGCGCCGTCGTTCGAATAGAACGTGGAGAGATCGAAATTTTCCTTGGCGCCGCCGCCCGGCCGCCGGCCGGGAGGCGGATTCGCCGCGGTTTGCGCCGCGGCGACCTGCGGAAGATCGATCGTGGTTGGCCGCGAGCCTGGAGCGCGCAGCCGCAGCGCGAGCGAGCGGACGTGCGCGAACGAAAGGGCGCGTTTCGGATCGCGGCCGGCGGTCGCCTTGAACTGGTTGAGCGCGACCTGCGCTTTCAGGAGATCGCCGCCGTTGGGCATCTGGAGGTCGACGATGAGGCGGTCGACGTCGTCGGCACCGCTCTTCACGACGACCGCCTTCGCGACCGCCGAGGAAACGGCGACGCCCTTCGCCGTCAGCCACTGCTTCGCTTCGTCGGCAATCTTGTCGGTCGCCGGACCCTTGGCGTCCCAGATGTAAGGAAGGTGACCGGCAAACATCACCGCCGCCGCGGCGATCCCGGCTTCGTCTGCGCCGAGCAGCGCGACCGCTGGCTGACCCGATGCCGTGAACGCCGCAACCAGGCCCTCGCCGGCTTTCATCGCGCCGGCGCCGAGGGAGTCCACAGTCGCGCCGGATCCGGCCAGCGACTTTGCGCCGACGAAGATCGCAGGCGATCCGCCGCCGTCGCTCGGAGCATCCGGCGTGAGCCGAACTGTCGCGACCGGCAAGTTCATCGCCGACGTTTCATATCCCAACCGCGCTGCGACATCGGCCGCGGCCGCCAGCTCGGCGGCCGTCGGATTTTCCGCGAGGACGATCCGCGCGTTGACGAAATCGACCGCGTCGTCGCCATTGCGATCCTGGAAGACGACGCCGGGCTTGAAGAAATCGGCGAGCGACACGTTGGACGCCGCACCTGACTGCGTGCGTCCGACCGCGCCGCCCGCACACGCGATTGCGACGACGACTAGGAAGCGTTTCATGGGCGTACTTCTCTGTTCTTCGTGCCTTCGTCTCTTCGTGGCGGCTGCTTTCGTGGTTTCGTCGTTTCGTGGTTTCCGGCCTCAGAACTGGAACCGCACCGCAAACTCCGCTTGTCGTGACGGCGCGTTGATGTTCGGCAGCAGCGAGGTGCTCGTCCCAAACAGCGGACGCCCCGTCGTCGTGTCGTTGCCGGCGCTGATGTTGTTGTTCGGAACGTTGAAGTTCGCACGGTCGAAAATGTTGAACAGCTGAGCGATCAGCTCGGCCCGGCCCGAACCGCCGACCCTGATGAATTTCGAGAATCGCAGATCGACGTTGACGAAGGTCGGACAGTCGACCTGTGCGACCGGCGTGAGATTGCGCCCGGTTCTGAACGCGTTGATCGCGTCCAGGTTCAACGCGCGACAGCCCGACATCGGCATGACGGCTGCTGGCAAATCCGAGTTCGCAGGCGCGGAGATCGACGTGCCCGACAACGTATCGTTGTTGAGGTCGAGGCCCGGTGTGATTGGACCAAACGGCAGGCTCGAACGGAAGTCGCCGATCGTCGAAAGCTGCATGTCGTAGGGCAGGGAGACAATGCCACTGGCAACCAGGCGGTGACGGCGATCGGCGACACCCGGCCGCCTCACCTTCGTGTACCCGTAGTGGTCGGACAGCGCCGATGTGAACGTATTGTCTTCGGCCTTGCTCAATGTGTACGACAACAGCGCCTGGTACCGGTTGGACATCCGTTTCTCGACCTTCAGCAGCAGCGCCTTGTAGGTGTTGTCGGCGGTCGGCTCCCAGAAGTTGACGCGCTGGTACTGCGGATACGGCCGGATGCGCGTGACCTGATCGGGTATGTTGATTTCCACGGTGTCCCGATCCCCGTAGCGGTACACCGTCGTGAAATCGGCCGACAGTGCGAGATCGCGCCTGATCATCCGATTCACGCCGACGTTGGTCTGGTTCGCGTACATGTTGATCTGGCCGTTGCTGCCGACGGTGATCGTCGGCGGCCCCGAGCCGAGGAACGCATCGCGAGATTTGCCGCCGAACGGATCGGGGAACGACGGGTTGAGAATCGTGATCGGTTTGCCCTGCGGCCACGTCAGCTCGTTGAAGTTCACCAGCGTCCGCATGTTGTCGTAGAAGAGCCCGTAGGCGGCGTGGATGTTCGTGACCCCGTCGTTCCGCGGATCCCACGCCACGCCGACGCGAGGCCCGAAATTGTTGTGGTCGCCGCGGTCCGGCCGCGGCTGCGGAAAGACCGAGACGTCGTACGGGAAGGAGCCGTCGCGTCCCAGCTTGTCCTGAATCTTCGAGAGCAGGTCCGGGATGTCCTCGTTGAACGATCCGAGCTGCACGTCATAACGGAGACCGATGTTGAACGTCAGACCGCTGGACGCCTGCCAGTCGTCCTGCACATAGCCGGCGAAGATCTTCACGGGGATGTTCGCGTAGGTTGGCAGCGTGTTCGTGTACTGCGTCGGCCACGTCGTCCGATCGTTCACGTCGTAGGGCACGTCCTTCGGGAACGTCCAGCTGCCTTGCGGCGAGCCGGTGTTGTCGCCTTCGAAAGGCACGTAACTGAAATCAAAGCCCATCTTCCACTGATGCGTCCCGCCGAAGCGGCGCATCAGGTACGAGAAATCGTCCTTCAGCTCCCATCGAGCCTCCGGGCCCATCTGCGCGTTGCCGCAGCCGCCAACGACGATCGAAGGATAGGAATAAACCGGCGTGCACAACGGCAGGCGTGCCGCAAAATCCGCCGGTTCCCAGTCGCCATGGCTGTAAGGCGGCGACACCTCGTATTTCGCGTACGCGTACTGGAACCGGAAATCGTTCAACGCGCGATCGCTGAGCACTGACGAATGGCCGACGACCGCGGAACTGCGCGGCACCGCGAAGTCAAAGCTCGCGGTCGGCGCGGTGCGTCCACCGGCCGTGATGATAGGCCGGTATTCGTCCTCCG
Source organism: Vicinamibacterales bacterium (assembly GCA_036848175.1). Lineage (GTDB taxonomy): Bacteria > Acidobacteriota > Vicinamibacteria > Vicinamibacterales > CAVVIG01 > QHWF01. The sequence continues at coordinate 454 of DAIUKO010000410.1, read as the reverse complement.
CGCCGTAGCGGAAGAAGAGGCTCTGCGTCGGCGACAGCTGATGATTGACTTTGACGTTGTAGGTCCAGCGATTCTGGTCGCTCGGGTACGTGCCCTCGTACTGCGGCCACAATCCGCGCGCGTTGACGGTGAAGAACTGCTTCTCCTGCGTGCCCTCGTAGGCGAAGAAATAGTGCGTCTTGTTCTTCAGGATCGGTCCACCGACCGTGCCGCCGTACTGATACCGCCGATAGTCGGGTTTCGTCGCCTGAAAGAATTCCTTGGCGGTGATCGAGGCATCGCGGAAGAAGAGCAGGCCGGATCCGTGCAGCTGATTGGTGCCCGACTTGGTGACGACGGCGAGGACACCGCCGGTGGCAAGGCCGTACTCGGCCTTGTACGTCGACGTCGAGACCTTGAACTCCTGAATCGCGTCCATCGCGAAGTTCTGGCGCGGCTCGCCCATCTCGGCCCA
>DAIUKO010000409.1:2550-5931 GCA_036848175.1 Vicinamibacterales bacterium | reverse complement strand
CGTCCATTTGGATTCCGTCCAGGAGGGTCGGGATTCTTCTCTGTGAGGCCGGGTTCGCGATCGTCGCGCTCGTCAGGAGTCTGGACGTTGTTGGATTTCGCACCCGCCGCCGCTTGCAGACTTTTTTAGGTGAACCGACTTCCCCACTGGCCGATCCTTCTGCATAATTCGCCCACCCCCATGCCCGGCGGCTGCAGCGTCTACCGCTTCGGCCCATTCGAGCTCGACGCGCCGAGGGGACGTCTGTTCCGCGGCGCGACCCGCGTTGAAGTTCGCGAGTCGCAGTTCGCGATCCTTTTGCGGTTGGTCTCACACGCGGGCGAAGTCGTGGCGAAGGACGACCTCGTCAACTCCGCATGGCGTACGGCGGTCATGGACAACAGCCTGGATCAGGCGATATCACGGCTGCGGAAGATCCTGGGCAGCGCCGCGGACGGTATGCGCTACATCGAAACCGTCCCCAACCGCGGCTACCGGTTCGCCGTGCCTGTCGAACGGGCACAACGGAACCAGCCGGATGCGTCGAGTGACCCGCAGCTCGCGCCGTTTCGCGCGTTCGTCCGCGGACAAGCCGACCTCGACACTCTCGATCGCGACGCGATCCTCCGCGCGCGGCGCGAATTTGAAAAAGCGCTGCGTGAAACGCCTGACTACGCAGACGCCCATATCGGTCTCGCGAACGCGTCCGCATTTGCCTACGAAGCGACGCGCGCGGACCTCGAACCGGATGTCGCCTCGTTGCAGCTCGCGATCGATCACGCACTGAAAGCCTGCGAGCTCGAACCAACGTCGGCCGACGCCTGGAGCACGCGTGCGTTCGCCGCCTGCCTCAACGGCGACGCGCAGGACGCCGAGGCGGCGGCGTGCAAGGCTGTCGAACTCGACTCGTCAGACTGGCGTCATGCCATGCGGCTCGCGTACGTGTCCTGGGGCGGAGCACGACTGCGAGCTGCACAGCGCGTGCTGCGGCTCTGCCCCGGTCTCGCGCTGGCGTACTATCTCGTGGCGACGGTGTTCGTCGCTCGTCAGGCATTCGACGCAGCGCTCGAGCTGCTGGAAGAAGGCTGCGCTGCGCAGGATGCACAGGCCGCGACCACGAGTGGCTACCCTGGCGTCGGCCTGCATCTGCACCGCGCCCGCGTGCTCGCTGCGATCGGCGACGTGGAGCACGCGATCGACGAGCTCACACGCGAGCTACACGCTCCACACAATGGTCATCTCTACGCGCGCGAATGCATCGCGAACACGTGGTACACACTCGGCGCGTTGCGCCAGCGGCAAGGCCGGCGTGACGAGTCGATGACCGCATTCAAGCAGGCGCTGCTGGTGTTACCCGGCCACCTGTCTGCGACCGCCGCCATCGGAGGTGACCCACGGTCAGCGCGTCATCGGCAGGATCCACGCACGATTGATGGCGCGGTGGCACAGGCGGTCGGTCTTGCGCGTGCCGGCAGGCATCAGGACGCCGCCCAGACCTGCGCTGACGCCCTGACGCAGGCGCCGCCCGGACCTGCCGGTTGGCTGCTGCCGGCGGAACCCACGCTCAATCCGACTGCCCGCCCGGAAATCTGGGCTCCCGCGCTCGCAATCCTGCGCCACCGCGCGATCTGACAACTGTCAGATCTTTTCAGATCGCCTGTCAGGACTTCGCCTCCCCTTCCGCGCGACGATGCATCGCATAGGAGGTCAGTGAGTCATGAACGCGATCGAACGACGTCAGTACGAAATGCTGGTTCGGGTCCGCGACTTCGGCGACAGGTATGGCCACCTGTTGCCCACCTCGAGTGTGGCGAGGGAGAATTTCGCGGCGGTGGCCGCGACGATCAAGGAGCTCGATGCGCAGGACGTCACGCACATGGAGGCGTCGGTCACCGCGCGCGCCCACCGCAAGGAGCTGGCGCGCGAGACGCTGCTGGCTCGGCTTCAGGCGATCAGTCAGACCGCGCGTGTGCTGGCCAAGGACACGGCCGGACTGGACCAGCAATTCGAAGTGCCGAACAAGCCGACGGACCGGGCGGTGGTGACGACGGGTCGCAAGTTCGCGCGCGACGCCGCGGCCTTCAGCAGTCAGTTCCTCGCGCAGGGGATGCCCGTGGCGTTTCTCGCGGACCTGAACGCCCTCATTGACAGCTTCGAACGGGCGCTACGGGACCGCGGCCTGGGCCACGAAGCGCGTCGAGCAGCGCGCGCCAGCACGCAGGCGGCGTTGTCGTCCGGACTTGCCGCCGTCCGCAGCCTCAACGCCATCGTCACCAACCATCTGCGCGACGATGCGGTGACGAGAATCGTGTGGGACCGTGAACGGCGCATCGTGTATCCGAAGCGGACCGAAGTGTCGCCGGAGCCTGCGGTGACGGCCGCCGCGCCGGATTCGCCGACTGGCAATAAGGCCGCGTAACGCGTTGCTACAGGAAAGAGCGAGGACACCATGACAAGACAACGACGCGACGTGCATGTGATCGCGAAGCGTGTTCGCCGCTGGAAGGTGACGCAGGGCGGACGCACGCTGTCGCACCACCGCACTCAGGAGACTGCAGTGACCGCGGCGAGGCGCGCGGCGAGGCGTAGCCGCGTCGACCTCGTGACTCACGGCTGCAACGGCAGGATTCGTTCGAAGGACAGCTTCGGCAACGAGACCAGCGCGCGCGACATCGAGCAGTAATCACCCGCCAACCGGGGCCAGGCCGCGGGTCTGGCCCCAACTTCCGCGACACGCAAAGCACTCTCGGCGACGCGGCTGATCCGTTTTCAGATGTCCGGCAGCCCGAACACCAGGAGCGCGTTGCCCGCCGCGATCGCAAGGTACTGCTGCCCGTCGGCTTGATAGCTGATTGGGTTGGACCAGATGGCGCCGCCGGTTTGAAATCGCCAGAGCACCTTGCCCGACTCGGCATCGACCGCGAAGAACATCCCTTCCATGGTCCCGGAAAAAACCAGTCCGCCGGCCGTCGACAGCAGGCCGCACCATGGCGGCGTCGTCACCCTGAATTCCCACTTGACATCGCCGGTCAGCGGGTCGAGCGCGCGCAGCGCTCCCCAGGGCTCTTCGTCGGGAACGGCGCGTTTGCTGGCGCCCAGGTACATGCGCCCGGGCTGGTACACCGCCTCGTTCCGATAGTAGATGCCGCCTTTCTCTCGCACGTTCTGATAGAACGTTTTCGTCTGCGGGCTGTACGATGGGCTGAACCAGTTCGTCACGCCGTCGTCATCGGGATAGACGAGAGCGCCCTTCGCGTTCGGCACCGTGTCGGGATTCGGGATGGGCCGGCCTTTCTCGTCGAGCCCCTTTGTCCAGTTCTGACGCGCGAACGCCTTGGCGTGAAGGTACTCGCCCGTGACGCGATCGAAGATGTAGAAGAAGCCGTTGCGGTTCGCGAAGAG
>DAIUKO010000409.1:0-2450 GCA_036848175.1 Vicinamibacterales bacterium | reverse complement strand
TGCGCATCGATCGTCGCGACGAAGATCTGATCCCCGAGCGCGGCGACGCCGCGGTTGACATCGCCGCAGCAGGCGCGCAGATCGTCAGGCAGACTCCGCCGATAGGACCACAGCGGTCGTCCGGTCTTGACGTCCAGCGCGACCACGTCGCTCGGCGGATCGGTGAGGTACATCACACCGTCGAACACAAGCGGTGTCGTCTCGAAGTGATGACGTCCCTGAACCTGGTACATCCAGACGGGGCGCAGCTGCTGGACATTCTTCTTATTGATCTCGTCGAGCGCGGAGAATCGTTGTGCGTCGTAGGTACCGTGATACGTCAGCCAGCTGCCTGGCTCGCGCACCGCCTGCCGGATCCGGTCGTAGGTCAACTGTGCCGACAGTTCGACGGCGAACATGAGCGCGAGGAGGATCGCCAGCAACGCTTTCATCGCGTTCCCTCCAGCGAGACGAGATAGGCCACGAGATCATCGAGCGCGGCTGGTTCGAGACGCGCTCGAAAACTCGGCATCGCCGTGGGTCCGTCATCCGTCGCGAGCTCCGCCAATTCCTCCTTGAAGAAGGAGTACAGGGTCCCCCCTGCATCGCGGAACTGGATCGAGAAGGTGTCTTCGTTGACGCGGACGCCGATCAGGCGACGGCCCTCGCGTGTCACGGCCCGAACTTGCTTGAACCCGCTCGGCTTGTCGGCTTGCGGATCGACGATCGATCGGCGAAGGTACGCCGGGCTCGAACGAGCGCCGACGTCCGTCAAGTCCGGACCGATGGGACCGCCGCGGCCTCGGATGGTGTGGCACGCTGCGCAGCCAACCGCCTCGTACACCTGCGCGCCGCGCGCGGCATCACCTGGAAGCGGCTCCCGCTTCACCCGTCCCAGGCTGCGAACGAAGGCGACCACCTGCCAGGTCTCGCGAGCGCTCATCGCGTTGCCCGGCATGCCCGTTCCGGGAATGCCTCGATTGACGACGCGGAACAATGCCTCGTCTGTCGGTGCGCGGCGCAGCGCCGCGCGTGCGAGGTTGGCGCCCCGGCCGCCGTCGCCGTCGGCGCCGTGACAGTAGGCGCATTGCGCCTCGAAGAGCGTCCGTCCGCGCGCGACCTCCTGCGCGGTGACCTCTGGACGTGCCGTCGGGTCGAGCGCCACGGTTATCTGCAAGGCCAGCAGCCACGAAGCTGTCCACATCGCGACCCCCGAATGCTTGCCGCGTAGCTTACTACCCTTACTTCAGCTCGACGGCGATTCGGTCGGCCGGTTGTCCCGACGCGTTCTCTTCCGCGTGCTTCGCTGCGCCGGACATGCGAACGTCGTCCGCCTTCGCGCCTGGCTGATCATTCAGGTAGAGGACGACCCGGTTCAGGATGTGTTCGTGCGTCTGGCCCTTCTCATGAGCGTCGTAGTGGATGCGAAGGACGCGCACGTACTCGTTCTCGAACGCGACCTTGTAGTGCTCGGGATCGACCTTCGACGGATCCAGCGGAGTTACCGGTGAGTTGCCTCCAGGCGGGCCTTTCAAGTCGATCTCGAGAATGCGAATCGGGTGATCGCTGATGTTCTCCGCGATGTAGGCGCCGCTCGCCGGCCGCCAGCGAACATCGCCGCGGCGGAATTCGATCCTGGTTGACTGCTCGCCTTCCTTACGAGTCATCACGCCGTCGTCAAGGTAGATCAGCACGCGATTGGTGGCATGTCCGTTCTTCGCGATCGCGGGCGTCCGCGGCTGGAGTGTCGCCACGATCACCCGCGCCTGCGCGGTGTCGAGCCGCGGCGCAATGGCGGGCGCCGAAGGATCCTGCGCCTGCAGGACAGACAGACCGACGAACGCGAGTGGACCGACGAACCGTGTGCACCGCATCAGACTCATTCGAGCCCTCCGAATTCAGCGTTGCGCGTTTGCCAGATCGCGGACCGCCGCCGACAGCAGACCGACCTTCTTTGGGTCGCGAGCCGAATCCGCCGCGCCAGACAGCCGTGTGCCCAGCTCCGTCAGCGCGGTCTTACGCTGTGCGCCCGAGCGCCGCTCCGCCGTATCCAGCGTCGCGCGCGCCGACGCGATCGTGTCCGTGGCCAGTCCGTTCGAGCGCGCGAGCTGATCGAGATACGCGCGCGCAAGCGCGAAGCTCGGCGCCCAGACCAGCTTCTGCTGATCCTGCGTGTTCCAGTAGGCCATCTTCACGCTCTTCGCGGCGGCCAGCTCGTTCTCGGTGATGAGCCCGCTCGGCAGGAGCTCGTAGATGTCGAGGCCGCGTGCGATCTCGGAGCTGACGATGACGCCGTTGTACCAATAGGCGGACCATGAGCCGCCCATGGCCATGCGCGAGGCGTCGACGGGACCGCGATCGTAGAACGCGATCTCCTGCGGATGATCGATGTCCGTCCAGTCGAACACCGACAAGCCGCCCTGATACCACCCCTGCACCATCACGTCCCTGCCGGGAATCGGGATGAGCGA
>DAIUKO010000408.1:0-5943 GCA_036848175.1 Vicinamibacterales bacterium | reverse complement strand
CACAGCAGGTCGGATTGCCGCGAGTCGCCGACATCGAGGTCAACTGGACGGTGTTCGTGTTTGCGATGAGCGTATCGCTCGTCGCGAGTTTCGTGTTCGGCATGAGTCCGGCGTGGCAGGCGGCGAAGGTCGACCTGGCCGACGCGCTCAAGCAGGCGGGACGCGGCGTCACTGGGCCGTCCAATCGCTTGCGCAACGCGCTGGTCGTGCTGCAGGTGGCGTTATCGTTCGCGCTGGCGATCGGCGCCGGACTCCTGTTCCGCAGCTTTCTCGCGCTCACCAGCGTGGATCTCGGATACCGCAGCGAGGGCTTGCTCGTGATGTACGCGCACGAGCCGGCGCACACGCTGAATGAGTATCTTCAGGCCGGACGATTCTTCGAACACGCCGTCGACGAGATCAGGAAAATGCCCGGCGTGACGTCGGCGGCGGCGGCGATGGGTGTGCCGACCGGCGACTATGGTTCCAACGGGAAGTACGTCGTCGACGGCCAGGATTTCCGGCAGCGCGTCGACAATCCTGCGCAGGCGACCTTCAGCCTCGCCGGACCGGGGTACTTTTCGACGATGGGCATTCCGCTGCGCGGCGGACGCGACTTCAACGCGAACGATCGCTACGATCGTCCGTTTGTCGCGATCATCAGCGAGTCGCTGGCGCGGCAGAGTTTCCCCGGGCAGGATCCGATCGGCCACACGATCATGTGCGGCCTCGAGTCGCTCAGGTGGATGACCATCGTCGGCGTCGTCGGCGACACGCGGCAGGACTCGCCCGCGTCCTCGCTCGGCCCGACGCTCTACATGCCGCTGCTGCAGCAGCCGTATCACGGCAACGAGGTGCAAGTGGTGATGCGGACAGCGGTTTCACCGGCGTCGCTCATCGACCCGGCGCGCCGGACGATGCGCTCGCTCAACCCGGAAACCGCCACCAAGTTCACGACGCTGGAGGCGATGGTGTCGAACTCGATTGCGACGCCGCGGCTGCGCATGATGCTGGGCGCCCTGTTCGCCGGACTGGCGCTTCTGCTCGCGATGGCTGGCATGTACGGCGTCATGAGCTACGCCACCACACAGCGCATCGCGGAGTTCGGCGTTCGCATCGCACTGGGCGCTTCGCCGCGCAGCGTGGTGACGCAGGTCCTGGGAGGCGCGGCGCGGATGGCGGGGCTCGGCGCGGCGATCGGTCTGGCGCTCGCGTTGTCCGCGGCGCGGGTCATGAATTCGATGCTGTTCGGCCTGAACGCGACCGACGCGATCACCTACGCGGCGGTGCTGTTCGCGGTGATGCCGATCGTCGTGTTGGCGGCGGCGATTCCGGCGTGGCGCGCGGCCCGCGCCGATCCGGTCGTGGCGCTGCGCCACGAGTGATCGACGAGGCCTGAAACGCGCTCGTGGTGAGCTCGTCGAACCATGAGCGCCTGCGCTCGTCCTTCGACAGGCTCAGGACGAGCGGGCGACGTCGATCACGACTCGGTGAGCACGCGATGCACGAACGAGATCGCGATCGATCCTTCGCCGACCGCCGACGCGACGCGCTTGATGTTGCCGCCCCTGACGTCGCCGACCGCGAACACGCCGCGCAGAGTCGTTTCGAGCAGATGCGGCGGCCGCGTCAGCGGCCAGCGGGCGGCGGCGAGCTCGTCGCGCGTGACGTCGGATCCGGTCTTGACGAAGCCTTGCGCGTCGAGCGCGACGCAGCCACGCAGCCACGCCGTGTTCGGCACGGCGCCCATCATCAGGAACACGTGTCGGATCGGATGCGACTCGAGGCTGCCGTCGCCATGCCGCCATTGCACCGATTCGAGATCGCCTTCGCCCTCGAGCGCGACAATCTCCGTGGACGTCCGCAACGTGATCGACGGCGTCTCTTCGATTCGCCTGATCAGGTAGCGTGACATGCTCTCCGCGAGACCTTGCGATCGCACCAGCATGTGAACGTGCCTGGCGCTCCTCGACAGGAACACCGCGGCCTGTCCGGCCGAGTTGCCGCCGCCGACCACGATCACCTCTTCGCCGCTGCACAACTGCGATTCCATGAAGGTCGCGCTGTAGTACACGCCGGCGCCTTCGAAACGCGAGAGGCTGGCGATCGCCGGGCGCCGGTATTCGGCGCCGGTGGCGATGACGACGGTCCGTGCGGCGATGCGTGGGCCATCGTCCAACTGAATCGAATACGGCTGGCGATCGCAGGTCAGCGCGGTTGCGCCTTTGGCGATCATGATCTCGGCGCCGAACTTCTCGGCCTGCGTCAGCGCCCGGCCGGCCAGCTCCTGTCCCGAGACGCCGGTGGGAAACCCGAGGTAGTTCTCGATCCGCGAGCTCGATCCCGCCTGCCCGCCGGGCGCGTTCGACTCGACGACGAGCACGTCCAGTCCTTCGGACGCGCCGTAGACCGCCGCCGCCAGGCCGGCCGGACCGGCGCCGACGATCAGGACGTCGCGCACGTGCGTGCCATCGATGGCGTCGTTGTAGCCGAGACAGTCGGCCATCTTCCGATTCGTGGGATTGCGCAGGACTGTTTTGCCGCGGCAGATCAACACCGGAATCTCCGCCGCGGCGACGTGGAATCGATCGAGCAGCTGCTGCACGTCGGGATCGCGATCGAGGTCGAGATAGGCGAACGGGTGGCCGTTGCGGGTGAGGAACTCTTTGATCCGCAGCGTCGCCGCCGAATGCATCGACCCGACGAGCACGACGTCGCCGAGGCCCTGCGCGATCAACTCGACGCGCCGGTAGATGAACGCGCGCATCAGGATCTCGCTGATCTCGGCGTCGGTCTGGATCAGGCCCAGCAGCTGCTCGCGCGTCAACTCGATCGCGTCACCCGGCTGACTCACGCGCGCACGCATGAACGACGGCCGCCCGTGGAGCAGGTTGGCCTCGCCGGTGAACGCGCCGGAAGTCAGCGCCGCCACCATCGTTTCGGCGTCGCCGGAGGGCCGAACGATCTCGACTTCGCCGGCCGTCACGACGAAGAATGGCGTGGAGTGACCGCCGGGGTCGAACAACACCTCGCCTGCGCTCACGCGGCGTTTGATGCCATGGGCCGCGACCCGTTCGATCTGCGCGGCGTCGAGCGTCGGGAACATGAGCGCTGTCCGGGACTGGTTGGTCTCGCTCACGCGCGCTGGCGTCGTCACGTCGAGAGTCTCCTTTGTACGAGCGCGCGAAGCGCGCGAGCCCACCTGACCCACGCGCGACGAAGCAGCGCACCCACCGAGGCCGTCCCCGGACGGCCGAATCTCAACTTTATGAGAAGTCTCGGATCGATTGGTGAGATTTCGAGATGGCCGGATGATTCCGGGCCGCGCATTGGCCGCGGCCCGGAGTGATTCCGCGGCTCAGAATCCGGCGAGGCGCGGCAGCGCGAGCGCCGGCACGCCTTCGCGCGTGATCGGCCGCCCGTAGTTGTAAGGCGTGTCGAACCCTTTCACCGAGTGCCAGATCGCACGGTTCAACATGTCCGCCGGCGCCGAGTCTGGTTCTGAGCTGTCGATCGTCAGCGAGAATTTCGCCAGCTCCCGCTGCAGTCCGCGCAGGCCGGCCAGCGACGGGTTCATCTCGTCCAGCGGAATCGTGTTGGGACGCGCGACATACGGGCTGAGGTCGGGCTTCTCCGTGAACGTCGTGAACATCGGCTCGGCCGCGAGATCGAACTGATTTCGCGGCGGCAATCCGAGAATCTGTTCGATCGTCCGATACATGTTCACAATCGTGTAGAAGTTGTGCTCGACGATGCCGTGCCGGGTGTACGGACTGATCGCGAAGCCCACTGTGCGATGCCCATCGACGTGATCGAGCCCGTCCTGTGAGTCGTCCTCGGTGACGAAGATCGCCGACTCCTTCCAGTAGCGGCTCTTCGAAATGGCTTCGACGATGCGCCCGAGCGCCAGATCGTTGTCGGCGACGGCCGCGCGCGGTGTCGGGAATCCCGGACTCGTGCCTTCGGTGTGATCGTCGTAGAGCAGCAGCAGGTTGAGATTCGGAAGGTTGCCGTTCTTCTCGAACTCCGCGAACTCCTTGAGGAAGATGTCCGCGCGGTACTGATCCGGCACGCGGCTCTCGGCGGCGGGGTACCTCGGATGATAGACGTCGCGCAGGCCGACGATGATCGCTCTGGCAGAGATGGCGACCTTCGCGGTTCCGTTCTTCCAGTCCTGATAGATGTCGGTCCACGTCGCGTTGGCGGGCGTGATCGTGTTCGCGCCGCGCTCGCCGTAGGCGCGCACCGTCAAGCCGTGCGCCTTGGCGTTGTCGTAGATCGCCTCGGTCGGTCCGAGGAGCATCGGGCTCTGGTTGTTGCGGGCGTTGCCGTACTTGTGGACCCACGTGCTCGGATACGACTGCAGCACCCAGCGATGGCCGAGCGCTGACTGATCGCCGGGACCGTAGTAGTTGTCGAGCAGTGCAAACTGCTCGGCCAGCGCGTGGTGATTCGGCGAGACATCCCGTCCGAACTCCACCAGCGTGGGATCGCCGTTGCCTTGCGGCATGTCGCCGAACACCTGATCGTAGGTCCGGTTCTCCTTGATGATGTAGAAGACGTGTTTGATCGGCGAACGGTCGCCGAGATGCATCGGAATCGGGTTGCCGTCGCGCCCTTCCTCGCGACCTCCGCCGCGATGTCCGTCGTCAGCGTCGTCGCGGCCGCGGTCGCGCTCGCCATCGTCGTGGCCCTTGTTCGACGCGTCGAGGGCCGGCGGCAGGCTCTCGTTGTTCTCGTGCACTTGCCTCGTGAAGCGGCGGAGCTCTTTCTCGTCCGGAACGTTCACAATCGAGACGACGCCGACGCGATCCTGATAGCTCCGCCCCTGTCCCGGCGGGTTCGTCGGCGCGATCGATCCGAATCCGTAGCCGCTCGCGATGAAGAGCGCTTCGCCGGTCGCGTCGAGCGCCACCGCGGTCGGGTACCAGCCGGTCGGAATCAGGCCGCGCACCTCGTCTTTGGACTTCGCCTCCAGATCCAGCACCGCGATCGCGTTCTGCGACGCGTTGGCGACGTACAACGTGCGACCGTTCGGGCTGACGGCCACCGCATTCGGCGAGCTGCCGAGGAGCGCCTCCTGTCCGCGTTCGGACTCGCTCACGTGCAGCGTCCGCACCACCACGTCGCTGGATGTGTCGATCACCGAAACCGTGTCGCTGTTCGCGTTCGTGACGTAGACGCGATCGCCGCTCGGGCTGAGCGCCATCCCGCACGGATGAAGCCCGACGTCGATCGTCTTCACCACGTTGTTGCTCGCGGTGTCGATGACGGACACCGTGCCCGTCGCCGGGATGCCAGTGCGACGATCGACGACGACCGGAAACATGCCGTCGGTGAAATCGCTCGGCCCTGGAACCTTGCCGCCCCAGTTGGTGACGTAGACCTTCGATCCATCCGCCGACACGGCTGTCGTGTAGGGATAGATGCCGACGGGGACGCGTTTGACGACGGCGGATGTCGCGGTGTCGATGACCGCGACCTCGTGCGTCATGTTCAGCGCCACGTAGAGGCGCGTGCCGTCAGCGCTCAACGACAAGCCGCTTGGCGCGGCGCCGGCAATCGGGATCGTTCCCGACGCGGCGAACGTCCCAGCCGGCGTCATCGAGAACAGCTTGACGTCATTGCTCGCGCCGCCGCCGACATAGATCTTGTCGCCCGCCGGATTGAACGCGACGCCGACGAAGCTGTTGGCGATCCCGACCGTCTGCGTCACCGTCTTCGTGGCGACGTCGATGAGGTGCAGCGCACGCGGGTTGAAGTTGCTGCCGGTCACGACCGCGAGCGTGCGGCGATTCGGGCTCAGCACCATGCCGAGCGGTCGGTCGTTGACTTCGACGTGCGTGCCTGCCGGCGTCAGCTGCTGACCGTTGGGCACGACGATGCGGCCGTCCGGCTGCGCACCCACAAGCAACTGTTGCCGGATCGCGAATGCGGCCGTCGCGAAGACGAGCAGGCCGGCCA
>DAIUKO010000407.1:3479-5978 GCA_036848175.1 Vicinamibacterales bacterium | reverse complement strand
GGTGAACACCGAGAAGGGCTGCACGAAGCTCGGCATCGACAACCTGAAGAACGGCATCGTCACGCGCGGCATCCTGCTCGACATCCCGCGGCTGAAGGGGGTCGAGTATCTCGAGCCGAGCACGGCGGTCTACGTCGAGGATCTCGAAGCGTGGGAGAAGAAGGCAGGGGTGAAGATCTCGTCGGGCGACGCGATCCTGCTGCGCACGGGACGCTGGGCGCGGCGCGCGAAACTCGGTCCCTGGAACGTCGGGCAGACGGCGGCCGGTCTGCACGCCTCGGTCGCGCCGTGGATCAAGGAGCGCGGCGTCGCGTTCGCCGGCAGCGACGATGCGCTCGACGTGACGCCGTCGCACATCGAGGGGATGGCGCTGCCGGTCCACACGCTCTTCATCACCGCGATGGGCATCAATCTGCTCGACAACCAGGATCTGGAAGCGCTCGGCGAGACGGCGGCGAAACTGAATCGGTGGGAGTTCATGCTGACGATCAACCCGGTGCCGGTCACCGGCGGCACCGGATTTCCGCTCAACGCGATCGCGATGTTCTAGCTCGGTGGCGGCCCTTCAGGGCCGCCGGCGCGCGCTCGTTGTTCCGCGCGCGATCGTGAACACCGCATATAAGAGTGACGCCGCGCCGACTGGCACGAGCGCGATGCCGACGCCGGGATCGCCGGCGTAGAACGCGACCCCGCCGAGAAAAAATCCGCCCGGCAGCAGGACGCTGGCCGCGACCAGCGCCGCGGAGATCGCCGGCGCGCTGCCCGCGCCCGTGTCCGGCGCGACGCGGAGCATCAAGCCGAACGCGATGTGGACGAGCGCGAGACCGATGCCGTGCGCGTGCGCGAGCGTCCACACCAGGCGGCGCGTTTCGTTCGACGTATCGACGTAGGCGCGCACTTTGAAGCCGTGGAGTGCCTCGAGCGTCAGTCCGAGGCTCGCGAAGAGGAGCAGCGACCACCAGCCGAAGCGGAGATGCCGTTGCGCGTAGTCGATCATTCGCGATAGATGACGCGGCGATTGTCGCGCGCGCGGACGAGACGGTTGACGATCTCGGCGTCGAACGTGCCGTCGCTCTTGATCAACAGGTGCGGATGGCCGCGCGGCAGCTGATCGCGGTGGAATTCCGGCAGCGTCTTCACCGAGCGCGCGGCGATATAGCGGACCGCGTCATACGAGTCCTTCTGCAGTAACGCGAGATAAGGCGTCATCCAGCCTGTGCCGGATGCCTGCTGGGCGGCCGACCATCCCATGCTCTGCGCGACGATGGCACGCTGTCCGGCGTCGCCGCGCAGCAGCCACACGAGCGACGCGGCGACGTTCCGATCGTCGTCGTCGAGCGCCGGCGTTGGCGTCGCGTACCACTCTTTCAACACGCCGGCGGTCCATGCCAGCGTCTGGTCGAGGTGGCAGAGATTGCACGCGTTCGGCCGTCCGGTGTCGAGACTCGCCTGCACCGACGGACTGCTGATCTGATGGCTGCGGATCGTCTTGAGCAACCCGTACGTCGTGAACGGCATGTGGCAGTTGTAGCAGGAGCTGCCCGGCGAATCGGGTCGATGATGCGAATGCGTCGTCGAATTCGGATGACATGACTCGCACGCACGATTGCCATCGGCGTTGGCGGCGAGCTGATCGTCCGCCCATTCGTCGAGCGACCGGCCGTCGTCCGGCGTCTTGTGCATCGTGTGGCAGGAGAAGCAGGTCAGCGTGCGCTTCGCGTCGGTCGCGCGCGTGAAGCACGGCGATTCGATCAGGCCGTTGTATTCGCGGCCGGTCGCGCGGACCATGCCGTCGGACCAGAAGATATCGCGGACGAAGCCGGGATCGACGGCGAGCAGCTCGCGTATCCGCGGCGACTCGAGGTTCGTCGTCGGCTGGACGATGAGACGCGTCGCGGCGAGATCGTCGCCGGGCCGGTACGGCAGTCCGGCGGAGTTTGCGCGCCGCTCGGCTTGCGCGTCAGAGAACTCCCAGAACGAATGGCACTGACCGCAGACCTGCGATCCACGAATCGGGTCGAGGCGCTGCGGCTGGACGATCGTCGTATCGGCGACGCCCGTGAAGTGGAGCGAGTATCGCCTCAAGGGACTCCGGTTCCGCTCGGCGTGCTCCGCGGCGGGCCCGTGACACGATTCGCACGCGATCCCGAACTCGGCGGCGTTCGTGTCGGCGGTCTGCGTGACGATCGGCTGTGAGCCGAACGGTGTGTCGAACCCGGGGCGGCCGTTGGTCGTATGGCACGCGACGCACACGCCGTTCCATGCGCCCGTTTCCGGCATCGCGTGTGCCGAAGGCGGCGCCATCAACGCCGCGCGCCGCGGAATCCATTTCTGATCCGCAGTCAGCCAGATGACCGGCAACTGTCCAAGCACCCGGCTGTTCCCGGTCTCGTACCAGTAGATCTGCTGATGATGCGACCCGGTCGTCATCACCACCGGCGCCCACACTTCAGCCTCACTTGTGTCCCCACTCACACGGGACCGAGTTGGGGACTGGAG
>DAIUKO010000407.1:0-3379 GCA_036848175.1 Vicinamibacterales bacterium | reverse complement strand
GGCTTCACGAGGGACCGAAGCCCACAGCTTGCCGGCGCGCGACTCGAGGACACCGTCGAACCGCGCGGCGACGGTGTCCGGCGTCGCGACCTGCGTCATCGTGCGGTGATACGAGCGGTGCCAGCTCGCGTACTGACTCGGATGACACGCCTGACATGTCTGCGACGACACGTAGCCGCTATCCGCGACCTGGATGGGCCGGCCGGTCACCTGCCGCTCGGGGACGACACGCCCCCGCGCGGCGGCGAGCCAAGCGCCGGCGGCCAGCGAGACGGCAAGAATTCCCAGAAAAACTGCGCGATCCCGCGTCACAAGCGCCGCCGACTATAGCGCATCGGTGCTAGACTTCCGACGTTTGGGGACCCGGTTGGCGTGAGTCCGGCGAAAGCCGGACCCAACGTACGGAGCGGGTGCGTACGTTCGGCGCGATCGGTTCCGCACGAGTCATCAGGCGGTCGGGTTTCTGAGGAGGATCTATGCTTCGCGTGCTCAGGACGGCCGGTTTGCTCGCGGTCGCGATTGTCGCCGCCGCGATCGTCACGCAGGTGACGATGAGTGGTCAGGCGCCGACGCGCACGGCGGCGACCGCCGCAACGGGCGTCACCTTCACCAAGGACATCGCGCCGATTCTTCAGAAGTCCTGTCAGAGCTGCCATCGGTCGGGTCAGATGGCGCCGATGTCGCTGCTGACGTATCAGGAGGTCCGGCCGTGGGCGCGCTCGATCAAGCAGCGCGTCGTCGATCGCGAGATGCCGCCGTGGGGCATCGATCCGCACGTCGGCATCCAGCACTTCAAGAACGATCCGTCGCTCCGTGACGATGAGATCGACAAGATCGTGAAGTGGGTGGACGGCGGCGCGCCGATGGGCAACCCCGCCGACATGCCGAAGCCGCGCGCGTTCGACGATTCCGACCGCTGGCACATCGGTCAGCCCGACATCATCGTCACCTCGCCGCCGCACAAAGTGCCGCCGGAGGCCTCGGACTGGTGGGGCAGTTACATCGTGCCGACCGGCCTCACCGAGGATCGCTACATCAAGGCGATCGAAAGCAAAGCCGGCAAGCCGGCCGTCGTCCATCACCTGCTGACCTACGCGGTCGACGCCGACGACAACACCGAGAGCAACGGCGACGACAGCAACGCCGAAGCCGGCGATTTCCTCAACGAGTTCGCCGTGGGCAAGAACGGCGACGTGTTTCCCGAGGGAGCGGGACGCCTGCTCAAAGCGGGATCGAAGATCCGCTTCGACTTCCACTATCACGCCGTCGGTCAGGAGATCACCGATCAGTCGCAACTGGGCATCGTCCTCTATCCGAAGGGCTACACGCCGAAGCACATCGAGTACTCGAAGCAACTCGGTCAGCCCACGGAGCCGATCGACATTCCGGCCAACACCTCGATGGTCAGAACCGACGGCTATCAGCGGTTCCACAGCGCCGGACGGATCACGGCATTCCAGCCGCACATGCACACGCGCGGCAAGCGGCAGTGCATCGAGCTGCTCTATCCGGACAACAAGACCGAGTTGATCAGTTGTACGAACTTCAGCTTCAACTGGCACATCGTTCACGTCTACGCCGACGACGCCGCGCCGATCTATCCCGCGGGCACAGTGCTGCACGTGATCAGCTGGCACGAGAACACGGCGAACAAGGTCAATCCGGATCCGCGCAACTGGGTCGGCCAGGGCAACCGGACGATCGACGAAATGGGCTTCGCGTGGATCAGCTGGTTCGACCTGACTGACGATGAATACAAGGCGGAGATCGATGCGCGCAAAGGCGCGAAGAAAGTGACGACCACCGCGAGTCAGGGTCAGCCTCAATGACAGCCCGGCCGGGGTTCGTCCCTCGCCGATCGACGGGTGGGGCGGCTGCGGTGATGATCATCGCAGCCGCCACGCTTCTCGCGCAGACACAATCCACTGAAGTTCACATCCGATTCAATTCCGGTCAGAGCATCACGCCCATCTACGAAGGATGGGAACGCGTGCCGGACGGCAGCTTCAACATGGTGTTCGGCTATCTGAACCGCAACCATGTCGAGCAGATCAGCCTGCCGGTCGGCCCCCAGAACAATTTCGATCCAGGTCCCGCGGATCGCGGTCAGCCGGCGTACTTCTACCCGCGCGAGAATCACTTCATGTTCCGCGTGAATATCCCGAAGGACTGGGACAAGAAGAAGGAGCTCGTGTGGTCGCTGACGGTCCGCGGCAAGACCGAGACGGCGCGCGCGACGCTGATGGACATCTGGGAAATCGACCGCCAGCTCGAAATCGCGAACAGCGGCGGCGGCACCACCGTCAGTCATGAACTGATGGACAAGGACGCGCCGCCGACCATCACGATCGATCCGATCACGACGGCGAAGGTGAGCACGCCGGTGAACCTCACGGCGCAAGTCGCCGACGACGGCATTCCGCCGCCGAACATGAAGCGCCGCGAGCCGCGTCCGGTGGAGCCGTCGTTGAAGAACAGCGGACTGCCGTCGCCGGTGAACGTGCCGATGCCGGCGCGCCCGCGTCCGCCGCAGGGCGGTGGGCTGTCGGTATGGTGGTCTGTGTATCGCGGTCCGGCTGCGGTGACGTTCGATCCGGAAGGCTATGCGAAAGTGGCCGACGGCAAAAGCGTCGTGAAGGCTACGTTCACGCAGCCGGGGACGTACGTCATCCGCGCATTCGCGCATGATGGTCTGCTGCGCACACCCAAGGACGTGACCATCACTGTGTCACCCTGACCACCTCTTCCAGCGTCGTCAGACCTTCACGCACGCGCGCAATGCACTGCTCGCGCAGCGTGCTCATCTCGTCTTTGCGCGCGGCGGCGAGCAGCGTGTGCTCGGGCGCGCGCGCGAGCACCAGCTCGCGCAGCTCGTTCGTCATCCGGACCATCTCGTAGATTCCGATCCGGCCTGAGAACCCCGTCCCTCGACATTCGGAACAGCCGACGCCGCGGCGCAGCGATTCGGGAACGTCGTCGCCGAACAGGTGTCGTACGCCCGCCGGCACCGGCAGATCGGTTTGACAATGCCCGCAGCTGCGGCGAACGAGCCGCTGCGCGACGATCGCCTGAACGCCCGCGGCAAGGAAGTACGGCTCGATGCCCATGTCGAGCAGCCGCGTGATCGACCCGACGGCGCTGTTGGTGTGCAGCGTCGAAAACACGAGGTGGCCCGTCAGCGACGCTTCGACCGCGGCGGTCAGCGTGTCGCCGTCGCGGATTTCGCCGACCATGATGACGTCGGGATCCTGGCGAAGCACGGCCCGCACGCCTTTGGCGAAGGTGAAGCCGGCCTTCTCGTTGATCTGGCCCTGATTGGTGCCGGGCAGCTCGTACTCGACGGGATTCTCGATCGTCGTGATGTTCTTGCCGGTCTCGA
>DAIUKO010000406.1:0-5996 GCA_036848175.1 Vicinamibacterales bacterium | reverse complement strand
CCGAAGCTGTAGGCGAGCGCGCCGGGATGTGCGTGAAAGAACGGCTTCTTCTCGATCGGGTCGCACTGCACGCCGCCGACGTAGCCCCAGGGCACGAGCAGACGGCCGCCCTGATTGAAACGCACCTTGCAGACGCCAACCGCGCCTTCGGGCAGCGGGCAGCAGTGGCCACAGGCGTAGCAGCGGAGTCGGCCGTCCGGCCTCACCTCGTACAACTCGCCTTCGCGCGTTTCACGCGCCAGCACTTCAGCCAGTGTTGACATGAATCGCTTCTATTGTACGCTGGCACGCAGGTTGAGACCTCGGCGACTGGAGGTCGATATGCGCGTTCCCGTGGCCAGCCTCGTGCTCTCTGTGGCTGTGCTGTTGCCCAAAACTGGAAATGCTCAGGTTTCTCCGTTCCGGACGCCCGCGCCCGACGTGAACGCCGCGAACGCGTCATGGCAGGTCAACAGCGAGCCGATCGTTCTCGAGGGACTCGGTTTTTATCCGACGCGCGAGTATCGTCAGTTCGACGGCCAGGTGATGACGCAAATCGGCGTGTATGAAGGCGTGCCGATGTTTGCCGACACGACCCTGGAGCCGTGGAGTCTCGTCTACGTCCCGGTGGGACGCGGACGCATGCGCGTGTACGAGCGGCCGCGTATTCGCGAGCTCGCGGGGACGAGCGGCAGCCGGCCGGCATCGTTCGTTGCGCCTCCACCGAACGCCGCTAATCCCCTGACGTATTCAACGGCAACGCCGGTCGCACCGGGACCGCCCGCGATCGAAGAGCGTCCCGTCGGAACCGCCGGATCCATCGTGCCGAGACCTGCGCCGATCAGCAATCAGGTCGCCGACATCCCACAGCGCGCTCGCGCGACGCGTACGCGTCTGGAAACGATTCCGGGACCGCGCGCGACCGACGGTGTGTGGCTCGATTTCGACGGCAACCGCTGGTACAGCGCCGGTTCTGCGGTGCCGTACACGCCGGATCGCTTCACGCCAGTCGGTCAATATCGCGGCTTCACCGTCTATCGCTCCACGAGTGGCGATCGCGATCGGATCTGGGTGTCCGTCGTCCCGAACGGACCGGTCGCTCCGTACGAGAGACGCTGATCACTCGCAGGCCGGACCTTTCCGGCGGGCGGTAGGGCAGCCCTGAAAGGGGCGCCCTACGACGCGATGGCTATAATCAAGTTTCTTCATGCGACGGATTCTCGTCACCAACGACGATGGCTACCGATCCGACGGCATTCATGCGCTGGCCGACGCGCTGCGTACCGTCGACTCGCGAAGCGAGGTCACGATTGTGGCGCCGGTCGCGGAAGCGAGCGCGATCGGGCATGCGCTGACGCTGCGCCATCCGCTCCGGCTGGAGCACATCGATGCATACACGTTCGCGGTTGACGGCACGCCGACCGACTGCGTGAACATCGCCGTGACGCAGGTGTTCAAGGGCCTGCCGGATCTCGTGGTCTCGGGTATCAATAAAGGTTACAACCTCGGCGACGACATCACGTACTCGGGGACGGTCGCCGGCGCGCTCGAAGGCGCCCTGCTCGGGATTCCAAGCCTCGCCGTGTCGCTGCGCGCGACGCGCGGCACCTACGACTTCAGTTACGCCGCGCGCGCGGCCGCAACCATGGCCGACGCGATTCTGCGAAAGCCGCTGCCGTCGCGCATCTTCCTGAATCTCAACGTCCCGAAAGGGCAGCCGAAAGGCTATCGCGTGACCGTGCAGGCCAAACGCAATCACGTGACCTCGGTCGCCGAGCGGCACGATCCGAAGGGGCGCGCCTATTACTGGATTGAGGAAGGCCAGAACGAATGGGAGCCGCACGACCGATCGGACTACCAGGCGGTCCGTGACGGCTATGTCTCGGTGACGCCGCTGCAGGCGGACCTGACGGCGTACGACGCGCTGGCGGACGTCGAAAACCTACCAATTGAACAAGAACCCGCGGTAAGGTAAGCGCGGAGAAACGCCATGCGCGGCCGTCGGTTGGTCACGATTGCGATCGTGCTTGCGTGTTCGGCCCCGTCGACCCTGTCGACCGCATTGCGCGCGGCCGACCCGCCCCGCCGCAAGCCGCTCGATCCCGGTCAGCGCGCGGCGCTGGTCGCGCTCATCAACGCCGTCGATGTCGCGCAGCAGCGCGACGCGGACGCCGATGCCTCGCTCACGTGGGACAACCACATCCTCAAGGCGCGCGATCAGACCGCGTACGTGCCGTTCAGGCTGACGTTGGCGGCGAACGGTGACACGTTCAAATCGACCGCGATGTACGTGCGCGCCGTGTCGCGGCACGACGGCTTCCGGACGACTGAAGAACACTCGGCGGTTCGCGACTGGCTGGCGCGCGGCGGCGATGCGCCGCCGCCGCGGCGCGAGACGGTCTTCATCGGGCCCGGCGAGATGCCGATCGGCGGACCGGCCGCCAGTTCAGGCCGCCGTTCCGTGCAAGGGCCGGCCGAGGCCTCGGCGATTCTCGGTTTGCAGCAGCGCGACTACGAAAAGCAGAAGGCGGCGGCGGAAGCCGCGAAGAAGCGCACCGAGACGCGCGAGCGCGATCCGTACGTGTTTCCGTACGAGGAGTACTACTTCCTGGACTTGAAGTCGCCGCCTGGCGGCGATTCGCGTCTCGTCGAGCGCGCGCTCGCGCTGCCACCGGGCGAATACGATGTCTACGTCGCGCTGCTCGACCGGGCGCGTCAGAAGAGCAGCAGCCCGGTGATCCTTCGGCGCACGATGACGATTCCCGATTACTGGAACGACCGCCTCGCGCTCAGCAGTCTGATGCTGGTCAGTGCCATCAACACCTTGAAAGCGCCGCTGTCGCCAGCGCTTCAAGTCGAGCATCCGTACACGTTCGGTCACGCCGAAGTCCTGCCGGTCGCGACCCGAACCTTTGCCGCCACCGACGTGCTGTCCGTCGTCTACCAGATCTGCAACTACGGTGCGCCTGACGCCGATTTGACCGCGGAGTACAACTTCTTCGAGAACGCGAACGGCGCCCGGCGATTGTTCAACCGGACGCCGCCGCAGCACCTGACCGACAACGATCTGCCGCAGCCCGAGCCGTGGCAGACGCAGGCGTTCACGAGTCAGTCGGTGTCGCTGCATTCCTTTCCACCCGGCCAGTACGAGCTCGAGGTCACCGTGCGCGATCGGTTGACGCGATCGATGGCGAAGGAAGCCGTCGCCTTCACTGTGAAATAAGGAGGTTCTTCGTGAGGACTCTAGCGGTTGCAAGCGTGGTCGTGGCCTCGTTGACGATTTCGATCGCGGGGCAGTCAGGCGCGAAGAACGGCGAATGGCGCCACTACGGCGGAGACATCGGCAACACACGGTACTCGCCGCTGGATCAAATCAACGCGACGAACTTCAGCAAACTCGAGCTCGCGTGGCGGTTCAAGACCGACTCGCTCGGTCCGCGGCCCGAGTATCAGTTCGAAGGCACGCCGTTGATGGCGGGTGGTCTGGTCTATTCGACCGGCGGCACGCGCCGCGCCGTCGTCGCGCTCGATGCGGCGACCGGCGAGATGGTGTGGATGCACAGCGAGCGCGAAGGCACGCGCGGCGCCAACGCGCCGCGGCAGTTGTCCGGCCGCGGCCTCGCCTACTGGACCGACGGCGCCAACGATTCGCGCGTTCTCTACGTGACGCCCGGGTACCGATTGATTGCGCTCGATGCCAAGACCGGCATCCCCGTCGCGGGCTTCGGCGATCACGGCGTCGTCGATCTGAAAAAAGACGACGACCAGGAGATCGATCTCGTCACCGGCGAGATCGGTTTGCACGCGACACCTGCCGTTGCGCGTGACGTGGTCATCGTCGGGGCCGCGCACAAGTCCGGCGGCGTGCCGCGCAGCCGCATGAACGTCAAAGGCTACGTGCGCGGCTTCGACGTGCGGACGGGCAAGCGTCTGTGGATCTTCCACACGATCCCGTCTCCCGGCGAATACGGGAACGACTCGTGGGAGAAAGATTCCTGGACGTACACCGGCAATACCGGTGTCTGGGCGCAGATTTCAGTCGACGAAGAGCTTGGCATGGCCTACCTGCCGGTCGAAATGCCGACCGGCGATTACTACGGCGGTCATCGGCCGGGGAACAACCTGTTTGGTGAGAGCCTCGTAGCGGTCGATCTCAGAACCGGGCAACGCAAGTGGCACTATCAGCTCGTGCACCATCCCATCTGGGACTTCGACATCCCGTGCGCGCCGATTCTCGCCGACATTACCGTCAACGGCAGACAGATCAAAGCCGTCGCCCAGCCAACGAAGCAGGCGAACCTCTACGTGTTCGATCGCGTGACCGGTCAGCCCGTGTGGCCGATCGAAGAACGGCCTGTGCCGAAAGGCGATGTGCCAGGTGAATGGTACTCGCCGACGCAGCCGTTTTTGACCAAGCCGCCTGCGTACGACATCCAGGGTATCTCGGTCGACAACTTGATCGACTTCACGCCGGAGCTGCGCGCGGAAGCGGTGAAGCTGGTCTCGAAATACAAGATCGGTCCGATCTTCACGCCGCCCGTCGTCAGCAAGGTCGATGGTCCGCTCGCGATGCTCATGCAATCGTTCGCGACCAACTGGCCGGGCGGCTCGTTCGATCCCGAAACGCACAGCATCTACGTCTATTCATTGTCGGGCGCGACCGCGCTCGGGCTCGTGCCGCCCAACGATCCGAAGATCGATTTGAACTACGTCCAGGGATCCGCGGCGACCGGCATGCGCACCACGCTCGGCTCGGGCGGCGGCGCCGGCGCCGATGCGCCGGCGGCGGATCGCGCGGCGGCGGCGGCGCGCGCATCGGCCGCGCCCGCGGCGGCCGAAGGTGGCGGCGGCGGTCTGACGGTTCAAGGTCTTCCACTCGTCAAGCCGCCGTATGGCCGCATCAGCGCGATCGATCTCGACAAGGGCGAAATCCGCTGGCAGGTTCCGCACGGTGAGACGCCGGACAACGTCAGGAATCATCCGGCGCTGAAAGGCCTGAAGATCCCGCGCACCGGCCAGGCCGGCAACACCGGCGTCGTCGTGACCAAGACGCTCGTCATCGCCGGCGAGCCGCGCCTGACCACGACGTCGACGGGTGCCAGAGGCGCGATGCTCCGCGGTTACGACAAGAGCGACGGACACGAGGTCGGCGCCGTCTACATGCCGGCACCGCAAAGCGGCTCGCCGATGACCTATCTCTACAACGGCAAGCAGTACATCGTCGTGGCGATCAGCGGTGGCAATTACCCGGGTGAGTTGTTAGCATTTCGTTTGCCGAATCAGTAGCGCAGTTGACGGGCCCCGTGCAGCGGTAGCGCAGCCCTTCAGGACTGCCTGGAGACGATCATGAAGCGTGCGGCTTTCACGGTTCTCGCGATCGGCGTCGTCCTGCCCGCGCTGTCGGCGCAGCAGTCAGCACCGGCATCGACAGCTGTGACCTTCACCAGGGACGTCGCGCCGATTCTCCAGAAGTCGTGTCAGAACTGTCATCGTCCCGGCGCGATCGCACCGATGTCGTTGTTGACCTACCAGGATGTGCGCCCGTGGGCGCGATCGATCAAGGCGAAGGTCGTCGCGCGCGAGATGCCGCCGTGGTACATCGATCGGCACATCGGCATCACGAAATTCAAGGATGATCCGTCGCTCACCGACGCCGAGATCGCGACGATCACGAAATGGGTGGATTCGGGCGCGCCGCAGGGCAATCCCGGCGACATGCCCAGGCCGCGCGTGTTCGCGGACGTCGACAAGTGGCACATCGGCAAGCCGGACATGATCGTGTCGCTGCCGAAGCCGTACGAACTGCGCGCCAACGGACCGGACGAGTTCTACGACGTGGACGTCGATCCTGAATTCAAAGAAGACATGTACATCGCGGCGGTCGAGACCAAGCCCGAGCCGTACAGCTTCAAGGTCGTTCACCACGCGACCGCGAACATGATCGAAGACGAAGAAGAGGATCCGGTCGGCTTCTTCTTCAACGAGTACGCGCTCGGCAAGAACGGCGACATCTTCCC
>DAIUKO010000405.1:0-6047 GCA_036848175.1 Vicinamibacterales bacterium | reverse complement strand
AGGCTAGACCAGGCCCTGATTGATCGTGATGTGATACGTCGGTGCCTTGGTGGAACCGGAGACCACGCCAAATCCGGAGACCTTGAATTGATTCCGGTGGCTATGCTGGCCCGTGCCCGGTCCGACGTTGACCACCCACTTTTGATTGCCGCCCGTGGTCGTCTGGCTTACGACCCAATTCCTCAGGTCGTTGACGTCCGATTGCGTCAGAGTCCAGTCTGTCGTTCCAGACATCTGACCGCCCAATCCGTGGGTGAGCAAATGTTGCGCATGAACTTTGGCGCGCGGATTCAGCCCTGCGTAGGGATCGATGATTTGCTGGGGCGGAGGCGTGTACGTTGCTGCGCCGATTACGATCGGCACTGGTTGCGTCGGCGTTGATATGGTCAGGGGCTGAGGGACCTTCGGCGTTTTCGGCTGATGGGGTGTCGTGGTCGTGGTCACCACGTTGTATTTCGTGTCGAGATCGGAGTCGTCAACCTTCACCTGCGGGGTTGTTGCCCGCTTCACTGCGGCCTGTATCGCCTCGTGCACAAGCTTCTTGAGTTGCTGTACGGACGACGCCTTACCTAGCAATTGATTGAACTGTATTTGGTGGTGCGGAAACTTCGTGTTGTGCTCTTCTGCTTTCGCCTTGGTCTTGACGTACCCGTCCTTGTCCTGAATGAGGGCGTAGGACTCCGTGATTCGCTGTACGGCTCGACTCGCCAGGATGGGTGACCGCTGAAATCCCAATGCCGCAGCAGGTACACCGGTTAGACGCGCGCCGCGTGGCGTGGTCGATGATGGCCGTGTCAGAGCCGCCGCCGGATTGGAAAGGCGTTTGGAGTTCATGCGCATCGCTTCGACCTTCGCGAGCAGGCTACCACGGAAAACCGGGGCGCTTACGAACGCGGGCTGATCGCGCGTGCAAGCGCCATCGCCGCCCAGTTGCTCGCCGCCGCCGAGATGAACTGATCCTGGCCGTGCGGGAAGCCGCTCTCGAAGTACGGTTGAATCGGCAGCGCGCGCGTGCGCACGAGCCACGATCCGTCAGCCAGCTGCGTATTCAACAGGTACTGCACGCCGCGCTTGTACACCGGATCGGTGACGGCCAGCGCGCCGCTCGCTTCGAGCGCGACGAGCGCCTGTCCCGTCGCGTACGCATCGCTCGCGAGCGTTGGGAGCTGCGCCCACCCGCCGTCGGATCGCTGCTCGGCGACCAACGCGCGCGCCGCCCGCTGAATCGCCGCCGCCTCCGCCTTCGCCCATCCGAGTCCGAGCAGCTGGAACACGCGGTCTTCGGTCGTTCTCGGCGGCGTGCTCTTCAGCCATGCCGCTGCCCGCGCGACGCATGTGTCGAACGCGGCACGATCGATCGTCGGCGCGTAGAGCTGCAGCGATCGCATCGACGCGGCCGTCACTTCGATGTCGCTCGATTCGAGCGGCGGCCGGTGCCCGAACACGCGCCATTGTCCGTTCGGCCGCTGCTGCCGCCGCAGGAGCCGGGCCATCGCGTCGGTCGCGTCGTTGGCTGGATACTTCTCGGCGGCGAGGCCGAGCAGGATGTAGCTCACCGTATCAGCCTCGCCGGGGATCGACAGGCCCTGCAGCGCCCGCTCGCGCCAGCCGTCGAGGAAGGTCCCGATCGCTTCGGCCTGCTGATGCGCGATCGCTTCGTCGACGCGAACGCCCTGGCGCCGCGCCGCCGAGACGGCCATCGCGACCAGCGTGTTGTTGTGGCAGGAGACGCAGCCGGATTTCTTCAGGAACGTCACGTCGGTCTGCTGCAGCAGCGGCAGCGCCCGTTCGACTGCCGCGCGAGGCGACGATGCGGGCGCCGCCACGAGCGCTGATGCGACTGAGGTGCTCGATGCCGGCGGCGCAGCATCCGACTCTTTTGCGCCCGCCTTGACCAGCAGATCGACCACCGACGTGTGACCGTGGCGGCTCGCCACGCCGAGCGCCGTTGCGCCCTTGACGTTCACGGCGTTCACGTCGGCGCCGCGCGCGATCAGCGTCTTCACGACCTCCACCGGAAGAAAGTCGGAACTGGCGGCGCGCAGCAGCATCGTGCTGCCCTCTGAATCCTTGAACATCGGATCGGCGCCGCGATCCAGTGTTCGCATCAGCGCGGTGCCGTCCCCAACCGGTGGAGTGGCGACCAGAAACGCGAACGTGATCGTCTCCCGATCCATCGCGCCGGCGAGGAGATCGAAACACTCGCTACAACGCGCATGGAGCGCGTAGGCCAACCCGACGTAGCCGACGCTCTTGACGTCGGCGCCTCGTTCGATGAGGACGCGCATGATTGCGGCGTCGCCGATCGTCGCCGCCTCGAACAGCGGGCTGGTGTCGAATCCTCCAGCCGCGGCTTTCGCCGATGGGTTCGCGCCGTGGTCGAGCAGAAGCCTCACGACGTTGCTGGCGCCTGACTGCCCCGCGGCGATCAGCAGCGGCGTGCGGCTGTCGTCGGACCTGACCTCGGCCTTCGCGCCGCGCTCGAGCAGCAGTCGCGTCTTCTCGAGATCGGTCGTCGCCCACATCAGCGCGGTTGCGCCGGCGTCGTTCGGCGCGTTGGGATCGGCGCCGCCGTCGAGAAGCGCCCGCACCTGCGCGAGCGTGCCGTAGAGAACCGCATGCATCAGCGGCGTCGAGCCGCCAGGACCGCGGAGGCTGCCGACGTTCGGTTCGGCCGCGAGCGTCGCGAACGACGAGCGATTGCCAGAACGAATCGCGTCGATCACGCGCATCGCTTTCGGATCCGCGGGCGCCGGCGCCGTTTCGCCGGCGAGCTCGTCCGGCCACTCGGCGCCCTGATCGATCCACGCCTTGATCGTCGCGATCTGCTCGGGACGCAGCGGACCGGTCGGCGGCATTTGCGGTCCGAACCTGTCGCTGTTGACCTTGATGAACAGGATGCTTGCGGCGCTCTCGCCGGGGCGAATCACGCCGGCAGTCGTCGTGCCGCCGCGCATCGCGGCGCTGCGTTGATCGAGGCGGAAGCCGGCCTGATGCACGGTCGGCCCGTGGCAGCCGACGCAGTTCTGCTTGAAGATCGGCTGCACATCGCGTGCGAAGTCAACCTTTGCCTGCGCCGCCTGCGGCTGCGTCGACGACTTCGGCGCGATTGTGAGGCCGCCCGGATCGTTCGCGCGAAGCGGGGTCGTGAACTGCAGTCCCGCGTTGCGCAGATCGCCCATCACGTCGTCGCCCGCCGGCTTCGTCCCCTGGCGCACCCAGGTCACGAGATCGTCGAACGCCTTGATCATCTCGGGCTGGCTGAACTGACAGTGCGTGCCGATGCGGTAGATGCGCTGTGTGAGCAGGCGTTCGTTCCCCGCGCCGACGACGGCGCGCTTCAACGACTGCTCGAGGAAGATCGGCACGTACAAATCGCCAGTGCCGTGCATCGTGAGCAGCGGCCGCTGGATCTTTCCGTCAAACGGCACGACCTCTTCGTACGGTCCGGTGGCGCTTCGCATTTGCGGATCGCCGGTCTTGCGCCGCGCTTTGCTGTTGAGCGCATCAGTGGTCAGGCCGAGGCTTTCATCGATGCTGTACTTGATGTGCGCAGTGTCGATCGCACGATTGGTCGGCGTCGTGCTGCCGAGGAGCGCCGCCGGGCTCGTCGCCAGGTTCGCGAGAAAACGTGACGCGAGACCCTCCACGGCGAACGGACGCGGGCCGCCGCTGATCTGAATCTGCACGCTCGCGAGCTGCCGCCCTTTGTCGGTGTACTCCGGCGGTTTGCCGAGCAGCTCGGTCATCTTCAAGACGTCCTGCGGCATCGTGTCGGTGTGGAACTGCAGGCCGGTGACGACTTCCGCTGCAGCGCTCACCGCAGCGTAGTAATCGAACAACTCCGGTCCCGCCGGACACATCGCGAGTCCTCCGGCGAACATGTCTGGGAACTCCTGCATGCCGAGCAGGGTGACGTGGCCGCCCATGGACTCGCCGGTCAGATACATGCGCCGCGGCGCGCGGCCTTCATTCGATTTCGTGAAGAGATCGCCGAGCGCCACGGTGTCGAGCAGTCCCTGTCCCGGCACGTAACCGTTGCAGCGATAGCTCGACGCGGCCCACGCGAATCCTTCCTGAATGAGGTGCTCGCGGATCCGGTGCGTGCCGACGCGCAGGTTCGATCCAGTCGCGCCGGTATTCGGCACGAACCCGTGCGCGAAGAGCACCAGCTCGCCATTCCACGTTTCGGGAATCTCGATGCGATACAGCCCGCCGTCGTACTTGCCGAAGATCGCTTTCGCGCCGGGCAGCGCCTCGAACGCGGGATCGCCAGGCTGCCACGCTTGATCCGCGCACGGCACCGGCGTCACGCCCGGTCCGCCCAGCGCGCGCGCCGGCTGTCGAGACGACGTCGCGAGTGCAGTCGCGAGCACAGCAACAAAGACGTACGCTCGGAAATTCACACGCACATCCTAGCGCGAACCGCAGTTGAGGTGGGCCGGAGTGTTCGCGCGATCTTCGCCCACCAATTTCGTGCTTGGGTGACAAAAGATCGGTGTGGTAGAGTGCACGCGCTCGGACGCGATCGATTTCCGCGTCCATCCCCTTATAGCCCAAGCCCATACGGGTCGATAGTTCTGTACACAGGAGTACATGGGTAGTCGACGGTATACCGTAGTTCTTGCGGATCGTTCGAGTGGCGTCGTCAGACGCTTTACGTTCAGCTTGCGTCCGACGCTCCTGACGCTTGCCGGCGCGATCGCGCTTCCCATATTGATGGGACTCGGCGCGCGCTGGAGCGCGAAGGTCGAGCTTGATCAGGTCCGCTCCTCGAACGCCTCCCTGAAGGTCGAGAACGGCAGCTATCGCGCCGCCACCGGCGAGCTGACCGCGCAGATTGAGTCCCTCGAAACCGTCATCAACGATCTCGGTGCCCGGTCAACGCTCGATCCCGCGCAGGTGCGGGCGATGCAGAAGCTGCCGGCGGTCGTGAAAGCGCGCGCCGCAGGCGGCACCGCTCAGACGAACTCCGCAATCTCGGAGATCGCAAAAGCCGCGCTTTCCTCTCCCGAAGACACCTTCGGTGTGCTGCGCGATCTACTCCAAGGGCTGGAGCATCGTCTTCGCTATGTGCGCCGCGACGTCGAGCAGCGCGAAGCGCTCGCCGGCGCGACGCCGTCAATCTGGCCGGCACACGGCTGGTTGACCGGATACTTCGGCGGACGGTCGGATCCGTTTACCGGCGAGCCCGCGAACCATCAGGGCATCGACATCTCGACCGAAAAAGGCGATCCGGTTTTCGCCACGGCCGACGGCGTCGTCGAGTCCGCCGCGTACAACGGCGACTATGGCAACTTCATGGTGCTCCGCCACGACTTCGGTCTGACGACGCGCTACGGTCATCTCAGCGCGTTCGTGGCAAAGCCCGGCCAGCGCGTGAAGCGCGGCGACGTCATCGCGCGGATCGGATCGACCGGGCGCTCGACCGGTGCGCATCTCCACTACGAGATTCTGGCGAACGGCCGGCTGATCAATCCCCTGACGCTGCTCACGCAACCGGCCAATCACTGACGCTCGGCCAAAGCGCCACGGCTTGGTCGAGCGATCTGCCGTTATAATCGTGTGTATTCTCCCGTGGTTATCGATACCCTCCTCGCCAAAGTCGTCGGTACTCAAAACGAACGCGAACTGAAACGCCTGCGGCCGATCGTGGCCCAGGTCAATGCCCTCGAACCGGGCACCAAAGCCCTGTCGGACGAACAACTTCGCGCGAAGACTGCCGAGTTCAAGCAGCGCGTCGCCAACGGCGAATCGCCCGATGAACTGATGCCGGAAGCGTTCGCCGTCGTCCGCGAAGCCGGCCGCCGCGTGCTCAACATGCGGCACTTCGACGTCCAGCTCATCGGCGGCGCCGTGCTCCACAAAGGCAAGATCGCCGAGATGAAAACCGGCGAGGGCAAGACTCTCGTCGCGACGCTGCCCGCGTACCTCAACGCCCTCGAAGGCAAAGGCGTTCACGTCGTCACCGTCAACGACTACCTGGCCCGCCGCGACTCGGAGTGGATGGGCAAGATCTACCGCTTCCTCGGCATGACGGTCGGCGT
>DAIUKO010000404.1:0-6053 GCA_036848175.1 Vicinamibacterales bacterium | reverse complement strand
GCTTCTATATCACCATGCGCAACGCAAGTCACGTGGATGCGGTCGCAGATCATTCGCGAGGTTTTCGTTTCAGTCGAGCGGCCTTTCTTCGTACCAAAGAATTCTTCGTGCCTTCGTGCCTTCGTGGCGCGCTTTTGTCGAGTGAAGGTCGCCCGACCGTACTTACGCGACACGGAACTCAAAATTCGAGCCGAACCTTGATCTGTCCGACGCGCGGGTTGTTGACCTGCGAGCTGACGCGGCCGAAGTTGGCGTTCGTGATGTTGGTCTGAATCCCTCCGAACACGACCGTGTTGAACAGGTTGAACACGTCGAAGCCGAGGCCGAGCTTCACTCTCGAGATCGGGAAGTCTCGCCGGACGCTGAGATCCTGATTGAAGGAGCTCGGGTTGCGCAGATCGTACGCGAGCGTCCGCGGCGTATTGCCGTAGGTGAACGCGGCCGGCGACTGGAACGCGGCTCGATCGAGATACGACGGCGGATTCGGACCGAGCACGTCGCCGTCGCCATAATCTCCGTTGATGCGGACCGCTCCGGTGAAGGCCGGCGCGAAATCGGCGTAGCACGTCCCCGCGTTCGGCAGATTGCACGCGGCGGTAATCGAACCGGTCGTACCGATCGGGCGGCCGGATCGGAATTGCGTGATGCCGGAGATCTGCCAGTGCCTGACGATCGCGCGCACGACCGGGTTGCCGCTGCCCGGCTTCCCTTCGGCACCGAACGGCACGTCGTAGACGACCATCGCGTTC
This sequence comes from Vicinamibacterales bacterium, assembly GCA_036848175.1. Taxonomy (GTDB): domain Bacteria; phylum Acidobacteriota; class Vicinamibacteria; order Vicinamibacterales; family CAVVIG01; genus QHWF01. The sequence goes on along the minus strand of DAIUKO010000404.1, from coordinate 5,304 downwards.
CAGACGTGTGGCTGATCGTTGGCGCCGACCGCCCAGTCCTGATCGAAGTTGTAGCCGGTCCGCGTCGTGAGATTGTCTTCGGTCCGGCTGAACGTGTAGTTGAACGACACGATCAGCCCGTCGTCGGACCGCCGCTTCTCGGCGATGAGCTGCAGCGAGTGATAGGTGGAACGCGCGACGTCGCCGTAGACATCGGTAACGCCCGAGTACTGCGGGAACGGACGCAGCATCTGGGCGATGGTGCCACTGAAGCCGGCGTAGGGCAGGTTGACACCCGGCACGATCGCCTGCGCGGCTGCGATGTTGGCGGGCGTCGCCTGCTGCGTCAGGAGATTCCCGAGCACGAGGAAGCGCGGATCGAGCTGGTTCGCGTAAAAGCCGCGGCCCGTGCTGCTGCCGAGAAAGTCGCCCTTGCTGCCCGCGTAGGTCGCGCCGACCGTCATCGTTCGCGCCAGCGCGTACTGCAGGCCGGCATTCCAGTTCTGATAGCGCGGCGGACGTCCGCCAATCTCCGGATCGCCGTAGGTCACGCCGCCGCCGGTTCCGCGGCCGGTCACGAAGCCGGTGTTGAGCGTCGAATCGAAGAACGGCGGCGCCGGATACGACGGAACGCCGGTGTTCCAGTTGTAGGAAGGATCGAATCCGTTCGGGCTGGGGAAGCTCGGGTTCGCCGAGAAGCCGAGCGTGCCGGTGCCGTTGCGCGCGCCGGCGCGACCGCCGACGGCGCCGCGCCGCGAGTAGTTGATGCCGTAGGCCGTTCGCACGACGGTGCGCTCGTTCAGGCTGTAGGCGACGCCGACGCGCGGTCCGAGCGCACCGTGATAGGTATTGATCGGAGTACGGCATCCGCAGCTGTTGGGACCGTCGCCGGCGAACACGAGCGCGCCCGGATATCCGCCGACAGCCGGATTCGCCATCGTCGCATCGAGGAACGACCAGCGATCGTGAACCTCGGTGTACGGCTGCATGATGTCGTAGCGCAGCCCGAGGTTGAGCGTCAGATCGGGTTTCAATTTGAAGTTGTCCTGCGCCCAGAACGAGTACCCGAAGAACCGTCCGCTCGTCGCCACCTGCGAATCCTGAAACAGTGTGGTCGCGTTCAACTCGCCGAGGAGAAAACTCGCGTAGGCGTTGCCGGTCGTCGGGAGCAGCGTTCCGGTCGGACCGAAACCCGCGGTCTGCACGTTGCTGAAGCCGAACGTGGCGAGGCTCCCGTACGTGCGCTCGCGCTCGTCGGCGTCCATGCGCTGCGCCTGCAGACCGAAGGTCATCGCGTGCTTGCCGCGAGTCCACGTGAGGTTGTCCTGCAGCGTGTAGTTGTTCAGGTACTCCGTGAAGGCGCGCGCGTCGGTGCCGCGCCACTGCGTGGGCGCGTTCGGTCCAAGAAACGCAATCTCGGGAAACGACGAATCGGCCTCGCCGGTCGGCAGCCCGCGCAGGCCCGCCTTGATCGGATACTGCCCGTCGATCGTCGCGTTGAAAATCGGCACCGACAGACGCGAGAAGCCGGCGTTGATCTGGTTGACCCATCGCGAGCCGAGCACGTACGTGTGCTTGATCTGCGCGCTCGTCGGCATTTCCTCGACGAGACGCGTCTCCGTGTACGGCAGCGGCAGCGCGACCTGCGGGTTCGTCTGCGCGTTGCCGCCGCGGTACGGCGTGGACTGCGTGCGTCCGCCGTGCGAGAACAGAACCGACAGCTGATGCCGCATGTTCAGCGTCAGGTCGACTTTTCCGGTGACGTTGTCATTGTTGAATCCGGTCGCCAGCGCGCCGCCGAGATAGTTGTTCTGCAGGCCCGCGTTGGTGGGATCGGGCAGGAATGACTGGAAGTACTGCGAGATCGACGAGATGCGATCGCGCGGGATGATGTTGTTGGGAAACGGATCGCGAACGAAGCCGGTGCCGTTTGGGTTCGGCCGCGTCGTTCGCGGGTCGTAAATCAGGACGGGCAGCGCGCTGAAGTCGCCGTTGCGCTCCGCGAGCGTGGGAATCGACGTGAGGGCTGACGGCGTCTGCCGGCGATCGCGATAGCCATCGAAGGCCCCAAAGAAAAACATCCGGTTCTTCCGGATCGGACCGCCCAGCGTGATGCCGTACTCGTGCTGATTGTCGTCGGGCTTGACCGTCGCGAAGAACGCCTTCGCGTCGAGCGCCTTGTTCCGGAAATACTCGAAGGCGCTGCCGCGAAACGTGTTCGTGCCCGACTTGACGACGTAGTTGGACGCGCCCTGCCCGTTGAACATGACGGCCGTGCCGCTCGTCTCGACCTGGAATTGATCGATCGCGTCCACGGAGAATCCGAACTGCAGGTTGCGGCCTTCGCCCTGCACGACCGCGTTAGTGATAGGAATGCCTTCGACGTACATGTCGGTGGTGAAGTCCTGGCCGCCCATGACGTTGCCCCAGCGTCCGATCGACTGTACGCCCGGCATCAGGAACATGAACGCCGTCGGATCGCGCGGTCCGCCGGTGTTCAACACGAGCGGCAGCGCGGTGTAGACCTCGTTGCGGATCGTCTGGCCGAGCCGCGCGTCGGCGGTCGCCAGCAGCGGCGCGGCCGCTGTCACGACGACATCCTGTGTGACGCCAGCTACCTTGAGCGTGACGTTCAAGCCGACGACGCTCAGCGCATCGACGACGATGCCGTCGCGCTCGAACGTCTGGAAACCGTCGAGCGTGACCTTCACGCGATATGTGCCCGGCGGGAGCGGCGTGAGCGCGTAGACGCCGGCCGCCGTTGTCTGCCTGATCGTCTCGACGCCGGTGGCGGTGTTCGTCGCCGTGACGGTCGCGCCGGGAATCGCGGCATCGGAGGTATCGAGCACGGTTCCTTGAATCGACCCGCTGCCGCCAACCTGCGCGAGCGCGATCGACGGTATCAGCAGAAGGACCACCACACCCGCGAGCCGCGCGACGATTCTGGTCATGGCCGCTCCTTGCGCCGGAACGGTACGCCCGGGTCATGTCGCTGTCAAAGCCATCCGTGCTCGTTTCGACGTGAGAAACGGACGTCAGCGTCGGGTTTCGTCATGCGAATCGCAACTGACGTTGAACGCAACCTAGCGGTAGGTTACGCTCGTTGAAGTGAGCTGGAAGGAAGTGATTCGCAAACTGAAGGCTGCTGGATTCGTTGAGAAGCGAACTGGCAAAGGGGCTCATAGGCTGTTCGTGCATCCGGTGACCGGAAAAGAGATCTGGGTCACGGTTCATGGGCATGACGCCGGAAGGCTTGGTCATCGGATCTTGAGGGATGCGGGGGTGGTTTAGTGGCAACGCATTTTCCAGTCATCGTCGAGCGTGAGGAGTCCGGCGTGTTCAGCGCCTACGTGGCCGGGTTGCCTGTGTACGCGCAGGGGCCGACCGCTATTCGGGCAGAGCGGGCGATCAGGCGAACTTTGACTGCCTATCTGGAGGCTCATCCCGAGACGACGTCGCTCGCCACCATCAAGGTCGCGACCGTCAAAATGCATGTCAGCGGTGGAAAGCCCAGAGTGGCGCTCGTAAGCGCGGCCGCGCTCGTCGGCAGTCACACGAGCCGTCGGAAGGCCGCGAGTTCGCGGGCGAATGGTCGTCTCGGCGGACGCCCTCGTCGGCGGGTGTCATAAGCGATGAGAGCGTGGGTTGTCGTCGGGGCGCTCGCGGCGGCGAGTGGTGTCATCCACTCGCAGGAACCGCCGCCGACGGACTGGATCGATACCGACACTGGACATCGTGTGGTTCGGCTGACAGACGAGGCCGGCGGATCCACGCTCTACTTCCACGACAACGCGTTCTCGCCTGAGGGGGACAAGATGATGGTCAACACCCCCAACGGCATCGCCGTCATCGACGTCGCGGCGATCGGGAAGAAGGGAGCCGCACTCGACATCGTGGCGGGGCGCGCGCGCAACGGATACTTCGCGCGACGCACTCGCGAGATCTACTTCGGCACCGGCGCCAGCGAGACGGTCACCGCGGTCAACATCGACACCAAGCAGACGCGAACCGTTCCGCACGCCCGCGGTCTCATCAACGCCGACGAGACGCTTTCGGTGGTGAAGAACGCCGCCGCCGTCGATCCCGATGGCACGCATCCGAAGCCGCCGACACGTAAAGCCGTTCCGCAGCTGCAGCGGATGTTTCCGGGCAAGCGGATGGAAGATCTGACGCCCGATCAGCAGTACTCCGTCAAGAAGGAGGACGGCCTCGCGCCGCGCGCGCTCAATCCGTCGCTGCAGTCCTTCGTCTTCACGAACCTGAAGAACGGCGAGACGCGCGAGACCGGTCACCAGTACGGCGACCTCAATCACCTGCAGTTCAATCCGGTCGATCCGCATCTTCTCTTGTATTGCCACGAAGGCACGTGGCACGAGCTCGATCGCACGTGGACCATCCGCACCGACGGCACCGGCATGCGGCTGATGCACCGCCGCTCGATGGACATGGAGATCAACGGACACGAGTGGTGGAGTTTCGACGGAAAAACGGTGTGGTTCGACCTTCAGACGCCGCGCAGCCAGGACTTCTGGATCGCGGGCGTGCGCATGGACGACGGCCGGAAGATCCGCTACCACCTGCAGCGCGACTGGTGGGGCGTCCACTTCAACAGCTCGCGCGACGACACGATGTTCGCGAGCGACGGCGGCGATCCGTCACAGGTCGCTTACTCGACCAACGGGATGTGGATCAACCTGCTGCGCGTGCAGCACGACACGGTCGCCCGCGAAAAGCTGGTCGACATGTCGACCCACAACTACGTCACCGGCCGCGGCGGCGTCGAGCCCAACGTCCACATCACGCCCGACAAGAAGTGGGTCGTCTTCACCGGCCAGTTCGGATCGGGCGTGCGCCACGTGTACGCCGTCGCGATCGAACGATCGCGGTGAACGGAGAGCGACGGAGCAAACCGAGTTCACAAACGGAGCAACTGAGTTAACGGAGGACGAACGGAGGCGAGTTCGACGGGCGTCGCGAAGCGACGCACTGCGGCGAATCGGATCGGAATCGTGAATGGTTCGGACTACAGTGCCATTCACGATTCCGATCCGATCCGCCGCAGTTAGCCGACCTGCTACGCAGGTCGGCCCGTCGAACCTCGTGATCCGCTCCAGGTTTCCGACCGATCCGAAACACCCGTTTGCTCTCCGTTCGTCCTCCGTTACCTCCGTTCCTCCGTTTGTGAACTCCGTTGTCTCCGTCCCCCTCCGATCCCTCTGCCCGGCCGTTGTAGAATCCGCAAAACGCCAATGTTCAGGCTGGTGTCGTCGTGACGGCGTTCGTGCCCGGATTCGAGAACGATCTCTTCCTGAGCTACGCTCACGA
>DAIUKO010000403.1:0-6135 GCA_036848175.1 Vicinamibacterales bacterium | reverse complement strand
CGGTCGGCTTCTTCTTCAACGAGTACGCGCTCGGCAAGAACGGCGACATCTTCCCGGAGAACTCGGGCCGTCTGATCAAGGCCGGATCGAAGATCCATTTCAACCTGCACCTCCACCCGAGCGGTGAGAAGGCGCTCGTCAACGTCTCGATCGGATTCAAGCTCTATCCGAAGGGACAGGTGCCGAAGTACGTCGCCTTCACGCAGCACATGGGCGACAACGCCGATCTCGACATTCCGCCCGGCGAGGTCTCGCGCACCGACGGATACTTCCGCCTCCCGCGCCCTGCGGTCATCTCGGCGTTCCAGCCGCACATGCACAATCGCGGCAAGGCGCAGTGCATGGAAGCGATTTATCCGGACATTCGACCCGACTCCGCGCGGCCCGGCCCGGCACGCACGGAGACTCTGAGCTGCGTCAGCAACTATCAGTTCGGCTGGCACATCACCTATCCGTACGCGGAGGAGGTGCAGCCGATCCTGCCGGCGGGAACGATCATTCACATCACCGCGTGGCACGACAACACAGCCGCGAACAAGTACAACCCGAACCCGCGGAACTGGGTCGGCTACGGTCAGCGGACGATCGACGAGATGAGCTTTGCGTGGGTGAGCCTCTTCTACATCGAGGAGGAGGATTACCAGCAGCGCATCGAAGCGCGGAAGAAGACGACGCATGAATAAATGGATCGTCGCGCTGCTTCTCGCGCAGCCGTTTGGCCCGGCGCTCGCGCCGCACGCCTTCGCTCAGGGCGGGCAGCTGCCGACCGCGATCCCGCAGACGAAGTGGGCGAGTGGACAGGACATCGTTCCGTACTTCGAAGGGTGGATTAAGAATCCGGACGGCAGCTTCGATCTGGTCTTCGGCTACTTCAATCGGAACTGGGAGGAGCAGCTCGCAATTCCGGCCGGGCCGGCGAACAGCGTGGAGCCGGGCGGCCCGGACCGCGGCCAGCCGACGTACTTTCTGCCGCGGCGTCAGGGCTGGGTCTATCGCGTCCGCGTGCCGAAAGATTTCGGCAAGCAGACAATGACCTGGACGATCACCGCGAACGGCAAAACGGAGAAAGCGTACGGCGAGCTGACCAATCCGGTGGAAGAAATCACCGAGCGCATCATCATGACGCGCGGCAATCTGAATCCCGGCCAGGAGGACCCGAATAAGCCGCCGTCGGTGACGATCGCGCCGGTGGCGGGTGCGATCGTTGGCGAGCCGTTGAAGCTCACCGCGGCGGTCACCGACGATGGGCTCCCGAAGCCGCGTGAATCGGCGCCGCGACGTCCGACGGCAACCGACGCGACGCGGATTCAGGCGCAGACCAACTCGAACGCCCCGTCGCGGCCGCGCGGCCTCACGATTTCGTGGATGCAGATTCGTGGACCCGCGAAGGTGACGTTCGAACCGACCGGTTCGACACCGGTCGTTGGCGGCGCGGCGGCAATCACCGCGCGGTTTCAGCAGCCGGGCACCTACGTCATGCGCGCGACGGCCAACGATGGCTCGCTGTCGACGAGAAGCGACATCACGATCGCCGTCACCTCACCGCCGTCCACGCCGTAGCGCCGCGCCGCTCCTCGCCTCTGCGCCTTATCGCGACCACGCGCCGGGCGCGAGCAATCGCGCCATCCGGTGCGGACTGGCGACCTGCTGGTTGGCGAACCAGCGATCGGCATCCTCGCACAATGCGCGTCCCTCCGCGCCGCCGACGATCTCGCCGCGGCAGCGACGGCTCGCCGTGGCAAGATGTGCGAGATCGCGCGCGGCGAGGCGCGTTTCGGCGTCGGCCAGTTGTGCGGCGACTCGTCGCGGATCGTCGGCGATCGAGCCCACGCCGGCGCGAACGAGGCACGCGAGCGCTTGCGCCCAGGGCGCGCGCGTTCGTTCCAGACCCTCGGCGTCGCGCATCGCCACACCGAGCAGCCGGGTCTGACCCTGGAGCGCCGCGATGATCGCCGCCCGCGCGCGCAGGAACAGGAATTCGATGCGCACGGCCTGGAGGCGCATCAGCATCGATCGTCTGAGATCGCGCGCGCTCCGCGCGAGCCGATCGAGGCCGGCGGCGCCGTCGCCGGAATAGAGGTCGGCATCCACCTGAGAGAAGAGCGCGTTGTAGTGCTGCAGGTGGAATCCCTGCGCCGACCATCGCGCGATCGCGTCCCGCGCTTCGTCGCGGCCTTCGCGCGGCCGATCTCGCGCGAGCCACTGCAGCGGCAAAATGCGCACGCCGACGTAGGTCGCGCCGTAGACGTCGCCGCGCGCTTCGGCTTCCTGCAGGAATTCCGGCAGGCGCTCGAACATCTCGTTCCAGCGGCCGAGCCACAGCAGGTTTTCCATCATCATGATGCGGGCGCTTTCCAGCTCCCAGGAGACGCCGGTGCAGCGGTCGCGGAGGATCGCGGCGCCGCGCTCGATCTGCTCGAAGCTGTCGCGATAGCGGCCGTGCAGCCGGTACGCGATCCCGACGTTGATCGTCGCGTAGCCGAGCGCGTGCGGATGATCCATCCGCTCGGCGAGCCGTATCACCGTCTCGGCGAGCCGTTCAGTCCGCGCGAGACGCCGCGCGCCGCCGCCGAACGACGTGTTGGGAATCTGCATCGCGAGCGCCAGCGCGGCGCGGCGCGGCTCGCCGGCGCGAAGCGCCAGCAGCAGGTTGCGCTGCTGGAAGTCGGTGCCGCGAATCGTATCGACCATCGACAGACCGACGGCCGCGGTCCAGCAGGCGTCGAGCCGCCGCAGAATCGCCGGCGGCACATCGTCGGCCGGACGCTCCTGAAAGGTGAGGCCGCGCAGTCCGATGAGCGCGCGATGGCCGGCGATCGACAGCAGTGCGCTGGCCGGCGTCGCTGCGATCTTCAAACCGACGCGACCGAGTACCGTGCGCAGCACGGCGACGCCTTCGTCGATCTTGCCGATGCGCAGCAGCTGCTCCGCGGCGCGGCGCTCGAGGTCCGCCGCCTCGTCGGTCGGCGAGCGTGCCGCCGCGGCCAGAAACGCGAGTGCCGCCTGGTCGCCGCGGCCGGCGTTGGCGAGCGCATCGCCCAACTTCGTCCACAGGCGGCGCTGTTCGTCCGGCGGATGCGCGCGCAGATCGATCACCCAGCGGTAGAGGCGTGCGGCCCGATCGAAGGCGAGCGCGTCCTCGGCGCGCGCGGCGGCCAGGCTGGCGAAGTGCGCCGCACGATCGGTCTGGCCGGCCGCCTCGTAATGCGTCGCGACGACTTCCGGATCGCCGCGGCCCGAGGCCTCCCACGCTTCGCCGAGCCGCCGGTGATAGAGCCGCGCGGTGTCCGGAGGAATGTGCGCCGCGATCGATTCGCGAATGCGATCGTGGTAGACCTCGAGCGCCGGCCAGTCGGGTCCGCGCGTTCGCGCCAGCCGGCGCACCTGCAGCAGTCTGAGCGTCTGCTGTTGATCGCCTTCGACGATCGACGCGGCGGCCGCGACCCCCAGATCGAGCGGCTGGCCGGTCAGCGCGGCGAGCTCGAGGAGATGTCTCGCGGCGTCGGGCAACTGCGACACGCGCGCGTCGATCACGTGCTCGAGACGAACGGCGCCGCCGCCCTCGTCGGCGTAGCGCGCGAGACCGTCGATGAAAAACGGACTGCCGCCTGACTCTTCCGCGATGACGCGCGCGCGTGCCGCGGCCGCCGCATCGTTGCCGCCGGTCATCGCGAGGGCAAGTTGCAGTGACTCGTCTGGCGTCAACTCCCCGACGTCGATGTCGCGCGTATCCGCCGCCTGCCGCAATTGCGGCAGGACATTGCGGAGGAACACCCTGCTGTCGCTGTCCTCGAGGCGATAGGTACCGATGAGCAGGAGATGCGGCGCATTCGGCGGCCGGACGAGATCGGCGAGGAGCGCGCCGCTGTCGAGATCGCCCCACTGTAAATCGTCGATGAACAGGACCAGCGGCCGCCGCGCGGCCAGCCCCGACATCAAGGCGCGGAATGCCGCGAAGGCGCGGCGGCGCAATTCCTGTGAGTCGGCGATCGTCCGGGCGTTGGCCGCGGAATCGACGTCGCCGAGCACGGGAAACAGGCGCGCGAGCGCCGCCAGGTCGAACGGCCGCGCGTGATGAACGTCCGCGGCCGGCAGATTCTGGAGATGGACGGCGACGGCGTCGACCAGGCTGTCGAGCGCCTTGAACGGAACCGACTCGCGTTCGTAGCACCGCCCGGTCAAGATGACGGATGCCGGCGCCGTCTCGCGGATCTGCTGCAGAGCCTGCTGGACGAGCGCCGTTTTCCCCATGCCGGAACGGCCGCGCACGAAGGCGAGCATCGTGCGGCCCGCACGGCTGTCATCGAACGCGGAGAGCAGCGCGGCGAGATGGCGCTCGCGTCCGATGAAGGGCGAATCCGCCCGAGGCGTCATCGATCCGCCCACCGCCGCGCCACGAGCCGCGTCCTGCATCAGCCGGCGCATCACGTCGGCGTCGGTTGGGCGCGCGTCCGGCTCTTCCCGAAGCAGATCGAGGCACAGTGAGCTCAAGTCAGCCGGGACGTTCGCCGGATCGAGATCGATCGGCGCTCGGATGCGCGGACGCGGGGAGGGAGGCAGCTCGGTATCGGTGTTCACGGCCGGCAACTCGCCGACGAGCGCTTCGTACAGCATGACGCCGAAGCTGTACCAGTCGGTCGCGGCGGTGACCACATCGCCCGCCGCTTGTTCCGGTGACATGTACGCGGGTGTGCCGGCGACGCGCGGGTCGCGCGGTGAGCCGGTCGATCGCGTATCCGAGACCAGACCGAAGTCGAGCAGCACCGCGCGCCCTTCCGGCGTGATCAACACGTTCGACGGCTTGATGTCGCGGTGCAGGATGCCGGCTTCATGAATCGCGCAGATCGCATCGGCGACCTGTGCGAGCGCGCGGCGCAGCCTGGCGACGTCGAGGATCCCGCCAACCGAAATGCGTGCGGGCGCCGGCCAGACTTCGCCTGAAGTGATCTTGACGGTGTGCGTGATCGCGTCGTCCGATCGCTCGTTCAGGCGAGCGTGCGCGACGGCGGTGTTCCAGCGCACATGCTCGGTGAACGGCACGCCGTGGACGAGCTCCATCGTGAAGAACCATTCGTCCCCTTCCGACAGCAGCTCGTACAAGGTGACGAGGTTCGGATGGGCGACGTCGGTCAGCGATCGAAATTCCTGCTTGAAGCGGTAGAGCGCTGCGGGATCGACGTGACGAAGCGTCTTGAGCGCGACGCGGCGCCGGCGCTCGCGATCGAACGCTTCGTAAACGATGCCAAAGCCGCCGCCGCCGAGGCGGCGGCGGATTTCGAAGCGTGCGTTGCCGGTGAATTCCCGCTGAATGAGCAACCTCTGTGGGCAGCGTGGGAGCGAGCGGCCCGTCGGAAGCGCCACTATACCGGAAGGTGGGTTACAATGGGTCTTCGCCTCGGTCGGGGCGTGGCTCAGCCTGGTAGAGCACTCGGTTCGGGACCGAGGGGTCGGAGGTTCAAATCCTCTCGCCCCGACCAATTCAGATCAAACAAATCGGCCTTTGATCGACGGTCATTGTCGGTTGAAGGCCTTTTTTGTGGGCGATTCTGAATTCTCGCCTCGTTGTTTCGGCAAATCGCTCGGAAACTCGCAAGATCTCTCGTCGGTGATGGCGTGCGGTCGCCGGCCGTTTCCGGTCGATTTCGGGGCCAAACCGCTACGCTGACGCTACCCTGATCTCAAGCTCGCTCCTTGGCGATGTCGACGGCCGATTCGATCGGTGAGTCAACGCTTGCTCTCGCCGTCGCGGCTCACCTCGAGGAACGCGCGCAGGCCGTTGTAGAAGGACTCCTTCCGGTAAGCCAGCTCCCACGCTTTGAGCAGCGCCTTGAGCTCCTGTTCGGCGGCCTTGATCGTCGCGTGCGCTTTCGGTCGGCTCTTCCTCAACTTCCGCAACCGTTTCATCGACGCGACGAGATCGGGCTCGAGGCTCTTGCGCGAGCCGCGGGCACGCGCGATCCAGTTCGGCGGGATGTTGCCTTGGAGCCTAAATAGAGCTCGTGACGGTGACCCCTTGGCAGATTCGAACAACTTAGCCTCGCGAGGCATCGAGACCTCCACTTCTCCGGCTGAAATCAACAGGTGTTGCGCCTCATTTTAGCGTCCGTGCTCGTCCCCATTGAATCACGGCGAACG
>DAIUKO010000402.1:0-6161 GCA_036848175.1 Vicinamibacterales bacterium | reverse complement strand
GCAGGAACACCCAGAACATGATCGAGCCGTCGAGCCCGCCCCAGTACGACGTGATTTTGTAGAAGAACGGCTGCACGCTGTCCGAGTAGTGCGCGACGTAGCGGATGGTGAAGTCGTCGGTGAGGAAGGCGTTGACGATGACGGCCGACGCGACGGTCATCAGCGCGGCGACGAGATAGAACGCGCCGATGCTGCTCTCAATCAGCCGGCGCGAGCGGAGCCGTGCACCCGCAACCGATACTCCGGCGGCGTAACTGCAGACGACGAACGCCGCCAGTAATAGAAATGTCCCGAGCGAAGCCATCGAACGGACCTCCGCCAGCTAACCGATTTTCTTGGCTGCTTCGTATTTGGACGGGCACTTCGCCATGATGTCGTCGGTGTGGAAGCCGGACCCCGTCAACTGCCCCTTCAGCACGACCTCGGAATCGTCCTTGAACGTGTCGGGCACGACGCCTTTGTACGACGCGTCGATGACGTAGCCCTTGTTCTGGACTTTGAACTTGTATTCCAGCGTGCTGGGCTTGATGTAGATCGATCCCGGCACCACGAAGCCGTGGAGCTGCAGCCGCTTCCCTTCCCACTGCTGCGGCGTCGTCATCACTTCGTCGACATGCTTGTAGTACTCGGTGCCTTCGCGCAGTGTGGCGTACATCAACCCGACGAAGGCCGTGACGAGCACAATAACGGTCGCGGCGATTTTGATATTTCGATGTGTCATAAGGACTTCCGGGAAAGAGGTCGCGTCAGAATAGCCCGACTGCCGGTGCGATGCAAGGCTCATGCACCCTGGAAGCTCGTCTCTTTCACTGCGACTTCTGGGGCCCCTGGAGGATCTTGGCGAGCACGGCTGACACGACGCGGTCGCATCGCGACGCGTGGAACTGAAACGCCCGTGCACTCGCCGCCCCGAACTGTTCGGCAAGCGTACGCCGCAACATCGCCCGGGCCCGATGCAGCCGGGTTTTGACCGCCTCTTCGCCGATCGAGAGGCCGGCCGCCGTCTCCGCCGTGCTCAACCCTTCGACGTCCCGAAGGGCAAAAACGATTCGATACGCCTCGGGCAGCCCATCGACCGCGTCCTCGAGCACCTGCGCGAGCTCGGCGGCATAGGCCTGCCTTTCGGGATCCGGGTCGGGTGCAATCAGCTCGTCCATGAGCTCTCCGTCCTGGTCTCTATCCGTCATGGCTGCCGACGCCTCCACGTTTCTGCGGCGGCGCCGTGCCAGCGCCTCGTGCAGCGTGATTCGTATGAGCCACGTCGAGAACTGGGCGCGTTGCTCGAATTGATGGAGATGCGTGAAGGCGTTGATGTACGCCTGCTGCATCACGTCTTCGGCCTCGGTCTCGTCCTTCACGACCGCGCGCGCCATGCGATACACGCGCTGGTTGTGGCGCCGCATCAGGACTTCGAACAGGGCGCTTTCGCCGTTACGAATGCGCGCGACGATGTCTGCGTCCGGCAGGGTTGCAGTCTCGAGCAGAATGCCCACGTTCATTAGAGTCGCTGGGCCGTCGATCGGTTGCAAGCTGACCCATTGTCACCTTTCGCCGCCCCTCCGACTCCATTCCAGGCATGGAGGTTCTCATGAACACGGATCGTTTGACGGCCGCGTGGTGGGCTCTGCGAGCGGGGCTGGGCGGCGCGGCGTTTCTGGCGGGACTCGACAAATTCTTCAACATCCTGGCCGATTGGCCGGCGTATCTCAGTCCGCTCGCCGCGCACGCGCTGCCGATCAGCGCCGCGGCCTTCATGCATGTCGTTGGCGTCATCGAGATGATCGTCGGGCTGGTCATCCTCGGCGGCCTTACGCAGCTTGGCGGGTACGTCGCGGCCGCCTGGCTCGTCGCGATCGCAATCAATCTCGTGACGACGGGACACTACTTCGACGTCGCCGTGCGCGATGTCGAGATGGCGATTGCCGCGTTCACGCTCGCGCGTCTCACCGAGGCGGGCGTCGGCGCCCGAGTCGAATCGCCCGTCGGCGTGCGGCGGACCGTCACGGCATAACTGATCGGGTCGTTGAAAAGTCTCTGAGGAGCTCGGCTACGCACGCGACCGGAAGGCCGACGACATTCGAGTACGAGCCCTCGATCCGCGGGATGAAGCGCGACGCCAGACCCTGAATGGCATAGGCGCCCGCTTTGTCCCGCCCTTCCCCGCTCGCCACGTACCATTTCACGTCCTTGTCGCTCAGTGCCGTGAAGATCACGCCGGTTGTTTCGACGCGCCCGACTTCGTACGCGCCGTGCCGCAGGCTGACACCCGTCATCACGTCATGCCGGCGGCCGGACAGACGCCGGAGCATCGCCGCCGCGTCTTCGTCGTCGCGCGGCTTGCCAAGGATGTCGCCGTCGACGACGACCGCCGTGTCGGCACCGAGGATGATCGCGTCAGCAGGGCTGAAGGCCTGCGCGATCGGTGTCTCGCGAACCGTTCCGACGGTCGTGACGGCTCGAGCGCAGCCTTTCAGGGCTGCCAATCCGGCAGCGGATTTATCCGCGGCCAGGCGCCGCACGTAGGCGTAGGGTGATTCGCCCGCACGCATCGATTCGTCGACGTTGGTCGGCATCACGTCGAAGTCGAATCCCGCCGCACGCAGCAGCTCGGCGCGCCGCGGCGAGGCCGACGCCAGAATCAGTCGCACAGCTGAATGATAAGATCAGTTGTCCGATGCGTCCGCTGACTCATGCTCTGCCCGGTGCGTTGCGGCTCCTGCTCCACGACATGCCGCTCTCGGACGGCAAAGTCGAATTTGCGTGGAGCGCCGCCGTCGGTCCTGCGCTCGCGCGCGCGACCGCCGTGAAGCTCGAAGGCGGCGTCCTCATCGTCGAGACGACGAGCGCGCAGTGGGCGCACGAGATCAAACGTTCGACACCCCTGATCCTCAAACGACTGCAATCGCTGCTCGGCGACGACGCCGTCGCCAGCATCACCATCAGAACCTGATCGATGCGCGAATCGGTGATCGTCAGTGCCGTTCGAACCCCGACCGGCAAATTCCTCGGCGTCCTCAAGGGTTTCACCGCGCCGGAGCTCGGCGCAATGGTCGTGCGCGAAGCGGTCCGGCGCGCCGGCATCGACCCCGACATCGTCGACGAGTGCATCATGGGCAACGTCGTGTCGGCGGGCCTCGGGCAAAGTCCTGCGCGTCAGGCGGCGCTCAACGGCGGCCTGCCCGACCACGTCGCCGCGCTCACTATTAATAAGGTGTGTGGCTCGGCGTTGAAGGCGGTCATGCTCGCCGACCAGGGCATCCGCGCCGGCGACATCGACGTCGCGGTCGCGGGCGGCATGGAGTCGATGAGCAACTGCCCCTACCTCCTGCCGCGCGTTCGCGACGGTTTGCGGATGGGCAACGGCGAAGTCATCGACTCGATGATTCACGACGGCCTGTGGTGCGCGTTCGAGCAGTGCCACATGGGCAACGCCGGCGAAGTCGTCGCCGAGCACTACAAGGTTTGCCGCGAGGCGCAGGACGAGTACGCCGCGCGCAGCCATCAGAAGGCGGCGCGCGCGACCGAAGAGGGCGCCTTCAAAGAGGAAATGCTGCCGATCGAAATCGCGCAGAAGAAGGGTCCGCCGATCGTCGTCGACCGCGACGAATCGATCCGCGCCGACACCACCGCCGAGTCGTTGAAAGCGCTGAAGCCGGCGTTCAAGAAGGATGGCTCGGTCACCGCCGGCAACGCGCCGGGCGTGAACGACGGCGCGTCGGCGCTCGTCGTGATGGATGCGGAGCGCGCGAGGTCGCTCGGTCTCGCGCCGCTCGCGCGCATCGTCGCGCAGGCGACCAGCGGCCTGGCGCCGAAGTTCGTCCTGATGACGCCAGTCGAAGCGGTGCAGCGCGTCGTCGAGAAGACGGGCTGGGATCTGAAGGACGTCGATCTGTTCGAGCTCAACGAAGCGTTCGCGGTGCAGGCCGTGGCCGTGCTCAACGAGCTGGGGATCGATCCCGGGAAGGTCAACGTGCACGGCGGCGCCGTCGCGCTCGGTCACGCGATCGGTTCGAGCGGCGGACGCATCCTGACGACACTCCTCTACGCGCTGAAGCGCCGCAATCTGACGCGCGGCATCGCGACGCTGTGTCTGGGTGGTGGTAACGGCGTGGCCCTCGCCGTCGAGCGAATGTGACCATCAAGACGATTGGCGTCATTGGTGCCGGCACGATGGGCAACGGCATCGCCCAGGTGTTCGCGCAGGCGGGCTTTACCGTTCGCCTCATCGACGTCGCGCAGCCGATGCTGGACCGCGCGCGCAAATCGATCGAGAAGAGTCTCGGGAAGTTCGTCGAGAAGGGCAAGCTCACCGCGGAGATCCGTGACCAGACGATGGCGCGGCTCACCACGAACACGTCGATTGAGGGCCTCGGAGACATCGATTACGTCGTCGAAGCGATCGTCGAGGACGCCGAAGCCAAGCGCACGCTCTTCACCAGCCTCGACGCGTTCGTCAAACCCGAAGTCATTCTCGCCTCGAACACCTCGTCAATCTCGATCACGCTGCTCGGCGCGGCGACCAAGCGGCCGGACCAGGTGCTCGGCATGCACTTCATGAACCCGGTGCCGCTGATGACGCTCGTCGAGCTCATTCGCGGTCAGGCGACGTCGGACGGCTCGATGCGAACGGCCTCGGAGTTGTGCGCGCAGCTCGGAAAGACCTCGGTCGAAGCGGCGGACTATCCCGGCTTCATCGCCAACCGCGTGCTGATGCCGATGATCAACGAAGCGATCTACGCCGTGATGGAAGGCGTCGGTACGCCCGAAGCGATCGACACGGTGATGAAGCTCGGCATGAATCATCCGATGGGTCCGCTCACGCTGGCGGACTTCATCGGGCTCGACGTGTGCCTGGCCATCATGACGGTGCTGCACGACGGCCTCGGGGATCCGAAGTACCGGCCCTGCCCGCTACTGCGCCGCATGGTCGCGGCCGGCCGGCTCGGCCGCAAGTCCGGCCAGGGCTTTTACACGTACTAGCCACAGCGCCACGACGATCGGAAGGAGGATCGCCGTCTCCTGCGCGATCGCGATCACATTCAACCTGATGATCGCCGGCGACAGTAACTGACGCCGTGCGGTCTGCGGGAAGAGATCCCAGCCCGAGATGAACCATCCGTCGTTGAAGGGCCAGAACATCTGCAGTCCGAATGGCGGGAAGCGATCGGCGCCGAGCCAGTCCAGCAGCAGGTGCGTGGCGTATGCCGTCGCGCACATCAGCGATACGCGCGCGACGGGACGCCGTCCAATCCTCGCGACGACGGCGGCGACCAGGCCCACTAGAAGGACAGCGCCGATGCTATGCGTCGCGGTTCGATGCACCTGCGGCGTGAATGGCAACATGACGAGATCGATGTCTGGCAGAACTGCCAAACATACGCAGGCCAGCGTCAGGCCATTACCCGCTTTCGCGTACCACGAGGCGTATCGCGGTGCAGTTCGCCACACGCGGTCGCCCGGCACGAGATCGGCCGCCCACGCTGCGGCAGCACCGGCGAGCGCGTGGCCAATCGGGCTAGGCATCAGGGCCGATATCATGGCAGATTCTGCAACTTTTCGGGCAGACAGGCGAAAGTCGTCACTGTCTTTAAACGTTTGATGCACAGCAGTTTCACGACGGCCGCTGCACGATTTGGCGCTTGACTTTCGCCAGATGCGTTTCTAGAATGGCTCAGCCTCCGGAGGGCTGTTGAACATGGCAATCGAACGCGAAGTACGCGACGTCCGTGAAGGAAGAGATGACCGTCAGGACCGGGAGCGAGCCCGGGCCGTCGATCTCGCCGTCGGCCAGATCGAAAAGCAGTTCGGCAAGGGGTCGATCATGCGCCTCGGTCAGAAGGGCGCCATCCAGCCGATCGACGCCATCCCCACCGGCGCCATCAGCATCGACTACGCGCTCGGCGTCGGCGGCGTACCTCGCGGACGCGTGGTCGAAATCTTCGGACCGGAATCGTCCGGCAAGACGACGCTCGCGCTGCAGGTGATCGCGGAGGCGCAGAAACTCGGTGGGATGGCCGCATTCGTCGACGCGGAGCATGCGCTCGATGCGGCCTATGCGCAGAAGCTCGGCGTCGATCTGGACAACCTCCTCGTGTCGCAGCCCGATAACGGCGAGCAGGCGCTCGAAATCGTCGAAGTCCTCATCCGCTCCAACGGCGTCG
>DAIUKO010000401.1:0-6168 GCA_036848175.1 Vicinamibacterales bacterium | reverse complement strand
TCGATGATGTAGGTGACGATGCCGTTCGGATGCTTGCGCGCGCGAACGGCGTCGGCGAGCTGGCCGAGAAGCGACGTCGGCGCGTCGCGATACAACACGAGCGCTTCGTCTCTCGTGAGGCGCTGACCCGCTCGAACGCTTGCCGCCGCCTGGTCGATACTCACGTTTCCTCGTAGGGCGGCCCGTTCAGGCCCGCCGCACGACTCTCCTCGAAGAATCGAAGCTCGCCTGGACTCGACACAAGACCCGCTTCCGCGGCGTAGCGGTAAAACGTTTCCAGTCCCGCCCGTTCGTCGTCGCCGAGATAGTACTTGATATTGTCGCGCAGGTAGCGGGCGCCCGCGGCCTGTCGTTCCGGCGTGCCGGACAAGTATTCGCGCGCGAGCTCGTCAGGCCGGTCGACCCCTTCGTCCCTGGCCTGCTGCAGCGCAGCGACGTCGGCGCCGTCGAGCGCGCCGGGCCGTCCGGCCCAGAACGCCCATACGAACGGCAATCCGGTCAGCGCGGTCCACTCTGCGCCGAGATCGATCTTCTCGATTGCGGATTGCGGATTGGGGATTGCGGATTTATTGACGATTGGTGATTGGAAGAGGGCGTTGTCGCCGATGATCAGCGCGGCGTCGCAGCGTGCGAGCATGTCGTCGAGATCCGGGCCCCGCGATTCGAGGCGCGGTTCGATTTTGAAGCGGCGCGCGCACAGGACGCTGACGAGCGCCACCGACGTGCGCGAGCTGGTGTCGAGCGCGATCGATCGGACGTCGGGGATCGGCTTCGTCGTGAAAATCGCCACCGACGCGACCGGCCCTCGCGACGCGATCGCCAGATCCGGCGCGATCTGGTAGGGGCCGCCGCGGAGGAATTCGATCGATGGAATCAGGCCGACATCGATCGCGTGGGCGTGCAGAAGACGCGCGCACTCCGACGGAACGTCGTAGCGGACGTCGAATCTCGGCGATCGATCGAGGCCGTAGACGAGCGGACGCGCGTTCAAATACCCGACGGCGCCCAACCGGACTCTTGTACGGAAATGTGTCATCGAAGGAGTTCGAACCGGCCGTTGCGCTCGACGGGCTCCTGGCTCGCCGCGCGGATATTCCGGCGAATCTCTTCGAGCGGCGCGCGGCGGCGCCCTTCGGTCAGGTCGTCTTCCGCCGAGACGCCGTCCACATCGTCGGCGCCGACGGTCAGCGCGACCTGCGCGAGCTTTGGCCCGTAGAGCGCCCAGTCCACCTGAATCGACGCGATGTTGTCGACGATGACGCGGGCGAGCGCGACGCGCTTGATGTCGTCGTAGCCGGTGGTCGGGACGGCAGGATTGACTGCACGCGGCAGCGGGGCGAAGGCGCGGATGACTGCAACCGTCCGCTGCAGATCGGCGACGGCTTTGAGCAGTGGCACCGGATCCGCCGCCGGCGACCGATGGATGGTCAGCCGCGCCAGCGCGAGACCGGCGATATTGACCTCCTCGATCGATCGACGGGCATCGTGCAGCCGATCGAACGGCGCCTCGGCGACGAGCTCCAGTCCGGCCGC
This sequence comes from Vicinamibacterales bacterium, assembly GCA_036848175.1. GTDB lineage: Bacteria > Acidobacteriota > Vicinamibacteria > Vicinamibacterales > CAVVIG01 > QHWF01. The sequence goes on along the minus strand of DAIUKO010000401.1, from coordinate 4,635 downwards.
GCGGAGCTCTTCCAGCAAGGCGCGCAGCGTGACGCCTTCGCGCGCCGACAGCTCCTCGAGATCGGCGAGCGAGAATCCAGTCAGGGGCACGCGGGATCCGTCGATCGCGGCGGCCACCTGTGCGACGCGCGCGACCGCGACGGCACGGCTGGCCGGGGTGCCGACGATCCGGACTTCACCGGCGAGCGGCGAGGGACTCGGCGCCGCGGCGTCGGCCATCGGGACGCCGGCCACGCGGACGAACGTCGTATGCGTGCCGTGGCGGCGCCGGCGCGCCTCGTCGGCGACGATGCCGAGGCTGATGATGTCGTGTGAAGCCGCGAGCGAGGTGAGTTCTGCGTCCGAGACCGTCATCCCCAACGGGTGATCTTATCAAACACGCTCGAGGACTACGACACCGGTGGACCGAAGAACAAGCCGATGACGAGTGAGATCGCGAGCGACAGGACCCATCCGATCGCGCAGACGATCACCGCGCGACTCGTGCTCGTGTAGTCGAGCGCTTGACGTACGGCGACGATCATCGCGAGCAGCATCCATACCGCCGCGATCGCGAACGCGGGTTTACTGACGCTGGGGATGATGCCGAACACGCGCAGCAGTCCCGGCGCGTTGGCGAAGCCAATCGTGCGGAGCAGCTCGCCCATGTCTACACGCGTCTGCGGCTCCGGCATCAGCCGGCCGCCGACCTGCAGCGTCACCAGCGCCCACGCCGCCCAGCCCAGGAGCGCGCCGATCGTCATGAAGACCATCGTGCCCGGCGACGCGCCGCCGAAGCCGCGGGCACCGACGCCGGCGGCAACACTGGATAGGATCACGACGAGGAGCGCCTGGCCTGTCGCGGTGCGATCGGCCTCGACTTCTTCGTAGATGGCAGCGTCGAGCGCGGCAGCACCAATGAGACGTTGAACGAAGCTATTGGATGGGCCGGGAGCAGCCATACCCGGCATTGTCGTCCAACGCGCTACTTTTCCCCAAGGATGATCGGCAAACCGGTTTTCGTGTTGCCGATGACCACGATTTTGGTGTTGTTGCTCGAGGCGAGCTTTTCCGTCGCCTCGATGCCTTTCCACTCGAGCAGCTGCGCGCTGATGCCCTGCGCGACGATGCGTTGGAAGTCGGCGATGCCCTGCGCCTCGATGCGTTTGCGCTCCGCCTCCTGCTGTTCCTTTTGCAGCACGAACTTCATCTGCTCCGCTTCCTGCTCGCGGCGAAGCTTTTCCTGAATGGCATTGGCGACCACCGGCGGCAACCCGATCTTTCGCAACAGGACCTGATGCACGATGATGCCGCGGTCGCTGGCCAGGCGCCGGAACAGCGCGAAGATTTCCCCGGCGATCCGCTCGCGCTCCGCGGAGTACAGCGCCTTCGCTTCGTACGACGCGGTGATTTCACGAATGGCCGATCTGAACTGCGGCTCGACGATCGTGCCGACATAATCGGGACCGACGGTCTTGTAAATCTCCGCCGCCTTGGCGGGATCGAGCTGGTACAGCAGCGACGTCTCGAGGTTGAGGATCAACCCTTCCTGCGAGGGCACCTCGGCGACTTCCTTGATCTCCTGGGTCTGGACCGACATCCGCACGACCCCGGTCAACGGAACGACCACGTGAATGCCGGGCGAGAGCGCGTCGGCCGACACGTTTCCGAAGAAATCTTTCACGCCGACATGTCCGGCGGGGACCGTCCGGAGAGGGCCTCCGAACAGGAGTAACAGCAGCGCAACGCCGATGATCACGGTGAGCAACACACGCCTGGCTCGCGTCCGGGACGTCGAGAAACTGGAGAAATCGGCTGGCATGTTGAAAACCCCGGTCAGCTTATCGGCACGAGTCGACGGCGGCGACAGCACCGCCGTCGATCAGGAATGGTGGATCAATCTCTGTCCGCGCGGCCGTCCATCACGTCGTACATCCGGACGACGCCGATTGGCGCGACACCGGGCGCGGTGATCGTCGGGTAGTGGTTCTTGTGCGCGGTCATGTCGATGCGCTTCGCCGCATCTGCCGCCGGCACTTTCTGATCGTGGAGCTTGCTCGCCTGCTGCCAGATGTCGCGCAAGTAGGCCTGCCAGTGATCGATCTTCTCCTTCCCTTTCCACGGATCGCCGTGGCCGGGGACGACGTCGGTGAAATCGAGCGCGCGCAGCTTCTCGATCGTGTCCGGCCATTCATTGACGTAGCCGTCGGAAAGGTTCGAGATACCGGCTACGAGCATGTCGCCGGTGCAGACGACGCGCTCGCGCGGCAGGAAGACGACGACGTCGCCGGCAGTGTGCGCGCGACCGAGATGGATCAGCCGGATCTCGCGATCGCCACGAAACAACGTGAGATGGTCGCTCAGCGTGACGTTGGGCGGCGTCGGCTTCACTTCCTTGACCTGCTCGGCATACGCCTGCTGGACGCGAACCTGCTGTTCGAGCCGCGCCTTCGCGGCGGCGTCCTGTTCGGCCGCAGCGCGCTGCTTGAGTTGGTCGATCTGACCCGGCAATCCGGCGAGCGACTCCGCGAAGATCGTGCCTGTCGCCAGGACGTCGCCGAGGAGTTTGCGCCGCGTGAACTCGTGTCCGACGATGTCAACTGGCGCGGTGAAGACCTGATTGCCGTTGGCGTGATCGAAGTGAAAGTGCGTGTTGACGAGGAACCGCACCGGCTTGTCGGTGATCGTTTTGATCTCGCGGAGCAGCACACGCGCCGACTCCGGCGAGATGTGCGAGTCGACAATCAGCACCTCATCCTGATTCACGATCACGCATGAGTTCGATCCGACGTTCAATGTTCCAGTCGCCATCGCGCTGTAGACGCCGGGGGCGATCTGCTGGAAGCGGTGCGCGGCCTGCGGCGCCGGCGTCTGCGCGTAGCCGAACATGACCGCGGACGCGGCGATGCCAACCAGCAACAACGTGAATCGAGTTCGCATGGCGCACAGTATGGACCAAAAACGCGGCGAAGGATCGCGCTATGACGCTGGTTGACGCAGGCGGCCGAAGATCTCAGCGGCTCTGCGCCCGGCGGCTTCGGTCGTCGCGACTCGTGCCGGCCACGATCGTGTGTAGCCCTCCGACGCCCACTTTCGCGTCGCGTCGATTCCCATCTTTCCGCCGAACGCCGGCAGGTCGGCGGCGTCGTCGAGATCGTCCACGGGACCCTTCGTCATCTGCACGTCGCGCAGCGGATCCATGTGCGTGCCGACGATCCATGCGACCTGACTGAGATCCTGCACGTCGACGTCCTTGTCGACGACGACGATCGTCTTCGAGAACATCAACTGGCCGAGCCCCCAGAACGCGTTCATGATCTTCCGCGCGTGGCCGGGATAGCGTTTGTCGATGGAGACGAGCACGAGGTTGTGGAAGATGCCTTCGGCCGGAAAATGCATGTCGACGATCTCGGGCAGCGTCTTCTTGATCATCGGCAGGAAGATGCGCTCGCTGGCGAGTCCGAGGTAGTAGTCCTCCATCGGCGGCACACCGACCACCGTCGTGAGGTAGGTCGGACGCGTGCGCCGCGTGATGCAGGTGAGGTGGAACACCGGAAAGTCGTCCGGCTGCGAATAGAGGCCGGTGTGGTCCCCGAACGGACCTTCGCGCCGGCGCTCGCCCGGTTCGACGTAGCCCTCGAGCACGATGTGCGAGCTGGCCGGCACCTCGAGATCGCAGGTCACGCACTTCACCATCTCGAGGCGGCGCCGGGAGAGAAAACCAGCGAGCAGCAGTTCGTCGAGCCCTTCGGGCATCGGCGCGGTCGCGCAGTACGGGAGAACCGGCTCGGCGCTCAATGCGACGGCGACTTCGAGCCGCTTGTTCATGCGCTCCGCGACGCGGTAGTGCTGCGCGCCGCCTTTGTGCCGCTGCCAGTGCATGCCGGTCGTGCGGCCGTCGAACACCTGCATGCGGTAGACGCCGATGTTGCGCGTCCCGGTCTCGGGATCTCTCGTGAAGACCAGCGGAAAGGTGATATAGCGGCCGCCGTCTTCGGGCCAGCACTTGAGAATCGGCAGCGCGTCGAGCGTCCCGTCGCGCTGGATGACCTCGTGGCATGCCGCGTCGCTCACCGTCTTCGGCATCAGGTCGCGCAGACGGCCGACCATCGGCAGCATCTTCAGCGCGTCCATGATCCCTTCGGGCATCTGCGGCGTCATCAGCTCGTCGATCTCTTTCGCGAGATCGTCGAGGCGCCTGACGCCGAGCGCGAGGCACATGCGCTCGTTCGATCCGTAGATGTTGGTGGCGACCGGCATGTCGTAGCCGGTCGGTTTGTCGAAGAGGAGCGCCGGTCCGCCTCCGGGAGCCTTGCACGCGCGATCGGTGACAGCCGCGATCTCGAGGTCCGGACTCACCGGCTCGGCGATGCGCGCGAGCAGCCGTTTGCGATCGAGATCGGCGAGAAAGTCGTTGAGGTCAGAGTACATAGCAACGGTGTCATCGGGGTGAGCAATGGATTACACGAAACCGCGGACACGAAACCACGGACACGAAACCACGAAAGACGAAACCACGAAACCGCGAAACCGCGAAACCACGAAAACACAAAACCGCGAACGACGAAACGGCGAAGTGTTTTCCTATCTCGTTTCGTGGTGTCGAGGTTTCGTGGTTTCGTGCCTGACGGCGTTCATAGTATCGGTTATCTGCTG
>DAIUKO010000400.1:0-6192 GCA_036848175.1 Vicinamibacterales bacterium | reverse complement strand
TCTCTCGTCCCGGTCCCTCAGAAGATCTGGCGCCAGGTGTAGAACGACATCGCGACGGCTGCCTGACCAATCCCGAAGCAGCAGACGAGCAGCGCAAACCATCGTCCATCGACGACAGTTGCCAACCAGACGAAGATCGGAAACAGGACGGACGTGTAGCGGCCCATGCTGACCAGACCGCCATTCAACAGCGGGAGGAGTGTGTTCACCAGGACGAACACGCCGGCGGCCGCGCCGAGCCGCCGCGCGACAGGCCATACCGCACCGAGCGCCAGAAGCGTCGGCGCGAGGTTGAGCGTCCGCCACGGCCAGGCGCCCACGTACTGCACCACGCCGGTGTCGGAGAGGACCTCGAGCTCCCGCCAGATCGTGTCGCCGAACGACTGGTAGGTACGGCCGAACGCCGCGCGCTGTGAATCGACCCAGATGAGCGGGTCACCGGTGAGCCGGTAGGCGAACAGCGAGAAGATCGCCATGCCTGCCACCGGCGCCAGGGCGGCCGCGCACCTCGACGCCGAAAACCACCGCCGCGCCGTCATTTCGATCAGTAACGGGATCGCGAGGAGTGCGCCGTTTGGGCGCGACAACCCGGCGATCAGTCCGAACGTACCTGCGAGGATCGGCTCATCACGCCGAAAGTGATACCAGGCAGCGATCGCCGAGAACAGGAAGAGCGACTCGCTGTAGGCGGCGCCGAAAAAGACGGCGAACGGGTAGCTTGCGAGAAGAAGGATCGAACGCTCCGCAACGGCGGATCCGAACTGCTCATCGACGAACCAATACAAATAGGTGACGGCTGCGGCGAACACGACAATCGAAACGGCCGTCGCCGTCCAGGCGAGCGCCGCCTCGCTCGAGACGTGAGCAGGGGCGCCTGAAGCGGCAACCGCTCGAACGAGCAGCGGGTAGGCCGGGAAAAAATTCAGGTTCTGCGAAGAGGCGACGTCGCCCGTCCACTGGTATCCGTCCTTCGCGACGCTCAGGTACCAACCGGCATCCCAACGTCGTGGCAGATCCCACCACGCACTCGCGCGGGAAAAGGCGAACGGCGCATCGCTCGCAAAAGGAATCGTGATCGCGCCAAAGTAACCAACGAGAAGAACGACGAGCCTCGTGATGATGGCGACCGCCACGGCGAAAATCACGGCCTGCCGCCGACAGCCCATCCAGGTCCACACGCCGGCGGCCTTCGATCCGAGCGATGGCGTCCGGACGACGACGTGTCGAACCACGCCGATCGCGATCGCCGCGATGAGAGGCCGCCACCAGCGGCGAACCGTCACATCCACGAACGCGATGCGCAGCGGATGCAGTGCGGCAACGATCGCCAGCAGCCCCAGCCCGACGACGAGAAGGTCCGCGACATGACTCCACCCGAGCAGCCGATCGCGGCCAACTCGTTCCTGCCACGACGGGTTCGCCTGCTCGCGACGCCGCCTCGCCCACATTTGAAAACAGTAATGCCTTGTGTTGGATTTCCAAAATCTTTCACGAACGGTTCACACTGTTGTCATGTCCGTCGGCTCTCATCATTGGATGACGCGCCGCTGGGTGGTCGTGGGATTGATTGCGGCCGCTCCGCTCGTGTGCGAGCGCGACAGTAGCACGGCGCTCGTCGTCACGACCGCACCCGCGAGCAAAGGAACAATCGAGCGGCGGATCGTCGCACGAGGAACACTCGAGGCCGCGGCCGTCGCCGAAGTCGGCGCGCACGTTGCCGGCGCGATTGATTCTGTGAACGCTGACGAGAATTCGCTGGTGACTGCCGGAGAAATTCTCGCGCGAATCGACTCGGCGTCTGCTGACGAACAATTGCGGGACGCCGAAGCGCTGTGCGGTGCGGCCGAGACCGAATTGAGCAGGGCCGAGAGCGCGGCGGACGCCGCCCGGCAACGCGCGGCACGAGCAGAGAGCCTCACGCTGGCACGGATGCTCGCGCGTGCCGATCTCGACGCGACGGAGACCAGCCTCGACGAGGCGAACGCCGACGTCGCCGCTGCAGAGTCCGAGGTGGTGCGAACGCGAGCAGCCGTCCGTCAGGCGAGCGCCTTCCGGGAGCAGACGATCATCCGTTCGCCGATCGACGGGATCGTCACGGCGCGCAATGCTGTGGTTGGCCAGACCGTCGCCGCGACTCCCGAATCGCCGGCGCTGTTCACGATTGCCGCCGACCTGACACAACTGCGGTTGCCTGTGAGGCTCGACGCATCCGACGCCGAAGGCGTACACGCAGGCGATCGCGTGGCGTTCGAAGTGGCGATGTATCCGAATGCGACTTTTCACGGCACGGTCGCTGAACTTCGACCGGTGCCCGCCGGCACCACGGTGATCGGCTACACGGTGATGGTCGACGTGTCCAATGCCGATGGAAAGCTGAGAATGGGGCTGGCGGCAACCCTGAGTCTGAAGGCCGCGCGGCACGACAACGTCGTGAGGATTCCAACGAGCGCGCTCGCCTTTCGTCCACCGACGGAAATGCTCGACACAATTGCGGAAACGAACGTCGCGGCGAGCGACGCCGGCAATCCGGGCGCGAACGGACAGGCCGGTCAGGTCTGGCGATACGACGGCACGCGATTCATCGGCATCGCCGTTCGCACCGGCCTGTCCGATGGAACCTGGACGGAACTGATGAGCGGCGCCGTCAACTCTGGCGATCTCCTCGTGACCGGCGCGACGTTCGAGCAGCGCTCACGCCCCTGACCCGCCTCGGCTCGGCCTTTTCCTTTCGTAGGCACACACGTTGCGAGAAGTACGCGCGGAGGTGACGATGTCCGCGCTCGAGCTGGTGTTTGCCGTTGAATTCCGCATAGTGTTCTGGGGAATTTTCATCGCGCTGGCACTTGCAGCGGGATTGTGGATTCCGTATCTCTACAAGGAAATCAAGAAGGGAAAAGCGAACCTCGGCCCACGGACGCCGCTCGGCGCCGGTGACACGCATCCGGGCCGCCGCGGCGACCCGGCGCCGGGACAACCGGATGCGCAGGCCGATCCATACGACCTCCGCAATCAACGCTAGCCTCGCTCCCGCCAGGCACGTGCCCGGCTTCAGTGAAGCACGGGCGAGGTGGTGTGCTCAGCTGTCGCGTAGGGCGGCCATCGGATCGACCTGCGTGGCGCGACGCGCCGGCACGTACGCCGCGACGATCGCCGTGCCGGTCAGCACTGCGGCGAATACGGCGTAGGTGATCGGATCGTAGGGCGAGACCGCGAACAACAGACTCGAAGCCGCTCGAGCCGCGATCGCCGCCAGCGCCACGCCGACTCCAATGCCGACGAGGGTCAACGAGACGCCGCTCGCCATCACCATCCGCAGCACCCGAGTGCCGTCGGCGCCGAGCGCCATGCGAATGCCGATTTCCTGCTTCCGTTGGCTGACGTCGTAAGCGAGCACTCCATACACGCCGATCGCCGCCAGCGCGAGCGCCAGGCTTCCAAACGCCACGAGCAGCCACATCGCGATTCGCCGCCGGCCGAGCGAATCGCTCAAGCGATTCTCGAGCGAGCGGACGTCGTACACGGGAAGCTCGGGATCGAGACCGCGAATGACGCTGCGCGCGGCAGCGGCCGCGTTCGCCGGATCGCCGATCGCATGCGATCAGGAGCACGAGCGTGACGGCGCCGGAGACGGCGAGCACAATGGGACGCGCGTCGCGGACCAGATCGTCGGTGAGCGCGCGCATCCCGAGCGTCCAGCGCGGAGAGTCGGCGTAGTACTGCTGGTGCAGTTGCCGCGCGAGCGCCGCGACCGCGTCGCGCGCCTGCGCCATCGTCACACCCGGCCGAAGCCGTGCGATCACGTCGAGGTACTCGGTGCCCCGTCCGCCAGGCCCGCGCTGCTCGGGCGTGAAGGCGATCGGCGCCCACGCGTCGGTCGTCCGCGGAAACGTCGCCGCGGGCGCCATCACGCCGATGACCTCGTGAGAGACGTCGTTGAGGCTGATCGTCCGACCGACGATGCGCGGATCGGCGCCGAAGCGGCGGCGCCACAACCCATCACTCAGCACGACCACGCGATTCCGATTGGGTGTGTCCTCCTCGGAGGTGAACCAGCGACCGATCGCGACGCGCAAGCCGAGAACGGGCTGGAAGCTCTGTGACGTGCGCGCGACGATGAGGCGTTCCGGCTCGCCGGCGCCGGTGAGGTTCTGGTTCGTCAACCGGAACGCGGTCACCTCCTCGAAGATGTGGCGCGCGGCACGGAGATCATCGAAGCCGGGCGCCGACACTGCCGAGCGTGGCTGCGACGGCGGATACGCGTGCCACACCGACACGAGCCGCTCCGGCTCGGCAAAGGGAAGGGGCGCGAGCAGGACCGCTCGCACGACCGAAAAGATGGCGGTGTTGGCGCCGACGCCCAGCGCGAGCGTCAGGACGGCGACGAGCGTGAAGCCAGGCGTGCGACGAAGGAGCCGGAACGCATAGCGAATGTCTTGTCGCACCTGGCGTTAGATGAGCGGTGGGGCCGGATTCGTCGGACTCGCGCGTTCCTGCCCGGAGTCCCGGTCTTCGTCCACCGGACATTTATACGCTCAATGTGTGGCTCGAAACGGCACAGCACGTGTCAGATCGAGCCACGTTCCCTCTAAGTTGTTGCAAAACAAAGATCTAAACCTGCCAATGATCGTCAACACATGACGTTATTGTCATATATACGAACACTCACTCGAAAACTGGTCGTCTGTTGCTGAGCCGTAACAGCTGCCATATCAGTCAGTTATCGCTACGGACCAGCTTGGCGTCAGAGTTGCTCAGAGGTCGTCCGCGCCCATCGTGTAGCTGCCGACGGCGCAAGAGCTTATGAGCGATTCCACGTCCCTGACCATTTCGAACTGGCGCACGGAACTGCCCGTACTGATGTCGCGCACCGTGACGCTGCGCGAACCGATTGCCTCCGACCTTGGACCACTGGTCGATCTCCTGTCATTGGCCGACGCGACGCGGTTCGCGCTCGACGAGCCCGTGAGCGACGTCGCCGTGCAGCAGCTGATCGAACGCGTGGCGCGCGACCGCGCGTCCGGCCGCGCATTCGCCTACGTCGTCACGCAGACGATGACGCGGACGGTGATCGGATTGGCGCTGGTGCGTCAACTCGATCCGTCATTCGAGGCCGCCGAGTGGGAATGCACGATCGCGCCCTCGTGGCGCGGCAGCGGCGCGTTTCTGGAAGTCGCGCGGCTGATCGGATCGTTCACGTTCGGCACCATCGGATCGCACCGTCTCGAAGCGCGCGTGCTGTTGCGCAATGGCCGCGCGAACGGCGCACTGCGAAAGCTCGGCGCCGTGCAGGAAGGCGTTCTCAGACGCTCGGTCCGCCTCGCCGGCGAATACGTCGATCAGGTGCTGTGGTCGATGCTGAAGGAAGACTGGGGCGAACACTGGGTCTCGATCGGACCGCGAGTCCATTAGGCGACCGTCAACAGCCGTCATGAATCAGTTGCCCATCGCCGCTCGTCTCTACGTCGTCAGCGTGATTGTCGTGGGCATCGCGCTGCTCGTGGTGTCGGTGCCGCAGGCGACGTTCCACCAGCCGCTGCTGTTCGTGGCGCTGCTGGTGATGTCATCGGCCACCGCGGCGCTGAAAGTCCATCTGCCGCTCACCACCGACAAATCGACGATGTCGGTCTCGTACGCGGTTGATTTCGCGTCGCTGCTGCTGCTCGGTCCGCATGAAACGATGCTCGTCGCCGCCGGCAGCGCGTTCAGCCAGTGCAGTCTCAACCGCAAGGAAGGGCAGCGCAATCCGCTCTACCGCACGCTCTTCAGCGCGGCATCGCTGGTCATCACGGTGCACATCGCCGGCCTCGCGTTTCATTTGTTCGGCGGCACGCCGTCGCACACGCCGCTGACGGTGGCGCGGCCGCTCGTCGCGGCGGCGACGGTGTACTTCCTGTTGAACACCGGACTCATCGCGACAGCGATCGGGCTGTCGACGCGCAGCGGTCTCGTGTCGACGTGGCACAACAACTTCCTCTGGAGCGCGCCGAGCTACTTCGTCGGCGCCGGCACGGCGGCCGTGGCGGCGTGGTTCGTCGAGCATGCCGGTTTCTGGGTCGCGCCGTTCACCTTCGCGCCGATGTATCTCACCTACCGGACCTACAAGGTGTACATGGGGCGCATCGAGGACGAGCAGCGTCACGTCCAGCAGACGTCGGATCTGCACCTGGCGACGATCGAAGCGCTGGCGCGCGC
>DAIUKO010000399.1:0-6194 GCA_036848175.1 Vicinamibacterales bacterium | reverse complement strand
CTCGCCAAGCTGCATCCCGCCGACATCGCCGCGATCGTCGAGGATCTGCCGCCGGCCGAGCGCGGAGCGGTGTTCGAGACGATCGACGAAGAGGTCGCGGCCGAAGCGCTCGAGGAGCTCGATCCCGACATCCAGGTCTCCATCGTCGAGTCGCTCGACAAAGGGCGCGTCGCCGACATCGTCGAGGAGATGGATCCCGACGCCGCCGCCGACCTGCTCGGCGACCTGCCCGAGCAACGCTCGGACGAAATCCTCGAGGAAATGGAGCCCGCGGAGCGCCAGGAGGTCACGCATCTCCTCGAGTTCGGCGAGCACACGGCCGCCGGCCGCATGACGACCGAGTTCGTCGCCGTGGGCGAGACCGCGTCGGTCGACGATGCGATCGAAGCGCTGAAGACGTTCGAAGGCAGCCGCGAAGCGGTCGCGACCATCTACATGACGGCGATTGGTCAGAAGCTCGTCGGAGCGGTGCCGCTCCTGAAGATCGCGATCTCGTCGCCCACCACCCAGCTCTCCGAATTGAGCGAACCGCCGGTGACGTGCGCGCCCGACACGCCGCAGTCCGAGGTCGCCGCGCTGTTCGACAAGTACAACCTGATCACGCTCGCCGTCGTCGATGAGCACGGGCGGCTCGCCGGCATCATCACGTCCGACGACGTGATCTCGATGCTCCGGCATACGCACTGACCGCGCCGCATGAACTGGCTCAAGGAATGGCGTGTTCGCATCGCTCTGGTTCTGGCCGTGGTCGGGCCGGGATTCATCACGGCGAACGTGGACAACGACGCCGGCGGCATCGCGACCTACTCGGTTGCCGGCGCGCAGTTCGGTTACACGCTGCTGTGGACGATGATTCCGATCACCATCGCGCTGGTGATCGTCCAGGAAATGTCCTCGCGCATGGGCGCTGTCACCGGCAAGGGACTGAGCGACCTGATCCGCGAGGAGTTCGGCCTGCGCGCGACGTTTCTGTTGATGCTGGCGCTCGTCGCCACCAATTTCGGCAATGTCGTCAGCGAATTCGCCGGTATCGCGAGCAGCTTCGAGATGTGGGGCCTCTCGAGATACATCGTCGTGCCGATCGCTGCGCTCGCCGTGTGGGGACTCGTCGTCCACGGCACCTACAACAGCATCGAGAAAGTCTTCCTGTCGGCGTCCGTGTTCTACGTCTGCTACATCGTCTCGGGGATTCTGGCGAAGCCCGACTGGAGGGCGGCGGCGCTGTCCACCGTGACGCGCCCTGAGAGCGCCGGCTTTCGCAACTACGGCTATCTGTCGATGATCATCGGCCTCGCCGGCACGACCATCGCACCATGGATGCAGTTTTACCTGCAGGCATCGATCGTCGAAAAGGGGATCACCGCGCGGCAGTACAAGGCGTCGCGTCTCGACGTCATCATCGGCTGCGTCTTCGCGGCTGTCGTCGCGTGGTTCATCGTCGTCGCCTGCTCGGCCACGCTGCACAACGCCGGGAGATACGATATCGAGGACGCCGGGAAAGCCGCGGAGGCGCTGCGCCCGCTCGCCGGCGAGTACGCAGCTCTCCTCTTCTCCGCGGGCCTCTTCAACGCGTCGCTGTTCGCCGCGTGTATTCTGCCGATTTCAACGGCCTACGCGGTGTGCGAAGGCCTCGGCCTGGAGTCGGGCATCGACAAGCGGTTCGAGGAAGCGCCGGCGTTCTACTGGCTCTATACGGCGCTGATCGTCTTCGGCGCGGGCGCCGTGCTGGTGCCGCGGTTCCCGCTCTTCCGCGTGATGGTGCTGTCGCAGGTGGTGAACGGCATCCTGCTGCCGTTCGTCCTCATCTTCGTGATCCTTTTGATCAACGATTCCGAGCTGATGGGCAAGTACACCAACTCGAAGTGGTACAACGTCGTCTCCTGGTTCACGGTCGCGGTCATGATCGTGTTGACGATCGCGTTGGCCATCGCGCAGGCCCGCGGCTAGCGCTCGCGCTCTGCCGGAGGATCTCGTCGAGATCGAGCGACTCCGACGGCGTGATGTCCGCCTTCAGAATCTTCCGCATCTGTTCGAGCGCGTGCCGGTTCTCCTCGTCGGTGTTCGAGACGACGCAGTCGGACGGCACGACGAGATGGAAGTCGCGCATGTAGGCATCGTTCGCGGTGAACAGGATGCAGTTGTTCCCGGCAATGCCCGTCAGCAGGAGGGTGCGCGCGCCGAGATACTCGAGCAGGACGTCGAGTGTCGTGGCGAAGAACGCTGAGTGTTTTGGTTTGAGCACGAAGTAGTCGTCCTCGTCCGGTTCGAGGATGCGCGCGATCTCCTCGCCGCGGACGCCGTCCTCGAGGCAGTGCTCGACGACCTTTTTGAAGTCGGACTGCCAGCGGCCGAAGTTGTCGTTGGCGTAGATGGCGGGAATCCCCGCCAGTTTCGCGCGGCATTTGAGGTCGGCGATGCGATGCGCCATCGGCACCGCCCGCGCGGCCAGCTCCTCGGCCCCTTCGAATTCCAGATCGTTGATGACGTCGATGAGGAGCAGCGCCACCGAAGAGGTCTCCGGCACGTTCCCATGCAGATCGGGATTCCTCCCCGGTATCACGCGCCACATACTAAGCAATCTGCGCGCCGACCGCTCGGTCGTCTTGCTCCGCGACGGCAGCCGTGGACGCCTCGGCACGACACGCGCACCACGGTTCAGAACGTTGTCGTGAGCCCGATCCGAATCGTCCGTGGGAAACCTGGTGAGATGTTCGTGTTGTTGTCGGCGTTGATGAAGTACCTGGTGTCGAAGAGATTCTCGACGTTCGCTTGCAGCCGCACTTCCCTGCTGAGCGTGAAGTACGCGGCCGCGTCAGCGCGCGTATAGCCGGCGAGCCTCACCGTGTTGTCGATCGCCGCGAACATGTCGTCGCGATACAGAATGCCAAGTCCGCCGGCCAGCCTCGGATGGAACTGATACTGATTCCACAGCGAGACAGTGTGATGCGGCGCTTGGGCGACCTGCGCGCCGGCTGCCGCAGCCGTCGTCGCGCTCGTCACGAACGCATCCTGATAAGCGTATCCACCCGCGATACGCCATCCACGCCTGACTTCACCCATCAATCCGAGCTCGAACCCGTTGGTGCGCTGGCTTCCGGTCTGGACGATCCGCGTCGGATCGTTGGGATCGGTCGATCGCGTGTTCGTCCGATCGAGTCGGAAGACCGCCGTCGTCAGCGACAGCGCGGGGCGCACGTCCCACTTCATGCCCACTTCGTAGTTGGTGAACTTCTCGGGCTCGACCTGCCGCGTGACGACGGTGAGTGAGGAGAACTGATCGCCGGAGCTGGGCAGATACGACACGCCGTAGCTGGTGTAAATCGAGAGCGGCACCATCGGCTTGACGACCAGACCGGCGCGCGGCGAGACGAGATCGTCGACGCGGTTCAGCGTGTCGCCGTTCCGCTTGTTGTGGTACTGCAAGTCGAAGCGATCGACCCGCAGACCTCCCAACACCTGCACGTGGCGCGACAGCTCGACCTGATCCTGCGCGTAGGTCGCGGCGATGTTGGTGCGAACGTGATTGTCGGCGTCGGTCGCGTTCTGCCGGAACGTCACCGGCACGTCGATCGTCGGGTTGGCGTACGGGACCAACAGCGTTGTCAGCGTGTTGTTGAAGAACCCAGTGTTCCGGAAGTTGTCCGTCAGTTGCCTGCCGACTTCGGCGCCGGCGAGCAGCGTGTGCCGGATGCGTCCAGTCGCAGTGCTGTAGACGACATCAGTCTGATTGAACAGGTTGGTGCGGTTCGTCGCGTTGTTGTACGCCGTCAGCGCGACCTGCGTCTTGTTCGCGCTCACGACGCCCGGTACGTAATTCTGGTAGCTCCGGTCGTAGGCGCCAACGAGCGTATGGTTGCGGACCAGAACGGCGCCGGCGCGGTGCTCCACGTGGACCGTCGTGAGATCGACGCCAGCGTGCACGTAGGTATCGTCCGGATTGCCGTAATAGGTCGCGATGTCGGCGTCGACCGGTTTTCCCTGGAACGACGGCATGCCGCGATCCGCGACGCGCGTATCGTGCAGGTGCTCGTAGCCGATTCTGATTTTCGTCTCGCGCGTAGGCGCGATCGTCACCGTGGGATTCACGCCGAAGCGCTCCAGCCCAACGTCATGGCGAAAGCTGTCTGAGTTTTCGTACATCCCGTTGAAGCGCACCGAGACGCGATCGTTCAGCCGCTGATCGAGATCGGTGGTCACGCGCCGGTTGCCGTACTCTCCAGCCTGTAGCGTGATCTGTCGGCCGGTCTGGAAGTCCGCCTGCTTCATCACGCGATTGACGACGCCGCCGCCGCCGCCGCGGCCGAAGATCATGGCGTTTGGCCCTTTGAGCGCCTCGAGGCGATCGAGGTTGTAGAGATCGCGGTAGTACTGCACGTCGTCGCGCACGCCGTCGACGAAGAAGTCGGCCGAGGAGTTGTTGCCGCGGATGATCACCTGGTCGCGATTGTTCTCGCCTTGGTGGGCGGTGATGCCGGGGATGTAGCGGACGACGTCGCCGACGCTCGACATCAACTGATCGGAGACGAGCTCGTGGGTCACGACGCTCACCGACTGCGGCACGTCCCTCAGCGGCGTCGACGTCTTCGTCGCGGCATCGACGACGGTCGCGAGATATCCTGCCGAGGCCTTCACCGTGACATCGTCGCGGAAGCCCGCCACCTGCAGCACGAAATCCGGCAGCGCCACGCCTGCATCAGAAACCGTGATGACCCGCGACGCCTCCACGAATCCGGGAGAGGCGACGGAGATCGAATAGCGGCCCGGCTCGAGACTCAGAGTGAACGCTCCCCGCTCGTCGGTCACGGCCGACACCTGCGCCGCGCCGCGCTCCGGCGAGACGGTGACCCGCGCGGCCGCGATCGGGGCGCCCATCGGGTCGAGAACTTTTCCGTGAATGGAGGTTGTCAGGACGAAGGCGAGCAGGACGCTGAACATTGGTGCACTCCGGTTGCACCCAGCGGTCCGCTCTCCTAGAATCGGGTCGGAACGCGCCGGCGCGAAAGCGTGAACGGTTCTGCCAGGAACCCGAGGGGCGTTTCAAAGCCGTCCGGTGTTACCTCACCGGACGGCTCTTTCTGTTTCGACCAAAGTTGAGATTCGATCTCAACTTGGATTCCACACGATAGTCCGCTAACTCCGACCTGTCAAGTCGGATTTGTGAATTTTGCGTTCACCTCAGGCTTTGATGGGGTGCCGCTTCAGCCACGCGATCACTTCCTCCGCGTGCTTGTCCGGCGGGAACACCGGATAGAAGACGTGCTCGATGCGGCCGTTGCGTACGACGAGCGTCAGCCGCTTCATCAGCGTCATCCCCTCGACGGTGAACGTCGGAAGGCGCAGCGCCTTCGTGAGCGCGAAATGTTCGTCACTCAACACCTCGAACGGCACTTCGAGCCGCTTCACCATTTCCTGCTGATAGGGCGTCGATTGCGTGCTCACGCCGAACACCTCGGCGTGCAGCTTCGCGAGATCCTTGTGGTGATCGCGGAAGCCGCACGTCTCCGGCGTGCAGCCGCGCGCGCCGGGAATGTCGTCCCATCCCGCCGGCGACGGCTTGCCGGGCTCGCCCGTTCGCGGGTACGCGTACACGATGACCCGCGGCGATGAGATCTTCGAGAGATTGACGCGGCGGTTCGAGGTCGACATCAGCTCGAGATCCGGCATCGCCATCCCCTCGAGATGGCGCGCGCCTCCGTCATCCTTCGGGACGGGCAGGTTCGGCGGAAGCTCGTTCAAGTTGGGAATCTGCTGCATCGCGAACACCAGCGGGATGCCGAGAAACGTGCGGCGCGTCACTGATTCAGATCGACCCATACGCTTTTCACCTGTGTGTAGTGCTCGAGCGCGTGCATGCTCATCTCGCGGCCGAAGCCGCTCTGCTTGTAGCCGCCGAACGGCGCAGCCGTGTCGTAGATATTGTAGGTGTTGATCCAGACGGTGCCCGCCTGAAGCTTGCGCGCGACATAGTGCGCTTTCTTGATGTCCTTCGTCCAGACGGCTGCCGCCAGACCATAGTTCGAGTCGTTGGCGCGGGCGATGGCTTCGTCCACGTCTGCGAACTCGATCGTCGCGAGGACCGGCCCGAAGATTTCTTCGCGCGCGATCGTCATCTCCGGCGTGACGCCGTCGAAGATCGTCGGCTGCAGGAAGTAGCCTTTGCCGGTGCCGATGTCGGCGCGGCCGCCGCCGGCGAC
>DAIUKO010000398.1:1920-6215 GCA_036848175.1 Vicinamibacterales bacterium | reverse complement strand
GGCGTGTCCGGTGAAGGATCAGATGCGCGATCAGGCGCGCGCCGCGGTGATGCAGGTGCCCGGCGTCTCGTCGGTCGAGGTCGCGATGAGCGCGCGCGTGCGCGAAGCGGTCGGCGGCGACGGCGCGCGGCAGTCGATCCCGGGCGTGAAGAACATCATCGCCGTCGGCGCGGGAAAGGGCGGCGTCGGCAAAACGACGGTTGCCGTGAATCTCGCGCTCGCCCTCGTGAAATGCGGCGGCAAGGTCGGCCTGATCGACGCCGACATCTACGGTCCGAACGTGCCGATCATGCTCGGCATGAAGACCGACCTCACCACCGACGGCCAGAAGATCGTGCCCGCCGAAAAGTACGGGCTGCAGGTCATCTCGATGGGGTTCCTCACGAAAGACGACGCGCCGATCATCTGGCGCGGCCCGATGCTGCACGGCGCACTGCAGCAGTTCTTTCGTGAAGTACGGTGGGTCGATCTCGACTATCTTGTCGTAGACATGCCGCCGGGGACGGGCGACGTCGCGCTGACGCTGAGCCAGACCGTGCCGGTCGCCGGCGCCGTCGTCGTCACGACGCCGCAGCAGGTGTCGCTGGCCGACACGCGCCGTGCGATTGCGATGTACAAGAAGCTGAACATCCCGCCGCTCGGCGTCATCGAGAACATGAGCTACTTCGCGTGCACGAAATGCGGGCACGAGGCCGACATCTTCGGTCACGGCGGCGGCGAGCAGATGGCGGTGGAAGTCGGACTGCCGTTCGTGGGACGAATTCCGATCTATCAGCCGATCCGCGAAGGCAGCGACGTCGGCGTGCCGTTGATGATCAGCGAACCGGAATCGCCGGCGGGGCGCGCGTTCATGTCGGCGGCCGAGCGTATCGCGGCGCAAGTGTCGATTGCCAGCTATAACAGGCCCACGATTCCCTTGACGGTGGTGCGATGACGTTTCGTGGTTTCGCGGTTTCGTGGTTTCGTGTTGCAGTCGCGGCAATGGCGACGGTTGCGTTCGCCTGTACCCCCGCGCCACAAACATCGAACACACCAAAACCCGGATCGAAGATGCCTTCATCGATTGTCGATCCGTATCTGAAGATCCAGACGGCGCTCGCCGAGGACCGCGTCGACGAGGTGCGGGCGAACGCCGGCAACATCGCGACGGCGGCCACTACACTCGGCGCGCCGGCGATGAAAATCGACACCGCGGCGCTGCAACTCGCCTCGGCCACCGAGCTCGATGATGCGCGCGACAAGTTCGGCGTGCTGAGCGACGCCATCGTCACCTACATGGACGGCTTGCATCTCACCCCGCCCGACGGCGTCCGGAAAGCCTATTGCCCGATGGCGGCGAAGCCGTGGCTGCAGAAGGGCGACACGCTCGCCAATCCCTATTACGGATCGACAATGCTGACCTGCGGCGAATTCCAGTGACGCTGTCGTTCACGAAGCACACGCTCGCCAACGGACTCGACGTGCTCCTGCACGAGGATCACACGTGTCCGATCGTCGCGGTGAACCTCTGGTATCACGTCGGGTCGAAGAACGAGCGGCCCGGGCACACCGGCTTCGCGCATCTGTTCGAGCATCTGATGTTCGAAGGATCGCAGCATCACGATCGCGGATACTTCCAGCCGCTGCAGGGCGCGGGCGCCACGCTCAACGGGTCGACGAATGCCGATCGCACGAACTACTGGGAGGTGGTCCCCTCGAACGCGCTCGAGCTCGCGCTGTGGATGGAATCGGATCGGATGGGGTATCTGCTGCCGGCACTGACCGAGGCGAAGTTCTCGAACCAGCGCGACGTCGTGCTGAACGAACGCCGCCAGAACTACGAGAACCGTCCGTACGGCCTGGCGCCGATGGCGCTGCTGTCGGCGCTCTTTCACGACGATCATCCGTATCACTGGACGACCATCGGCGAAGTCGCGGATCTTCACGCCGTGCGGCTCGACGAGGTCCAGGCGTTCTTCCGCCGCTACTACCACCCGGCGAACGCGTCACTGGCGCTCGCCGGAGACATCGACGTCGACGATGCGCTCGCGATGGCGCGCGCCTACTTCGAAGATCTCGAGTCCGGCGATCGCGTCGATCCTGTCGATGCCGCGGCGTCGCTCACCGGTGATACCCGGATCTATTTCGAGGATCGCATCGAGCTGCCGCGCCTCTATCTCGCGTGGCTGACGCCGGCGATGTTCGCCGCCGGCGACGCGGATCTCGATCTCGGCACCGATCTGCTGGCCAACGGCAAGACCTCGCGGCTCTACAAGCGGCTCGTGTTCGACGAGCGGATCGCGACCGACGTGTCGGCGGCGCAGAACTCGCGCGAGATCGCCGGCTACACGCAGATCACCGCGACGGCGGCGCCGGGTCATGCGCTCGGGAAGCTGGAGGCGGCGATCGTCGACGAAGTGCAGCGCCTCGCCACCGAGAGTCCGACGGACGACGAGATGGAGCGCGGCCGCGTGCAGGCCGAATCGCAGTTCGTGTTCCGGCTGCAGACGGTCGGCGGCTTCGGCGGCAAGTCCGATCAGCTCAACGCCTACAACGTGTTCCTCGGGGATCCGGGGTACTTCGACCGCGATCTCGACCGGTATCAGAGTGTCACCGCCGCGTCGCTGCAGGAGGCCGTTCGGCGCTATCTGGCGCCGTCGTGCCGCGTGACGCTGAGCATCGTGCCGCACGGTCGCGTGGAGCTCGCCGCGCCCGGCTCGCAGCGGACGGAGGTGTCGTGAGCGCGCCCGACGCCGCCGGCCTTGACACGTCGCCGAGCGGCGTGGCGCGCGTACCTGTCGTCGACCGCTCGCGCCTGCCCGAACCCGGACCGGCGCGGCCGTTCGCGTTTCCCGCCATCGAGAAGTCGACCCTGCCCAACGGGGTGCGCGTCTGGACGGTGCGCCACGCGCAGGTGCCGATTATCTCGTTCGATCTGCTCGTCCGCCGCGGCGCCTCCGCCGATCCGCCGGGCAAGGACGGACTCGCCGCGCTCACCGCCGACATGCTCGACGAAGGGACCGGCGATCGATCGGCGATCGCGATGCACGAAGCGCTGGCGCGGCTCGGCGCACAGTTCGATACCGACATCGGATCGGATGCGACGTCGGTCAGCGTCACCGTCCTCGCGCGCTTCGCGCGGCCGGCGTTGACGCTGCTCGCCGATGTCGTCGCGCGCCCCGCGCTCCGCGACGATGACTTCGCCCGCGTCCGTCAACTGCGGCTTCATCGCCTGACGCAGCTCCGCGACATGCCGGGCGTCGTCGCCGATCGCGCGTTTCTCAAGCTGCTCTACGGGCCGCATCCGTACGGACATTCGCCGATTGGCAGCGAATCGACGCTGGCCGCGATGACCGTCGACGACGTGCGGGCGTTCCATGCGGCGGCCGTACGACCGTCGGTGGCAACGCTGATTGCGGTCGGCGACTGCGATCACCGTACCGTCGTCGAACTCGCGGCCGAGGCGTTCGGCGACTGGCGCGACGGCAGCGCGGACGCCGCGACCACCGACGGCGCGGTGCCCACGGCCGCTGCGTTGAACATCATCCCGCGGCCGAAGGCGCCGCAATCGGAGCTGCGCATCGGCCACGTCGCCGTGCCCCGCGACACCCCCGACTACCACGCGCTCGTCCTCGCCAACACGATTCTCGGCGGTCAGTTCGTCAGCCGCATCAATCTGAATCTGCGCGAAGACAAAGGCTTCACCTACGGCGCGCGGACGGCGTTCGAGTTCCGCCGGCTGCCGGGGCCGTTCGTCCTGCAGGTCAGCGTGCAGACGACGGCGACGGCGCGCGCGATCGAAGAGTCGATCGGCGAGATCGCCGGAATCCGCGGGCCGCGCCCGGTCACGGCCGAGGAGCTGGCGCTCGGCATTGCCGCGCTGACGCGCGGCTACGCGCGGAACTTCGAGACCGCCGAGCAGATCGCGCGCGCGGTGATGCAGCTCGCGATGTTCGACCTGCCCGACGACTACTTCGCGCAGTTCGTTCCCGCGGTCTCGGGCGTTGCCGCCGAGGACATATCGCGGGTGATGGCGCGTCACATCGATCCCGCACGTCTCACGACCCTCGTCGTCGGCGACCTCGACGTCGTCGGCGCCGACCTCGGCGCGCTCGGCCTCGGCGACGCGGTCGTCCTGCCGTCCGACGCGTTCTGAAACCTTAGAAGAACCCTGGGAATTGATAAGGTTGGTTCGTCGGTAACTTGGTAAGTTTGTCAGCCAAGTCTGCATGCACGCAGTCCGCTTCCATCAGCACGGCGGTCCGGAGGTGCTCCACGACGAGGAAGTGCCGGATCCCGAACCTGATCCCGGTGAG
>DAIUKO010000398.1:0-1820 GCA_036848175.1 Vicinamibacterales bacterium | reverse complement strand
CTGACGTTTCTCACGGCGTGGCACATGTTGATCGCGTGCGCCGGGTTGAGGCGCGGCGAGGACGTGCTCGTGCTCGCGGCCGGCAGCGGGGTAGGTCAGGCGGCAATTCAGATTGCGGTGCTCCACGGCGCTCGCGTCTTCGCGACGGCCGGATCGGCGGAGAAGCTCGAGCGCGCGCGAGCCCTGGGCGCGCACGAGGTCATTCATCACCACGAGCAGGACATCGTGGAAGAGATCCAACGGCTGACGAACCGCCGCGGAGTGGATGTCGTCATAGAGCATGTTGGAGAAGCGACGTGGGCGAGGAGCGTCCGATCCCTGGCGCGCCGAGGCCGGCTCGTCACGTGCGGCGCCACGACCGGCGCCAATGGCACTCTGGATCTGCGCGCGCTGTTCGCCAAGCAACTCACCATCCGCGGCTCGTACATGGGGACCAAGGGAGAACTGCTGCGCGCGGCGCCGTTCTTCTTCGCAGGCCAATTGAAGCCGGTCGTCGATCGAACGTTTCCGCTGGAGCAGGCCGCGCTGGCTCAGCGGCGTTTGGAAGAATCGGGGCAATTCGGGAAAATCGTCCTCGTCGTCTGATGCGCTACCAACGAATCGGCATCAGCCTGTTCGCGCTCATCGCGGTGGTCAGTATCGTGCTGGCGGCGGCGACGATTTGGCTCTTCGTCACCAATCCGGTCACGGTCGCCAACGCCGTCAACGAAGGCGAAGTCTCGCCGTTCGTCCGCAATCTCGCGGAAGTCCTCTACAACGCCCTTCGCGGAATTCTGAAATACCTGTGATAGTCCGGCTGAAGCCGGACACGACGTACGACTGTTGGCCCGGCCGCCGACGTCACGTCGTATCCGCCTTCAGGCGGACCTGGTGAGGGCGTTCTTCAGGAAACGCGTGAGGATCCAGCCGTCGACGAACTTGAACGGCGTCTTGCCGGTACTGTAGTGGCCGCAGCGCAGCACGGCGACTTCGTGCGGGACATTGAGATCTCGAAACTCGCGGACGAGATCCTCTGACAGATCGACGGGGAACGTCAGGTCGTAGCGCGCGTAGACGAGGAGCGTCTTGCGATCGCGGACGCGCTCCAGATACCAGCGCGGGCTGATCGGCTTCCACAACGCGCGCAGCAGATCGAGCTCGATGTGACCGTCGAGCCCCTCGCGGACGTGCTCGGTCGAGAGACCGCGCCAGACGACGTCGGCGAAATGCGGAGAGATGTGATTGAGCGCTTCCGCGCGGACCAGCGGCTCGTGGGCCGCCGTCAGCAGCGCCAGGCAGGAGCCGAGGCTGGTGCCGAGGATGCCGATCCGATCGTAGCCCTGCGCCGCGAGCCACGCGATCGCGCGGCGGGCGTCGACGACCGCCTGCCGGCACACCTGCAGCGTGCGCGCGATGTTGGCGCTGACGATGTAGTCGGCGCGATGCAGTTCCGGCGGCATGCGCTCGTCGTGATACGGCAGGCTCAGTCGCAGTGCGCTGATGCCGTTCCATGCGAGCAGCTTGCACAGGCCCACGTGGCCGTTCGGATCGGCATTCCATTGAGGAAGGACGAGCACTGCCGCCCGCTTCGGCCGAGTCGGGAAGTACCGGCAATACACCGCGTTGTTCTCGCGATGCGGTGTGGTGAGGGCGCTCGGAAAGGTGAGGAGATCGCCGCGCATCGTGTAGTCCGAGGTCGGCGGCGGCGTGAAGAACGCGTCGGTATCGGCCATCACCTGCGCGACCCAGTCGCCGACGATGTCGGCGGCGGCCGTGTCGGGCCGATGGCCGTTCGGCGGAATCCAGTCGAGCCCCCAGTCGAACGGACGGACCACGCGATC
>DAIUKO010000397.1:0-6222 GCA_036848175.1 Vicinamibacterales bacterium | reverse complement strand
CTGGCTGAATCACAACATCAGCGTCGCGGAAGCGATCGTCGCGCGCATCATCCTCTCGGCGCGCGCGCGCGAGGCGAGCCGCGCGGCGCAGGCCGAAGTGTCGCGCAAGAGCGCGACGTCGACGCGGCTCAACCTGCCGGGGAAGCTGAGCGACTGCACGAATCCCGACGCCGACAGCAGCGAGCTGTTCATCGTCGAAGGCGATTCCGCGGGCGGATCCGCCAAGCAGGGCCGCGATCGCGCGCGTCAGGCGATTCTGCCGCTGCGCGGCAAGGTGCTCAACACGGAGAGCGTGTCGCTCGCCAAGGTGCTCGAGAACAAGGAACTGTCGGATCTCGTCACCGCGCTCGGCTGCGGGCTCGGGAAGAACTTCGAGATCGCCCGCCTGCGCTACGGCAAGATCATCATCCTCGCGGACGCCGATTCCGACGGCAATCACATCGCGACGCTCCTGCTCACGTTCATCTACAGACACCTGCCGCAGCTGATCAGCAACGGCAAGGTCTTCCTCGCCCAGCCGCCGCTCTATCGCATCGACATCGGCAAGGACACGTTCTGGGCGCTCGACGATGCGCACAAGGACGCGATTCTCAAGCAGCACGCCAAAAATGGACACGGCCGCGCGGCGCCAGAGATCACGCGCTTCAAGGGCCTGGGCGAGATGATGCCGAAGGTGTTGTGGGAGACGACGCTCAACCCGCGAACGCGGCGGCTGCTGCGCGTCGAGGTGACCGATCAGATCGTGACCGATCGCGTGATCAACGAGCTGATGGGCAAAGACGCTTCGGCGCGCTTCCGCTTCATCATGGAGCGCGCAGACGAAGCCGAAGAACTGGACGTGTAGTGGCGTGGATACACCCTGCTAAGTAGGCGCGCGTGACCGGGCCGGTCCCGATCACCGTCGACCCGCGCATCCTCAGCGCCATCGGCGCCGCGATTGTCTGCGGCCTGCTGCTCCTTCAGTACGCGCACCGGCGGGCGCCGTTCATCCTCTTCTGGGCGGCCGGCTGGCTGCTGATCGTCCCGACCCTCCTCGTCGTCGCCCGCAGCTACAGCAGTCCCTCTGTCGGACGCGCGGCGTTCGGGTTGTCGCAGTTCCTCGAGGTCTGCACGGCGACGCTGTATTTCTGGAGCGCCGACGTCTACCGGCAGACCGGCTATGCGACCAGGCGGACCCTCAGGGCGCTCGGCGGCGCCGCCGCGTACTTCCTCCTGTCGCCGCTCGCGTTCGGTGCAAGCGCCGTGCTCATACCCGGCTACATCGTGTCGGCGGCGATCCTCGCGGCCGCGGGTGCGATGTACGCCGCCGTGCTCATCGAACGGCGGATGATCGGCGCCGGACTGCTCGCGTTCGTGTTGTTCGGCCTCGCCATCTCACACCTCGCGTCGGCGGTCGTCGAACAGCAGATGATGGAGGTGGGCCGATTCAGCTTCGAGATCCTGATCGTCAACGTCGTGCTCTACGCCTGCGGCGCGATCGGCGTCCACATGTTCATCTTCGAAGACATGACCTACGAGCTGCGCACGACGAACCGGCGGCTCGAAGCGGCGCGCGCCGAGCTGCTGCAGGCGGCGATCACCGATCCGCTGACCGGGTGTCACAACCGGCGTTTTCTCGACCAGGTGATGGACCACGAGCTGCAGCGGCATGAACGCTTCCGCCTGCCGCTGTCGCTGCTCTTCATCGACGTCGACAAGTTCAAAGCGGTCAACGATTCGCTCGGGCACGATGCCGGCGATCGCGTGCTGCGCTACGTCGCGCGGTTTCTCAAGCGCCACATCCGCGAAGCCGACTACGTCTTTCGCTGGGGCGGCGACGAGTTCCTGGTTCTGATCACGTGCAGCGGCAACGAAGCGCGCCGGAAGGCCGCCGCGCTGAAGCTCGCCTTCGATGCCACGCCCGACGGTGTGGATGTGCCGCTCGGGATCGGTCTCAGCGTCGGCTGTGTGGAAGTCCCTCGCGGTACCACCGATTTGATGCCGCTCGTCGCCAAAGCCGACGAGCGGATGTATCAAGATAAGCAGAAGAGTTGACGTGGCGGCGATACACGCGCAGAGAGTCGGGCCGGTCGTCGTGCTGCAGGTGAGTGGCCCGCTGACGATTCACGAACGGCATCCGTCGCTCGAGCATTCGATTCGCGCCGCGCTCGACGGCGGGTCGCGCGCGTTCGTGATCAACCTGCAGGACGTGTCGGCGGTCGATTCCTCCGGCGTCGCCCAGCTCGCAACCAGCCACAGCGCGATCTTCAATCACCGCGGCCGTCTTGCGTTGTGTCATCTGTCGCGGAAGCTCAAGGACATCTTCGTGGTCACGCGGCTCAACACGGTCTTCGACACCTACGACACCGAAGCCGAAGCGCTCGCGGCGGTCACGAAGTCGTAAGGCGGCGGCCGACAACGTTGTTCACAAGCGCCACGAACCGGCACGGACGTGCGCGGCGAGGAATTCAGAGGCAAGGACGCGACTTCGCCGAACGATGTCGGCAACCAGCGGCGCCGCGAACCAGACGTACACGATGCAGAGGTACACGCCGACCGCCGCGCGGTCGAGTGGCGGCCTTCTGAATGCCACGAACGGCCGCCACAGCGGGCTGAATTCAGGGACGTACCAGCACAGCGGCTCGAAGTTCGCGTCAAAGCAGACATCAGGCGCTGACGGTTCGAAGACGACGCCTTGGATCGCGACCCACGAAGACAACGAAAGCGCCGCAAAGAGCGCCAGCAGCGTGGTCAACGTCGCGCGCGGTCGTGCGGCCAGCGCGATCGCGAGGCACAGGGACGCCGGGAAGGATGCGAACAGGAAGAATCGCGGACCCCAGAACCATCCGCCGTACCACGCCCACCACTTCGAGTAGACGAGGATCAGGCCAACGAGAAAAGCCATCCACAGCTTGAAGCAGCGGAGCACGACGTCGTTCACGAACGGCTGGCGATCTCGGATCCAGAGGAGCAGTCCGGGCGCGTAGAACAGGACACCCTTGCCGAACGAGAACAGGATCGACAGCAGCCCGAAGAACATCGGGTAACTGAACCCGGGCCGGCCCGAGTAGGGCAGGACGGTCGCCGGCCCGTGATTGCCGCCATAGCCGCTGACGAACGGGGAGCCTCGACGGATCCACGACTCGAGAGCGATGCCCGCGGCCGCGATGACCACGGGAAGGACGTAACGCAGCCGGCGTGTTTCCCACACGTACTGCAGCGCGGACGCGGTGAACGCGACGACGGTCGCCGGCGTGTTGATGACGCCGACGATCGCAGCGGCCCATCCGCGACCGGGATACCCGACGGCGACTGCGGCCAGACCGAGCGCGACCAGGACCGACGTGAAGACTTCTGCGAAATACTCCTCGAGGTGATGGGGAAACATCGACGCCGCCGTCAGGAGCAACAAAAACCGCGTGAGGACCGTCTCGTCGATGTGCGTGCGCAGGAGTCGATACGCCGCGCCGATGCCAGCGACAAACACGACGACGTTGAATCGTGCACACCACCAGTCCGTTGGCGGGAACATCTTCCCGAGCAGATAGAGCGGGGCCGAGAACAACGGACCGACGAATGAGTAAGGCGTGCGTGAGACCTCGCGCCACTCGAAGAGCGCGCCCAGCGCAAAGTAGCGAGCCCATCCGTCGCCCTCGAGCTCGTGTGGGAGCACGAGCAGCAAGACCAGGGCACCGGCAACCAGCAGGCATGCGTCCATCGACGGCACGAACGGCGCGGCCGCGAATCGCGCCGCCGCACGCGACAGCGCGACGACAACGACGACGATCGCGGCAGCCAGCGCGAGCCACAACACCGAGCGCAGTGCGCGCCGGACGATCACGCTCGTCAGAAATCGTCCGAAGCCGACGAACCGCGGCGCGAGCGCCCATGCCGGAATCCGCTCGAGCGTCGCGTCGCCGCGAGCCCACAGCACCTCGAGATCGAACGCGCCGCCATCCTGGAAGTACTTCAGGTAGATCGCGTGGACGCCGCGCGTGAGCCGCACCGATCCCTTCGCGAGCTGTTTCGAATGGTTGCCGCCGTTGTCGACGACGAGTTGCCGATCCACATACAACCACGATCCATCGTCCGACGCGGTCGCAAACGTGTAGGTGCCGTCTTCAATCGCGATGAAGGCGCCGCTCCAGGTGATGCTGAACGCGTCGGGCGGTGTGCCGCGCCAGCCGGCATACGCGCTTTCCATCGACAGCCGAGCGTCGACTTCCGAACCGACGATGTCCGAGCTCCAGTTGGCGTCGGAAAAGAACGTGGCGTTGAGGCCTTCCCGCAGCGGATCGAGGAAGTAGGCGGCGACGAGGAACCCGGCGAGCAGCGCGACGCCAACAAGCCAACCGCTCGTCCTGAGCCTGTCGAAGGACGAGCGAGCTTGCTCGTGGTTCGACAAGCTCACCACGAGCGTGTCCGTGCGCGACGGTCCGCGCTCATTGCATCAGTTGGACAACTTCGTCAGCTGTTCGGCGCCGACGATCGTGCGAAGTCCGGCGACGAGACGTCCGATTCCTTCCGCGACCGTCTCCTTCTGCAGCGCGCCGTAGGCGACGCGGAAGTAGCAGCCGTCGGTCATGCCGAATGCCGGTCCGGGGATCACGGCGACCTTGTGCTCGCGGATCAATCGCGCCGCTGCGGTCATCGGATCGATCTCGCCGTTCACCTTGAGCAGCACGTAGAACGCGCCGTCGGCAGCCGGAACTTCGGCGAGCGGCGCGAGCCCACCGAGGTCGCGCAGCACGATGTCACGAATCTCCGCGAGCTCGCGGACGTGGGGCGCGGAGTACGGCCGGCCGACGTCGAGCGCCGCCGCCGCGGCGACCTGCGAGACGATCGGCGCGCAGACGAGGATCGTGTCCTGCGCCTTCATCATCGCCGACTGGAGACGCTCGGGGTAGGTCACGTAGCCGATGCGCCAGCCGGCGAAGCCGTACGCCTTCGACAGTGAGTACATCGAAATCGTGTGCTCCTGCGCGCCGGCAAACGATCCTGACGAGGTGTGCCGCGCCGATCCGTAGGTGAAGTATTCGTAGACTTCGTCGGCGATGTGATACAGGCCGCGCTCCCGGCAGAGTGCGTTCACTTCGCGCAGCGACGATTCGCTGAACACCGCGCCGCTCGGATTGTTGGGAGAGACGGTGACGACCGCGCGGGTGCGCGGCGTGATCGCGGCGCGGATGGCGTCGACGCGAAGTCGATAGTGCTCGTCGGTCGGCACGCGCACGGTCCTGCAGCCGGCCATGTCGATCGCCATCTCGTGATTGAAGTAGAACGGAACCGGCAGGATGATCTCGTCTCCGATCTCGGTGATCGCCAGCACGACGTGGACGAAGGCCATGTTCGCGCCGGCGGTCACCATCAACCGGGTGCCGCGGCCGACCTCGATCCCGTTTTCGCGTTT
The DNA here is from genome assembly GCA_036848175.1 of Vicinamibacterales bacterium. GTDB lineage: Bacteria > Acidobacteriota > Vicinamibacteria > Vicinamibacterales > CAVVIG01 > QHWF01. The sequence continues at coordinate 833 of DAIUKO010000397.1, read as the reverse complement.
CAGCTTGTCGATGAGCCTCTCGACGAGGATCGGAATCCCGGTTCCGTCCTGATACTCGTGCGTCGCCGGATCGCCGAGACAGGTGCGCGCCGCGTCGATCGCCTGGCGCGGCGGGCCGTAATGCACGACGCCCTGCCCGAGCGAGATCGTCCCGGGCACCTGACGAATGAGATCGCCGATCACCTGCACGATCGGCGACTGCACGGCATCCATACGCGAATGGAATCTCACGGGCTGCATTATATTGGTTGGCTCCGGAGGCCCCATGGTACGCGTCCGTTCGGCAGCGCTGCTGATTTTTCTCGCGGCCGGTTCCCTGCAAACGCCTGAACAGTTTCTCGGCCACAAGGTTGGCGCCGACAACAAGCTCGTGCGCTGGGACAAGGCCGTCGAATACTTCAAGCTGGCGGCGGTGAGCTCCGACCGGGTGCGCTACCGCGAGCTCGGAAAGACGAGCAACGGCAACCCGTTCGTCGCGCTCGAGATCGCCTCGCCGGATACCCTGAAGAACCTCGATCGATACAAACAGCTCGAGAGAAAGTTGTACTTCCAGGGCGGCGCGCCGACCGACGCCGAGCGCGACCAGATTTTCCGCGACGGCAAGCTCGTGCTCGTCGTCACGTGCAGCATCCACGCCACCGAAATCGGCGCCTCGCAGATGGCGGTGGAGCTCGTGCATCGACTCGCGACCGAAGACTCGCCGATCGTCAAGAAGATCCTCGACAACGTCATCTTCGTGCTCGTGCCGAGCCTGAACCCCGACGGCCAGATCATGGTCACCGACTGGTTCAACAAGAACGTCGGCACGCCGTACGCGAACAGTCCGATTCCGT
>DAIUKO010000396.1:3705-6231 GCA_036848175.1 Vicinamibacterales bacterium | reverse complement strand
ATCTGGTCGTACTCGTTCACTGCCGGATCGCAGTGCGGCACGATCAGCTCGAGCTTGTCGCCGTAGGCGTACTGCTTGGTCGCCACCTCGTACTGAATCGCGCCGAACTCGTCCGAGCCGGCGTTGTAGCTGAAGCCTTTCTCGCCGATCACGATCGCGTCGGGCTTGTTCAGCGTCAGCGCCTTCGCGCCGGCGTCGGTCGTCAGCCGCTTCGGGAAATAGTCGTTGAGCACAGTCGTCATGACGGTGAGCGACGGCGCGAAATCGGTGTAGATCTCGTCGTTCGACTCGCCGCCGATCTCGAGATACTGCGCGTCCATGAAGATGTAGCTGCCGACCTGCACGTCGGTCACGCCGGCGACCTTCGGCATGATGCTGTAGGTGCCGGTGCCGCCGCCGCTGAAGATCTCGGTGGGCAGCCCGGACTTCTTCATCGCCTCGAACGTGCGCAGCGACGGCTCGTAGCGCGCCAGCGTTTCCTCCATCCGCTTCTTGAAGCCCTTGATGTGCTGGGCGCCGCCGTCGTAGCTGATCATGCCGCGCAGTTTCAGATTCGGCAGCTTGTCGACGAGCTGCGCGAGCGCGATCGCCCGTTCGTCCGCCGGGACGCCCGATCGCGTGCCGACGGCCACGTCGATGACGACGTTGGCGACGACGCCGGCCTGCTTGGCGGCGTCGGAGAGCTCCTGCGCGTTTTTCGGATGGTCGACGGCGTGGACGAACGAGCGGTTCGCCTTGCTGATCGCCATGGCGCGGCGGATCTTGCTCGGCGTCGGGTTGCTCGTGGTCATGAGAATCTTCTCGACGCCGCCGGCAAACAGCGCCTCGGCCTCGCTGATCTTCGCCGCGCAGACGCCGATCGAACCGGCGGCGAGCTGCAGCTTCGCGATTGCCGGACACTTGTGCGTCTTGGCGTGGGGGCGGCTCGCGACGCCGGTTGCGGCGAGCTTCGTCCGCATCGTCGCCAGGTTCTGCTCCAGCTTGTCGAGATCCACGCACAGCGCCGGCGTGTCGAGCTCCCACTTGGAGACGCCGGTCAGCTTGCCGGCGGCGTTTTTGGCGCGCATCTCTTCCGCCGTGTATCCGTTGGCTTTGGTCGGAATCCACATGGTGACGCCGCCCGCTCCCGCCGTTTTCAGGAACCCGCGTCGCGAAAGGGATGTCGGATTCATCGCGCGCTTCCTTTCTTATGTTGCGTCTGACTTTGCGTCTGACGTGGCCGGGGCCCCGCCCCGCCGCCTGGTGGAGTAGTCTAGACCGGATCGAGGAGAGATTGATGAAGCGAGTTGGCCTGGTGTTCGGACTATTGCTGACTGCGGCGGCCGCCCTGGGCGATCAGTCGGCCTTCTCGGACTTTCGCAGCGAACGCGCCGGCGTCATGCACAAGATCGTGCTCGGCGATTTGCCGGCGCCGGGCGCCACGAGCGCCGCCCGGAATCCGCCGAAGCTCGTCGATCGGCCGTTTGACTCGAAGCTCGAGGTGCTGCCGGGCTATTACGTCACGGTGTACTCCGACGGACTCCAGAATCCTCGCATGATTCGCACGGCGCCGAACGGCGACGTGTTCGTCGCGCAGAGCCAGCCGGGGAGCGTCATCGCGTTCCACGGCGATCCGGTGCCGCTCGCCACCGACATGTTCGCGAGCGGTCTCAAGCGGCCGTTCGGCATCGCCTTCTATCCACCGGGCCCGAATCCGACGCACGTCTACATCGGCAACACGAACTCGATCGTTCGCTATCCCTATCGCAGCGGCGATCTGAAGGCGCGCGGTCCGCAGGAAGTCATTGTCGCGTCGCTGCCGAGCGGCGGCGCGCCCGACGCCGAGCACTGGACGCGCGACATCGCGTTCTCGCGCGACGGCCGGAAGATGTACGTGTCGGTCGGATCGATGACCAACGTCGACGAGGAGAACAATCCCGTCGAGCGCGAGCGCGCCGTCATCTACGAGTTCAATCCGGACGGCAGCGGCCGCCGCATCTACGCGTCCGGCATTCGCAACGCCGTCGGGCTCGCGATTCAACCGCAGACCGGCCAGCTCTGGGCGTCGGTGAACGAGCGCGATGGTCTCGGCGACAACCTCGTGCCCGACTACGTGACGCACGTCGAAGAAGGCGCCTTCTATGGATGGCCCTGGTTTTACATGGGCGGCCATCAGGATCCGCGGCACGCGGGCAAACATGCCGAGTTGAAGGACAAGGTGAAGACGCCCGACGTCCTCGTGCAGCCGCACAGCGCGTCGCTGGCGATGACGTTCTACACCGGCACGCTGTTTCCCGCCGAGCATCGCGACAGCATCTTCGTCGCGCAGCACGGGTCGTGGAACAAGTCGCAGCGCACCGGCTACAAAGTGATTCGCATCCCGCTGCAGAACGGCGTGCCGACCGGCGAGTACGAAGATTTCCTGACCGGATTCGTCACCGAGAGCGCCGACGTGTGGGGCCGCCCGGTCGGCGTCGCCGTGGCGGCCGACGGATCGCTGCTGGTCACCGACGATGCCTCGAATTCGATCTGGCGGGTCACCTACGG
>DAIUKO010000396.1:0-3605 GCA_036848175.1 Vicinamibacterales bacterium | reverse complement strand
GGGATTTGGGATTTGATGTTCCGCTCAATCCACTCGACGCCACGAATCCCGGCCATCAAATCCCGAATCCCGAATCCCAAATCCCGACTCAGCGCAGTGCATTGGCCCCGGCCTGCGCGCATTGACCGTCCTGGGCGCTCGTGCCGCCCGACAGTCCAATCGCGCCGACGATTGTGCCGTCCATGACGAGCGGGATGCCGCCCTCGACCGGGATCGCTTTCTCCAGCTTGAGGACGCGAAGCCCTTCGCCGCCGCCGGCCAACGTGTCCTGAAAGACTTTCGTCGCGCGCTTGAAGATGGCGGCGGAGCGCGCCTTCGAAATCGACACTGCCACGCTGCCGGTCGGCGCGCCGTCCATCTTCTCGAGGTAGACGGGCTCGCCGCCCGGATCGACGATCGCCACGACCATCGTCCAGTTGTTCCGGCGGGCTTCGTCGATCGCCGGCGCGGCGGCTTTTTTCGCGTTCTCGATCGTGATCGGCAGTCCATACGGATTTGGCAGCATGCGCACGTCCCTTCAATCGTTTTTGTGTCGCGGCCGCGCGCTCATGTGGTACATGATCCGCGCGAACTCCAATTTTGTCGGTGAGAGTGTATGCCAGATAGGGGACGTCGCTTCGTCGTCGCGCTGTCGATGGTCGTGGTCGGGATCGCCGCACGCGCGTCGGCGCAGGAGGCCGGCGGGCTGCCGAAAGTCCGCGTCGTCGCCACCGGCGGCACGATTGCGGGCGAGCAGCGCGATCCCGGCACGCTCGGCGGATACGAGATCAAGAAGAGCGTCAACGAGATCGTCGCGCTGATTCCGAACGTCCAGCGCTACGCGCAGGTCGAGACCGAGCAGTTCGCGAACGTGCCGAGTCCCGCCATGACGCCCGATCACTGGCTGCGGCTGGCGCAGCGGATCAACACGCTGTTCAAGGAACGGCCCGACCTCTCGGGGATTGTCGTGACGCACGGCACCGCGCGCCTCGAAGAGACCGCCTTCTTTCTCTATCTCACCGTGAAATCCGATCGGCCCGTGGTCGTGGTCGGCGCGCAGCGTCCGCCGACCGGGATCAGCCCGGACGGACCGATCAATCTGCTGTCCGCGATTCGCGTCGCGACCGCGCCGCAGTCGCGCGGCAAGGGCGTGACCGTGGTGATGGACGATCGGATCGTCTCGGCGCGCGACGTGACGAAGACCTACGCCCGCGGCGGCGGCTTCGACGGCGCCGAGATGGGAACGCTCGGGACCGTCGCCACTGGCGGCGTCGAGTTCTTCTACCAGCCCGTCAAGAAACACACCGCTTCGTCCGACTTCGACGTCGCCGGACTGAAAGTGCTGCCGCGCGTCGGCATCAGCTATTCGTACTCGGGCGCCGAAGGCGTCTCCGATCCCGAGGCGAAGGCGATCGTCGTCGCGACCACCGGCTTCGCGCCGGAGGAGAGCAAGTACTACGAAGGCGTGCGCCGGAAAGGCGTGATTGTCGCGACGACGTTTCCGTCCGGCGAACAGGTGGATTCCGCGGACACCAGCACATCGCCGCTGCCGGTCATCGCCGTCAAGCACCTGATGCCGACCAAGGCGCGCATTCTCATGATGCTCGCGCTGACGAAGACGCAGGTTCCATCCGAGATTCAGAAGATCTTCGACGCGTACTAGTGGACCGCATACGATGAGGCACGACTAGTCACCGCAAGCATTCGCGCACGGTTTTCGGGCCGCGACAGCGGAGCGGCCCGCTAGCACGTCCGAGGAGACACGCCACTCGATGATTCGCATCGACCGGGCACGATCGCCGCGCGATCTGCTGCCCAAGATCGACCGTCTGTTCGAGTTGTCCGCTGGAAAGATCCGCGCAGTCGAGAAGGCCTGGCGGCCGGAGGACGGCGCGCCGGTCTTCACCGTCCAGGGCCGGTATCAGGCGCGCGGGTGGACCGAGTGGACGCAGGGATTCCAGTTCGGATCATCGCTTCTTCAATTCGACGCCACAGACGACGCGGCGTTTCTCGAGCTCGGCCGGTCGCGCACGGTCGAGCGGATGTCGCCGCATCTCACCCACGCCGGCGTCCACGATCACGGGTTCAACAACGTCAGTACGTACGGGAATCTGTGGCGCCTGGCGCGAGAGCAGCGGATGGCGACATGTGACTGGGAAGTCCGGTTCTACGAGCTGGCGCTGAAGATCAGCGGCGCCGTGCAGGCGCGGCGTTGGACGCGGATCGCCGACGGTGGCTTCATCCACTCGTTCAACGGCGCACACTCGCTCTTCGTCGACACGATCCGTTCGCTGCGCGCGCTGGCGCTCGGACACGTCCTGGGACAGCCGTTGATGGAAGAGCAGGATGCGCACGTCAGGCTGTTCGATCGGCTGGTGCAGCATGCGCGGGCGACGGCGCGCTACAACATCTATTACGGCGCGGATCGCGATCGCTTCGACGTGCGCGGCCGTGTCGCGCATGAAAGCCTGTTCAACGTCGCTAACGGCAGCTATCGAGGTCCGAGCACGCAGCAGGGCTACTCGCCGTTCAGCACGTGGACGCGCGGTCTGGCGTGGGCGATGCTCGGATTTGCCGAGCAGCTCGAGTTCCTCTCGATCGTGGCGGACGCCGCCTTCGTTCCGAGCGGCGGACGGCGCGATGTCGTCACGGTGATGCGCGAAGCGGCGTGCGCCACGTGCGATCACTACATCGACATCGCCGCCGCCGACGGCGTGCCGTACTGGGACGACGGCGCGCCGGGTCTCGCCTCGCTCGACGGCTGGCGCGATCGGCCTGCCGATCCCTTCAACGACGTCGAGCCGGTGGACAGTTCGGCAGCCGCGATCGCCGCGCAGGGACTGCTGCGGCTCGGGCGTGTGCTGAACGACGACCGCTACACGCAGGCTGGACTCCGCGTCCTCGACACGATCTTCGGCGAGCCGTACCTGAGCACCGACGCGAATCACCAGGGCCTCCTCCTGCATTCGGTCTATCACTGGCCGAACCGATGGGACTACGTGCCGCCCGGCGCGCGGACGCCGCGCGGCGAGTCGAGCCAGTGGGGCGATTACCACGCGCGTGAAGCGGCGCTCTACGTGAAGCGCCTCGCCAGCGAGTCACCGTACCTCGCGTTTTTCGGACCCGCATGACCGGGTCGCGAACCGCTCTCGTCACCGGCGGCACGCGCGGGATCGGTCTCGGCATCGGACGCGCGCTCGCCGCCGACGGATGGCAGTTGATCGTCTGCGGCGTCCGGCCGGACGCGGACGTCCACGCCGCGCTCGATGAATTGCGGCAGAGCGGATCGGCGTCAGTCCACTACACGTCAGCGGACATCGCGCAGCCAGCCGATCGCGCGCGCCTTGTCGCCGACGTCCGCGCGCGGTGCGGCGCCGTCAACGTGCTCGTCAACAACGCCGGCCGCGCACCGCGCGTGCGCGCCGATCTCCTCGACGCGGCCGAAGGTGATTTCGAGGATCTCCTCCGGACGAATCTTCAGGGACCATATTTCCTCACGCAGGCGATCGCGCGCGACCAGCTCGAGCGCCGGCACGCCGACGCGGGCTTCGCGGCCTGCATCATCTTCATTACGTCGGTGTCGGCGGAGATGGCGTCGACCAACCGCGGCGACTACTGCGTCAGCA
>DAIUKO010000395.1:0-6289 GCA_036848175.1 Vicinamibacterales bacterium | reverse complement strand
TACGCCATCAGGCGTCCCCACTCGAGCACTTTCGTCAGCACGTTCGAGACGCCCTCGCAGGCGACGTGAGCGCCGCCGAGCTGCGCGACCGAATCGTCGCCGTACTCGCTGAGGACGCGCGCGTAGAGCTTGTCGGCGCGCGCGGTGCCGACGGCGCTGGTCGGCGGGACGCCGGACCGATCGATGTCGCCGAGAAACTCGTCGAGGAAGAGGCGGCGGACCGATTTGGCGGAGCGCGAGTAGCGCGCGAACAACGCGCCTTTGACGGTTTCGGGCAGATTGATCAGCGCGAACACCGATCGATCGGTGTTGGTGAAGTACGGCGCGAGCGCGCGTGTTTCGTCGGGCGTGAAGCTGTCAGAGCCGGCGGTCCGGACGTCCACGGTGGTCCGGTATTGTACCGCGCCCGAACGCGTCACCGGTGTCCACACTCGAGCCTCAGACTGGAGTGAGCAGTGATGTGGAGACTGGTGTGAGACTCGTTACAATTGGGTATGGTCTATATCTTCGGCAAGGACACTTGACCGTATACGCAAGCCGCCCGTGACGACTACCAGCGGCGGCATGTCGAATTCCAGTACATCAACGTCAAGAAGAATCAGGCCGAACTGCAGCGGATGCTGGAGTTCACCAAGGGGCGGCGCGCGGTGCCGGTCATCGTCGACGACGGCGAGGTGACGGTCGGATTTGGCGGCACGTGAGGAGTCTGACGGCCGCGGTCCGCGGCCACTTTGCTGGAAACTCGCCGCAATTCGACTCCTCTCGGGGTGTGTCCATGCCAAACCACTGCCGGGCCGCTCCGTTGTCGCGGCCTGAAGATCGGGCTCGCACGCTTGTTGTCACCAATACGACTTCAGTGGATACAACCCGCGAACGTGTTCACAGAATACGGCCATGCCTGTCGCCGCCGCCGGCCCAACGGCGACGATGATCGAGCTGGCCGGCGTCACCAAACGGTTCGCCGGTAAACGCGACGTCGTCGCCCTCGACGCCATCAGCCTCACCATCCCGCGCGGCGAGATGGTGTCCGTCATCGGTCCTTCCGGCTCAGGGAAATCGACGCTGCTCAACCTGGTCGGCGGACTCGACCGCCCGACCGCCGGCGACGTCCGCATCGACGGCGAACCGCTCAGCGGACTCACCGACGATGCCCTGACGCGCGTGCGGCGCGACAAGATCGGCTTCATCTTCCAGTTCTTCAACCTGCTCCCGACGCTCTCCTGCCTCGAGAACGTCGGTCTGCCGCTCCACCTGCGCGGCTGGCCGCGAAAGAAAGTCGACGACCGCGCGCGCGAGCTGCTGACCCTCGTCCAGCTCGCGCATCGCCTCGATCATCTGCCGGATGAGCTCTCCGGCGGCGAGCGCCAGCGCGTCGCGATCGCACGCGCGCTGTCCGTCTATCCGCCAATCCTGCTCGCCGACGAACCCACCGGCAATCTCGACACGCGCACCGGCGACGAGATCCTTGCGCTCGTCCGCGATCTCCATCGCCGGCTGGCGTCCACGGTCGTCATCGTCACGCACGACATGAAGGTCGCCGAAAGCTGCGAGCGCACCATCGCACTCCGCGACGGCCGCATCGTCGAAGACATCCGTCGAACCGCGGCGCCGCCGCTGGCGCCCGAAGCAGCACGGCGATGATTCTGCTGCGGCTCATTTCGTGGCCGTACTTCCGCAAGCACGTGCTGCGCACGATGCTGACGACCGCCGGCATCGTGCTCGGCGTGGCAGTGTTCGTCGGCATGCACACGGCGAATCAGAGCGTCCTCTTCGCATTCTCACAGACCGTCGATCGCATTGCCGGCAAGAGCGAGCTGGAAGTGACCGCGGGCGAGCCCGGCTTCGACGAGAGCGTCCTCGAGAAAGTCCAGAATGCCTCGACGGTGCGCGTCGCGGTTCCGGTGATCGAAGCGGTCGCCGACACGAAGCACATCGAGGGCGGCGGACAGGGCAGCCTGCTCGTGCTCGGGATTGACATGACCGGCGATCGCAGCCTTCGCGACTACGATCTCGAAAGCGGCGACGAGGCCATCGTCGACGATCCGCTGGTGTTTCTCGCGCAGCCCGACTCGATCATCCTGTCGAAGGAGTTCGCGGACAGGAATCACCTCCCCGTCGGACGGCGTCTCGTCCTCGGAACCGCCGAAGGCGACAAGCCGTTCACGATCCGCGGGATCATGAAGTCGACCGGCCTCGCGAGCGCTTACGGCGGCAACCTCGCGATCATGGATATCTATGCCGCGCAGAAAATGTTCGGGCGCGGCCGGACGTTCGACCGCATCGATCTCGCTTCCAAGCCCGGACGCACGATCGCTGAAACCAGGCGCGAACTGACGGCGCTCCTCGGTCCAGGCTTTCAAGTCGACGCGCCGTCGGGGCGCGGGCAGCAGTTCGAAGCGATGCTCGCCGCCTACTCGATGACGGTGAACATCTCGAGCGCCTTCGCGCTCTTCATCGGGATGTTCATCATCTACAACTCGTTCGCCATCGCCGTCACCCAGCGGCGATCCGAAATCGGCATCCTCCGCGCCCTCGGCGCGACACGGCGGCAGATCCGCTGGCTGTTTCTCGGCGAGAGCGCCGTCACGGGCCTCGTCGGATCGATCGGCGGCCTGCTGTTCGGCGTGCTGATCGCGAACGGCATCGCCGCATCCATCGGGGCTCTGATCACCGATGTCTACGGCGTCGCGCAGCGCACGGACGAAATCGCCCGGAATCCGCGCCTCCTCGCCCTCGCGCTCGGCATCGGCGTCGCCACCAGCCTGGTCGCGGCATCGATTCCGGCGCGCAATGCCGCGCGCGTCGATCCGGTTCGGGCGCTGCAGAAAGGCAAGTATCAGGTGCTCTCGGCGGGCGAGAACCGAGTGCGCGTCGTCGCCGCGGCGATTCTCGGCGTCGTCTCGGTGCTTTGCCTCGCTGCCGGCCGATCGCGTCCGGTCTTCTACACCGGCTATGCCATGGCCATCGCCGTCGCGCTGCTGCTCGGGCCATTGCTGTCGCTCGCGCTGGCGAAAGCGCTTCGACCGGTTCTCAAATGGATCCGCCCTGTCGAAGGCGCGCTGGCGGCGGACAGCCTGATTCAGGCGCCGCGCCGGACCTCGGCGAGCGTCGCCGCGCTGATGCTGTCGCTGGCGCTGGTCGTCGCCTTCGGCGGGATGGCGCGCGCGAGCTACGACTCGATCACCGACTGGATGGATGCGGCGCTCAATCCGGATCTGTTCGTCATCCCCTCGCAGAACCTCGTCATCCGGACGATCCGGTTTCCGAAAGACATGGCGCCGCAAATCGCCGCGATTGACGGCGTCGATCGCGTGCAGATGGTCCGCGACGCGCGCATCGTGTTTCGCGGCACGCCGGTGATGCTGGTGGCCGTGGAGGTGAAGAGCCTGGCCGAGACGATCCATCGCGTCCCGGTCGCCGGCGACGAGACCGACATGTACCGGCGCGTCGGCGCCGGCGACGCGCTGATGGTGTCCGACAATCTGGCGCAGCTGCAGAACCTGCACCTTGGCGATATGCTCGAGATCGCGGCGCCCGCCGGCCTGATCCGACTGCCCATCGCCGGCATCATCGTCGACTACTCCGATCAGCTGGGCACGGTCTTCATGGACCGCTCGTTGTTCATCCGCTACTGGAACGACGACACCGTCAACGTCTTTCGCGTCTATGTCAAGCCGGGCGCACAGGCGGCGGCGGTGCGACAGCAGATCCTCGAACGCTTCGCTGGCCAGCGGCAGGTGTTCGTCTTGACCAACGGCGAGCTCAAGCGCTACATCCTGAAGATCACCGACCAGTGGTTCGGGCTGACGTCAGTGCAGATCGCGGTCGCGGTCCTCGTCGCCATTCTCGGGATCGTGAACACGCTGACGGTCTCGATCACCGATCGACGCCGGGAGCTCGGCGTGCTGCAGGCGGTCGGCGGACTGCACGGACAGATCCGGCGGACGATCTGGATCGAGGCGCTCAGCATCGGCACGCTCGGCCTGGCGCTCGGCTACGTGCTCGGCGCGATCAACCTCTATTACATCCTGCAGGTGGTTCGTCACGACATTGCCGGACTGCGGCTCGACTACGCGTTTCCGTTCGGAACTGCCCTCGCGCTCGTGCCGACGATTCTTGGCGCAGCATTCGTCGCTGCCATTTGGCCAGCAGAGTCCGCAGTACATGGCTCGTTGGTCGAGGCCTTGGAGTATGAGTAAGAAAGGTGCAGCGCCGGAGTGGGGCCCCGTCGCCAGTGCAAGAAAGTTGGCGGTCCTTTCGGTTCTATGGTGCGCGCCGCTTTTTTTGAACGGCGCGGAGAACGCTCGAACGATCGTCGAAGAGGTCCAGAAGCGGACTGCCGCGAGGTCGCACCGCTACGAGGGTCTGCTGCAGGTGTTCGACTCGAAAGGCACGATTGCCGACAAGCGATGGACGTTCGAGCGGCTCGGCTCGTACGGCAACAGCAAGGCGATTCTGCGCTTCACTGCACCCGCCGAAGTCAAGGGCGTCGCGCTGCTCGTCGTCAATCATCCCGATCGCGCATCGGATCAGTGGATGTGGACGCCGGCGATCGAGCGCGATCGGCGGATTGCCCTGCAGGATCGCTCGACCCGATTCTTCGGCACCGACTTCAGCTTCGAGGATCTCGAGGAGCGCGACGTCAACCAGTTCGACTACCTGCTCGAAGGCGACGACACCATCGACGGCGCCGCGTGCTGGCGGCTGCGGTCGACGCCGAAGGAATCGAAGTCGTCGCAGTACACGCGATCGATCGTCTGGATTCACAAGGACCGCTACACCTTCGAGCGGTTCGAAAACTACGTCAACGACCAGGTGGCGCGGCGTCTGACCTACAGCGACTATCAGAACGTGCAGGGGATCTGGACGGCGCGGCAGCTCGAGATGGTCGATCTGCGGCGCCGCAGCCGCACGCGCCTGACCCTCGACAAGCTCGCCTACGACGTCCCGCTCCGCGACGAGGACTTCACGCTGCAGGCGCTCAGAAGACAGTAGCCGCGGTTGATGGTCGACCGTCTCCTCGTGTGCGTGTTCTTCGTCGCGATTGTCGTGTCGTCGGCAATAGACGGATCGGCGCAGACGATCAGTCAGCGCGGGTTCGTCGACGGCTCGACAGTTGTCTATCCTCAAACCACTGCCAACGACGACGTGCGGGTCGTCGGCGACGTGCTGGGGCGTGAAGACGCGATCTTCAAGCCGGCGGTGTGGATTCAGTTCGCGGCAGGTCTCGACTTTCGTGCGAACTCGCACGGTCAGGTCGACGACAGCTGGGAGCTCGATTTCAGCGATCGCACACGATTGCGGCCGCGTCTGTCGGTCCGCCGCCTCAGCGCGACGCTGCATCGCGGCCCATTCACGATCGACGTAGGCAAGCAGTTCATCCGCTGGGGCAAGACCGACATCGTCACGCCCACCGATCGCTTCGCGCCGCGCGATTTCCTGAACGTCATCGACGCCGAGTTCCTGGCGGTGACGGGCGTCCGCGGGACGGTGCAGGCGGGGCACGAGACGTTCGACGCGGTCTGGGTGCCGCGCTTCACGCCGAGCCGCATGCCAATCGTCGACCAACGTTGGACGCCCGTCCCGGCCGGTCCGATCGGCATCGCGATCGTCGACGTGGCGGCGCCATTCCCGGACGGCGCGCAGTCGGGACTGCGTTGGAGTCATCTCGGCCGCGCCATCGAGTACTCGGCGTCTTTCTTCGACGGATTCAACCATCTCCCGAACATTGCCGCCGATGTGCAGACGTTCCCGTCGCAGATCACCGTGGCGCGCGTCTATCCGGCGATCCGCACCTACGGCGTCGACGCGGCGGTGCCGATTAGGTGGTTCACGATCAAGGGCGAAGCGGCGTATTTCACGAGCCGGTCAGTGGACACGGACGAGTACGTGCTGTACGTGCTGCAGCTCGAACGGCAGAGCGGCGAATGGGTCTTCATCGGCGGCTATGCGGGCGAAGCCCTGACCACGCGCGGTGCCGTGCTCACCTTCGCGCCGGATCGCGGATTGTCGCGCTCGATCGTCGCGCGCGCGTCGTACACGATCGATCCCAATCGCCGCATCGCATTCGAAACCGCGGTGCGCGAGAACGGCAGCGGCGTCTACGCGAAGGCCGAGTATTCACAGGCGCGAGGCCAACACTGGCGGGCGACGCTGACAGGCGTGCTGATCGCCGGCGATGAGACCGATTTCCTTGGCCAGTACGAGCGCAACTCTCACGCGAGGGTGGCGCTCCGCTATAGTTTCTGATGGCGGAACCACGAAACGGGGAACCACGAAACCGCGAGAC
>DAIUKO010000394.1:0-6340 GCA_036848175.1 Vicinamibacterales bacterium | reverse complement strand
CCTCAATCGCCAATCAATCGTCAATAAATCCGCAATCCGCAATCCTCAATCCGCAATGACGGTGAATATCTGGAAGGGTCCCCAGTAGTACGGCTTGCCGTAGCCGCCGCCTTTGGCGAGCAGCGACAGTTTGGCGGCGCGCAGCGCACGCGCCGGCGCGTCACCGGCGGCGATACGCGCGTAGAGAGTGTCCATCAAGTCGGCGGTCGATCGATCGTCGACATCCCACAAGCCGGCGATGACGCGGCTCGCGCCGGCGCGCAGGAACGCCCACGCGAATCCAATCAGCCCTTCGCCCGAGTAGGCGCGTTCACCGGCGCTGCGGCACGCGGAGACAGTGACGAGATCGGCACGAAGCGGCATCGACGCGACGTCACGCGCGTAGAGCTTGTAGGCGTAGTCGGGGCCCGTGAGGATGACCGCGGAGTCGAGCGGACTCTCGAGATTCGTGGCGGCGTGCGCGGTGAAATGCACGAACCCGTAGCGATCGGGTGTTGCCGTCCTGTAGGCCGCGGGAGAGGCGCGGTCGCGCTGATAGGCGGCGACGCCGTCCGCCGGGAAATGCTTCGACACGTTGGCGATTTCAGCGGCCGCGTACTTCAGCGCCGGGAACTCGGGAGGACGCGGCGCGGGATCACCGAACAGCAGCAGCGACCGTGCGCGGATCGATCCCGGCGCGGCAGCCGTCAGCATCGACAGCGCCGGCGCGGTCTGCACCTCGACGTCTTCGATCCAATAGTGGCGCTTCGCGCCCGGAACCGGCAGCGTCTCGAAGTTGATCCCGTGCAGCGCGCCATCAGGCACGATGATGACCCGCGTGTTCGGCGGGATCGACGACGCGAGAGGCTCGACGAGGATCTGATACAAGCGATCGCCGGCAGCATTCGAAGCCGCGAGCGGATCGGCCAGCGCGCTGCCGAGCGTGGTCTGGTACTGCCGCACCAGCGCCTCGATCTCTTTCGCCGGCGGCAGCGGCAGACCCTTCACGCCGGTCGCCGTGACGATCCACACGTACGATCGCACTGGTCCGAGCCAGTACGACAGAAGCACCGAACGTGACTGCGCCGCGACCTTCTGCAGCGCCGACGCGTTGGCGCGCGCGGGCGGCGCGAGATCGCTGCGTTCGGCGAGGACCCGGCCGCGGCTCGACTCCGACACTTCGAGGGCGCGCTCGATGCGCCCCTCGTTCACGAGCGCATCGACGTAGTCCTGATAGAACTTGATGAGCTGCGACATGAACGTCAGCTTGTAGTCGGTTTTGAGCAGCCCCGATCGCGTCTTCTCGATCGTGTCGAGCGCCGCCTCGAAGCTGCGGGCGGCGCGCTCCGGCTGCCGCGCGGCGATCGCCACGCCGGCGAGACCGGCGTATGCAGACCACCGTACGCTCGGCACCTCCGCGCCGTTCGCCAGCGCCTCTTCGAACAAACGTGACGCCTCCTCGAGCTGGCCGCGCCCCTGCGCGATCTGCGCGGCATTCAGCGTCGTGTAGACGAGATTGCCGGCGCGGCTCGCGACCTTGAGACGCTTCGCCTCGTCGTTGACGCGCGCCGCCTCGTCCCACTCGCCGAGCTCCGCGTGCGCCGCGGCGAGATTGCCCGCCCATACCGCAGCATCGGCCTGGAGGTTCGACTGGTTCGACACGTCGAGCGCCTGGCGTAGATACGGCAGCGCCTGACGGGTATCGCCGCGCTGCATGAACGTGTGGCCGAGCTCGCCGAGCGCGTGCTCGAAGTCGATTCGCGGTCCCCGTCCTTCGTGAAGATCGATCGATCGGCGCTGCGTGGCCACGGCGCGATCGAATTCGCCGAGACGCGCGTAGCAGATGCCTGCGTTGGTCAGCGCCTCGCCGTACACGGTCAGATGCTCGAGGTCTGCAAACGACAGCACGCGCTCGAATCGAAGAAGCGCCTCGTCCCACCGCGATCGGATCACGCCGCCCATGCCCAGATCGTTCAGGGCGCGCGCCTCGTGATAGTGGTCGTTGGCGGCGGCCGCCTGCGCGATCACCTCGTTCAGACGCGATTCGCCCTCGGCCCACTTGCCGAGCCGCAGCCGCAGCTGGCCGTCGAACCAATCGATCTCGAAGCGAAGATCGCGTGTGGCGCCGCCGGCGCGCCGGGCGGCGTCGAGCGATGCGAGCGCATCGGTCAGATGGTTCTGGGTGAGCTGCAGGCGAGCTTCGAGGTATTTCTGACGGGCGCGAACGCCATCAAATGGCGCTCCCGCGGGCGGGACCTCGCGGACGAGCGGCAAGACGTCCGCGGGCTCGTGCTGCAGGAGAAGAATTTCTCCCCGATACAGGCGGAACGTCCACGCCCATGGCGAGTCCTTCGCGGCCAGGGCAAGGCCACGCTCGGCGAGCGCGCGCGCCTCGCCCAGCTCGCCGCGCCGTACGGCCGCTTTCGAAGCGTCGAACGTCGACGCGAGCCGGTGCTCGGTGTCGATCGCGCAACCGAACGAGACGACGATCGCCGCGAGCGCGGCGACGAGTGCCGCACGCTTCATTCACACGCGGACGCGATCACGTCGACCAGCTTCCGTTGGTCTCCCCTTCTGCGCACGCGACGACGCCGCCGATCGGCGAGCCGAGCTCGACGCGCACCATCGTGAGCCGCCGCGAGAACGACGAAATCAGGAGCTCGCCGAAAAAGATCTTGCCGAACTCCGGCACGAAGCACGTGTTCTGATCGAAGG
Organism: Vicinamibacterales bacterium; assembly: GCA_036848175.1. Taxonomy (GTDB): domain Bacteria; phylum Acidobacteriota; class Vicinamibacteria; order Vicinamibacterales; family CAVVIG01; genus QHWF01. Next base: position 3,646 of record DAIUKO010000394.1, on the reverse strand, counting down.
TGACACCGGGGATCGGATCTCCGGCCCACTTCAGCGACTTCACGATGGTCGCGTAGATCGTGCCGCATCCGTACTGCAAGCGTCCCGACGGCGGCGCGGCCACACCCGGAGGAGCCTGTCGCATGTACAGGCAGTCCCCGAACTCAGCGACGAATTTCGGATCGTCGGCGGCCGTCATCAGCTTGGACCGCGTGTCGTATTGCTGAAAGACCGGAACCGCCAACTCGATGGCGAGGGGATGGCCGTCGATCGCCGCCCCCTCGATCACCGTGTCGCTGCCCGGCGCAATCGGCGGCTCGCCGCTTCCGCCCGGACTCTTCGAGTTCAGCGCCACGTGCAGGTGACCGACGGTCAGCTTGGGCTTGCTGCCGCCGATGCTGAGGCCTGTGACGTCGGCGCTCACGCGCGTGCTCGTCGTCAGCGCGTCTTCGGGGATCTTTCCAAACGTGAACTCGATCTGCCGCTGCACGTCGTCGAACAGGCCTTCGGCAGACGTCGTGGCTGCGGAGAAGCTCACGAATTCTCCGAACCGCGCCGGGCCGGCGCGCGCGCGCGAGCGTCCGCCGGCGACGGTGAGCGAACTGGCGACGACGGAATCGAGAATCGTGTCGGCGGGACGAACGATTCGGCCGCCGATCGCGGCGGCATTCCCCCTGAAGACGAAGCGGCGTCTCAGTTCCATAGGATCCGTCCCTGGCTGAGGCGTTTAGTGAATCATGTCGCTGACCGCGAAGCGGTACTCGCCGAGCGAGCGACCGTTTGGCGCAGCATCGTGGACCGACAGAATGTAGTGCATCGGCCCGACCACTGTCCATGACGGCAGCAACAGGAGGAGCGGCGTTCCCGGTGCCGGCGCGGCGGCGCGGCCCGAGACGATGCGGAGGCCGTTCGAATCACTCAAGTCGTACGAAATCTCGCCGCCTTGCGGCGGATCGGTGATTTCGATCGCGAGGCTGAAGGCATCGCCCGCCGATTTCCTGGTGACGACCGGCTCCGCGCCGCGGCTCTCGGGACGCAGCGTCACCGGAGCAAGCGCAACGGGCCTCGAATCATGCCGCAGCGACGGAACGACCACGACGGTCTGGTATCCCGCGACCACCGCCAGCGTCGCGGCGACGGCCCAGGGCAGCGCGACGGATCGATACCACGCCGGATTAGTCAGTGGCTGGCGGGTCTGCTTCGCCGCCATCGAAAACACCCGGCCGGAGGTCGCCGTACTGGCGAACCCGGCCCTTGCTCCCTGCAGCATCGCCGCCCCGACCCGAAGGTCGTCGGCGCAGTCCGGGCAGTCGAAGAAATGTGCTTCGAACGCGTCCCGGTCGTTCTCCGACATCTCGTTCAACAGGTACCGTTCAGAGGCGAGTGTGTCCAAGGCTTCCTGGTGTGTCACGGCGTCACGTCTGCTCTTCCTCGGCGGCGAACCGCTCGCGAAAACGCTGCTTGGCTCGGTGAAAGAGGACGCGGAGATACCCGCGATCCACGTTCAGCTCGCGGCAGACATCGTCTTTGGTCCGACCTTCGAAAAACAGCCATCGAATCAGGTCCTTGTCCCGCTGCGGCAAACCTGCAATCGCGTCGCGGACCTTTTCCCGTTCCTCCGACTTCAACAGGCGCCACTCGGCGGTTGGCTCGTCGCTTTCGGGCTCGTCGACGTCGTCGTCCAGAGCACTGGTCCGCCCCGCCGCCCGATACATCTCCAGCAGGACGTTGTTGCAGACGGCATTGACGAACGCTCCAAGGCTTTCCGCGACAGCCAGACTGCCTTTCTTCTTGAGCGCGACCAGGACGCGGAGTAAGGTTTCCTGGCGCGCATCCTCCACCGCCGCGGCGGACCTGAGGCGCGAGCGGAGCTTCAACGTCAGCAGATCGCTGAAATAGTCTGTAAAGTGCCGCTCGGTTTCAGGATCTTCGGCGATGAGCCGCCGGACGTAGTCGCTGTCGAAGCTATAGCGGGGGCGCAATGACAACGTGAGCATCGTAGTCATGCCACTGCTACCGCGCAACGATCAGCGCCCCTCTTCGTGAAACATTCGTTCTTCTTGCCCGTCCAGCTTGCCGCTCCGGCCCTCTTCGACCAGTTAGTGCAGCGCGGCCGCGATCCGTTTCGCCCGCCTGTGATAATTTCCCCAGACTTTCCCCAGAACTCAGAACCAGGAGGGCTCGCGATGAGAATCGGGCGAATGTTGGCGGCGCCGCTGCTGATCGTTCCGGTTCTGCTTTCGGCGCAGACCCAGGACAAGGTCTTCTATTTCCCGAAGCCTGTGGTCCGAACGCCGTGGCAGCCGCCGATGAAGCCGGTGACCCGGCTGGCCGACGTCAAGGCCAGGCATCACACCGAAGCGAGCTGGCGCGAGCCGGTGATCCACGACGAGAATTCCAGCGCGTTCCTCGTTCAGGAAGCGCCGGGAGCACGGCGGACGCGCAGGCTGTATCCGGACTCGCCTGCCTGGTGGGTCGTGCTCGACGGCCGGATCAGATTCGAGGTTGAAAAGCCGGATCGCGGGTTCGACGTGTTCGAGGCGGCCAAGGGGACGTACGTGTTCGTGCCCGAACGGATGCTTCACTCGTATGAAGTGATCGGAAATCAGCCGGCGATCGTTTTCGAGGTGACGCTGGCGTCAGCCACGCCGGTGTACCCCGAACGTCCGGCAACGCCGCAGCCGGGTATCGAGTACATCCCGGTCCGCTTGAGCACGGGTCCGAACCCGCTCGACGTCCCCGATCCGAACGGCAAACCGTGGCCGGTTCATTTCAACGTCTACGACCTGGCGAAGCAGAACGAGGGAAAGAAAAGCTGGACGCAGGAAGCGATCCGCAAGAATCGCGCGCGCGGCAACCTGATTTGTGGATACGCCGGATCCGATCAGGCGCCCGGTCCCGACAACCGCGGCCATTTTCACTCCGACTTCGCGGAGTTCTGGGTCGTGATGCTCGGCGAGCTGCGCTGGACCTTCGAGGGCGACGTCGCGAACGCCATCGTCGCCACGCAGGGCGACATCGTCTACGCTCCGCCGAAAACGTGGCACGTGCCGCAGTTCTGGGGCAAGGAAGGATTGAACTGCCGGCTGACGAGCAGCACGTATCCGTCGGCGAATCACTTTTACGATCCGAGGTGAATCGTGTCGCGCAGTGGGACATCAAATCCCGAATCCCAAATCCCGAATCCCGACAGATCTAGAGGAGTGTCCATGAAATCTGTAGCCTGGATGTGCGCCGTGGCCGTGCTGGCGGTTCCGGTCTCGGCGGCCGATCCGCCGGGATTCGCCATGTGGCGCGCAAGCGATCTCAAAGCGCATGATGCGGAGCTCTCGAAGCACGTCGGCGAGGATCATTCGTCGCGCGAGACCCTGGCTGACTACAAGAGCCATCGCTTCCGCATGCTGTACCGCGACGCGGACGGCAATCCCGAGCAGCACGACGCGATCATCGACATCGTGATGGTCCAGAGCGGCGACGGCACGCTGGTGCTTGGCGGCACGATGGTCGGGCGTCGCGCCACGGCGACCGCCGGCGAGTGGTTGGGGACGCGGCTCGATGGCGGAGAGCGTCACGCGGTCGGCGCCGGCGACATCGTGCACATTCCCGCCGGCATCCCGCACAGCTTTCTCGTGCCGAGCGGCAAGCACATTACTTATGTGTTGCTGAA
>DAIUKO010000393.1:0-6408 GCA_036848175.1 Vicinamibacterales bacterium | reverse complement strand
TCAGGATGTAGTTCCGACTGAACCAAGGGACGATCTCCTTGATCTTGTTGATGTTCACGAGATGCGATCGGTGCACGCGCCAGAACACGCTTGGATCGAGGCGCGCCTGGAGCTCGTCGAGTGTGCGATAGTTCGACGTCCCCGCCTGCTGGCCCGTGACGACCGTGATCCCTTCGTCGACGAGCGACGCGTAGATGATTTCCTCCGACTGCACGAGCAGAAAACGTTCCCCGACCTTGATCGCCAGCCTTTCACGCCGGCTCTGACGCTCGGCGACGAGCTGAACGATCTTCTCCAGCTGTTCGTTGATCGATCCCGCGCCCGCGCCGCCGCGCTCGGGGCGATCGGTCGAGATCCGCCTGCGCGCGCGATCGACAGCCACTTCGAGACGGTTCGGATCGACCGGCTTCAGCAGATAATCGACGGCGTTGACCTCGAACGCCTCGATGGCATGTTGATCGAACGCCGTCACGAAGATGATGTGGGACTCGGTGCGGTTATCCAGCATGCGCCGCGCGACCTCGAAGCCGGTGAGCCCCGGCATCTGCACGTCGAGAAACACCAGATCGGGCTGCAGGCGATCGATGGTGTTCAACGCTTCCACGCCGTTGCCAGCCTGTCCGATCACCTCGACGCCGCCGACCTGTCCGAGCAGGTAGCCGAGCTCGTCGCGCGCCAGTTGCTCATCGTCCACAAGTACGGCTTTCAAATCCATCTTAGCGGACGGTCCCAACCGATTGGATGGTTCTCATAACAGGCCTCCGAGCTCGAACTTTCCGGACGCGACAGCGGAGCGTCCGATCATGTGTCGCGAACAACATCGCCGCTACGCCGTCACCCGCTCGGGCACTGTCAGCTCCGGAATCTCGACGCGGGCGCAGGTCCCTTTGCCCGGCGCGCTCGTCAGCTTCAAGTGGTAGTTCGCGCCGTAGATGGTCTGCAGCCGCTCGTTGACGTTGCTCAGCCCAATCCCGCCGCCGAGCGCATGCTCCAGCCGATCCTCGCTCATTCCCAGCCCGTCGTCGTGCACCTCGATCACGGTGCGGCCGTGGCTCATGACCGTCCTGATGGTAATCCGGCCGCCGCCCACTTTTCGCGCGAGCCCGTGTTTGATCGAGTTCTCGATGAGCGGCTGGAGGATCAGGCTCGGCACGATGACGTCGAGCGTCTGCGGGCTGATCTGTTTGTCCACCTGCAGGTTCGGTCCGAACCGGATGACCTCGATGTCGAGGTACTCGTCGATCGACTCGAGCTCCTCACGCAGCGTCACGAAATGATCCGTGCTGCGCATGAGCCGGCGGAGCAGTCCCGACAGCTTGGTGATCAACATCCGGGCCGTGTCCGGCTGCGTGCGGATGAGCGAGGAGATGGATGCGAGCGTATTGAAGAGAAAGTGCGGGTTGATTTGATTGGCCAGCGCCTCGATTCGTGCCGCCAGCAGCAGCTTCTCCTGCTCCTGCAGCCGATGCTCGATCCGCGCGTTGTTCCAGATTTTGATCGGCGTCGCCACGCACAGGACGGTGGCGAGCAGGACGAAGACCATCGTTCGCGCGGAGGTCGGCGTCAGCACGAACAGCCGATGATGATCGCTCCACCGTTGACCGAGGGCGAGTCCGAGCACGGTCAACGACATCGGCGCGAGCAACAGGACGACCTGCCAGTCCACCTGCAAGGAGCGCAGCATGTGCCACGCGCGGCGATGGAGCGTCGTGAACACGAACGGGGAGAAGTGCCAGATGGCTTCCTTCGGACAGAGCTCGCGCAAGCCGCCGCCCGCGAAGCCGCAGCCGACCGCGAAGGGGAGCGCGATCCATTCGCCGGCGAACAGCGGCGGGATGCCGGCCATGGCGCCGACCGTGGCGCCGGCGTACGGGCCCGCGATCAGCCCTGCGATGAACGATCCTTCGAGCGTCAGGTCCGCGGCGTTGTAATTGAGCAGCAGGCGCGACACGACACCCGCGGTCAACGGAATGCCGAGGGAGAGCGCGAACGTCAACCGATCGGGCCATGCGCGCCGCTCGAAGATGAGGATGTGGCGGAAGCGGTGGTAGCGGACGAGCATCGTCGCCAGCGCGGCGATGGCCGCGAGCTTGACCACGAGCGTCGTGAGCAGGACCTGCTCGATCGAGAGAAATTGCGGACCTTGCACGATTTACATTGATCTTAATGGCCGGGTAAACTGAGGGCAATGGCTGTCATTCGTCCGCTCCTCATCGGGTTCGCGACCACTCTCAAGCATCTCTTCAAGAAGCCAATCACGGTGAACTACCCCGACGAAAAGTTTCCCGTCTTCCCGAAATGGCGCGGCAAGCAGGTGCTGATGCGGGACGAGAACGGCCTCGAAAAATGCGTCGCCTGCGGCCTGTGCTCGGTGGCGTGCCCGGCCGATGCGATCTATCTCGAGGCGGCCGAAAACGACGGCACGGTGCAGGCTGGTCCGCGGTACGCATCCGTTTATCAGATTCACAAGACGCGCTGCATTTTCTGCGGCTACTGCGAAGAAGCGTGTCCGGTCGGCGCGATCTTCATGGGCAAGGACTACGAGCTCGCGGTCTACAGCAAGGACGACTTCGTCTGGGACAAGGCTGACCTGCTTGTGCCGGCGTCTTCGACGCCGGTGGGCGCCCGCTAGGGATTTGGGATTGGGGATTCGGGATTCGATGCGGTCCAATCCCACATCGCGTGTCAGGGACGTCAAATCCCGAATCCCAAATCCCGAGTCCCGCCCCCGATGCAGATAGGAGCTTTAGGAGACATTCACGGCGCGTTCGATACGGTCCACCACATCATGACACGGCACGAGGACGTGCCGCTGTGGGTCTGCGTCGGCGACGTCGCCAGCAACGACGGCGAGTATTTCACGCCGATCGCCCCTTTGTTTTTCATCAAAGGCAACAACGAAGACTTCGACATCCTCGCCGACGCCAGGGCGGGGCGGCCGCCCGCGCCGACGCTGCACTATCTGCCCAACGGCGGGCCGTACAGAGTGGGGCCCTGGCGTGTTGCGGCGCTCGGCGGCACATTCGCGCCGAGTTGGTACAACACGCCGGCCGCGGCGCTGCCGCCGTCGAAAGGCAAAAAGCCGTCGCCCGCGTCGCTCAAGCTCGGCAAGAGCCGCGACGACAAGCGGCGGCATTTCGTGCGCGATGAAGTGCTGCTGTGTAAATCGCTGGCCAACGTCGATCTGTTCATGACCCACGAGGCGCCGCGTCCGTTCTACCCGGCGGGCCGGCGCATCGATGCCGGCAAGACGGTCTTGAACGACGTCCTGGCGGCGATGAAGCCGCGGCTGCACCTCTTCGGCCATCACCACGAGTTCACCGACTCCATGCGTCACGGCGTCCGCTCGATCGGCCTCGACGTCGTCACGAAATCGTACTTGCTGATCAATGTCGAAACGTTCAAAACTGAGCGGTTGGACACCTGATGAAAAGTTTCCTCGAAGCGATTGAAGAGAGGGTCCTCGTGTGCGACGGGGCGATGGGGACGATGCTGTACGCCAAGGGCGTCTTCATCAACAAGAGCTTCGATGCCCTGAACGTGACGCAGCCGGACCTGGTGGCGGAAGTCCACCAGGAATACGTCCGCGCCGGCGCCGACATCATCGAGACCAACACCTTCGGCGCCAATCGCATCAAGCTCGGATCGTTCGGCCTCGCCGACAAGCTTCACGCGATCAACGAGCAGGGCGCGAAGATCGCGCGTCATGCCGCCGACGATCGCGCGTACGTGGCCGGGGCGATCGGTCCGCTCGGCATCCGCATCGAGCCGTGGGGGAAGACCGGGGTCGACGAGGCGCGCGAGTACTTCCGCGAGCAGGCGCAGGCGCTCCTCGACGGCGGCGTCGACCTGTTCATCCTCGAAACGTTCCGTGACCTGAACGAAATCGGCGCGGCGATCGACGCCGTCCGCAGCATCTCGGATCTGCCGATCGTCGCGCAGATGACGACGGAGGAGGACGGCAACACGCTCGACGGCACGCCTCCGGAACGCTTCGCGCCGGAGCTGGAGAAGCGCGGCGCCACGATCCTGGGCGTGAACTGCGCGGTCGGCCCCGCGCCGATGCTCGACACGATCGAGCGCATCGCCGCGGTCACGCCGCTGAAACTGTCGGCACAGCCCAACGCCGGCAAGCCGCGCGACGTCGAGGGACGCAACATCTATCTCTGCTCGCCGGAGTACATGGCGTCGTACGCGCGGCGGTTCATCCTCCACAACGTGCGCCTGGTCGGCGGCTGCTGCGGCACGACGCCGGATCACATCCGGCAGATCAAGACGGCGGTTCGCGCGCTGGCACCGGGCATCGTCCGCTCGACCGACGTGCCCGCCGAAACCGCCCGAAGCGCGGGCAGCGCGCGGGCCGCGAGCCGCTCGTCGAGCGTGGCTGCGGCCCTCGCGTCGCCGCCGATCGAGCGTGAGCACAAGTCGCGGCTCGCGCATGCGATGGCCAGAGGAACATTCGTCGTCATCGTGGAGCTGCTGCCGCCGCGCGGCTACCGCGCCGACGACGTGATCGATCGCGCCAGACAGCTGAGGATCCGCGGCGTGGATGCGGTCAACATTCCGGATGGTCTGCGCGGCGGCGCGCGCGTCAGCGCGCTCTCCCTGGCGGTCCTCATCGAGCAGCAGGCCGGCATCGAGACGCTGCTGCACTACTCCTGCCGCGATCGAAATCTCCTCGGGATCCAGTCGGACCTGCTCGGCGCGCACGCGATGGGGCTGAGAAACCTGCTGCTGATTACCGGCGACCCGGGACGCGTCGGCGATTATCCCGACGCGACGGCGGTGTTCGATGTCGACTCGATCGGGTTGACCAACGTCGTCAGCCGCCTGAATCGCGGATGCGACGTCGGTGGCCAGACGATTGGCGCCCCGACCGGCTTTCACATCGGCGTATCGGTGAACCCGGCGGCGCCGAACATGGACCAGGAGCTCCGCCGCCTCGAGTACAAGGTCGAGGCTGGCGCCGAATTCATCGTCACGCGACCGATCTTCGACGTCGCCGCGTTCGAGCGGTTCCTGAAGCGGATCGAATTCGCGCGGCTGCCCGTGGTGGCCGGGCTGTTTCCGTTCGAGAGCGCGCGAAACGCGGAGTTCATGGCCAATGAAGTGCCGGGCGTTCGCGTGCCCGACGCCATGCTTGAGCGGATGCGGCGGACGGAGGGCGCCGACGCGGCCGTCCAGGAAGGTATCGCCATTGCACGGGAACTTGGCGTGGCCCTGCACAACGCCGTGCAGGGTGTCCAGATTTCGACCGCGTCGGGCGACATTGGGGCGGCCCTCGCAGTCCTCGATGGACTTCGTTAATAGTCCGGTTGTATAGTCGCCTGTCCGTTTAGCCAGTTCGCGCCGCCGTAGAGCCAGTTCAGGCCGCGCTGAGGCAACTGATGGCCTTATTTGAGCCGCGTACCGATGATGAGGAAGAAATAAGCGGATCCGACGCTGCCACACGGGCGCTGTCGGTCACCGTCGTCGAGAACGATTTTGTCGCTCGCGTGTACGAGAACATTGCGTGGGCCTACGACCTGTTCTTCGGGCCGGCGCTCCATCCCGGCCGGGTCGACGCGATTCGCCGGATGGCAATCAAGCCTGGCGATCGCGTTCTAGAGGTCGGCGTCGGCACTGGCATCAACGCATCGCTGTATCCGCGTGACTGTGCCGTCACCGGGATCGATCTCTCCAGCTCAATGCTCGAGAAGGCGCGCGAGCGTGTCGCGCGTAAAGGCGTGCGAAACGTTCGGCTTCTGCAGATGGATGCCGCGAATCTGAAGTTCGCCGACGACACCTTCGACATCGTCTACGCGCCCTACGTGATCAGCGTCGTACCGGATCCGGTGGCGGTGGCGCGCGAGATGCGCCGCGTCTGCCGCCCCGGCGGCCGCATCATCGTCCTCAATCACTTCCGCAGCAGGAATCCGGTGATGGCGTGGATCGAGCGGAGCATCTCGCCGTTCACCGTCCACGTCGGCTTCAAGTCGGATCTCGATCTGCCCGGTTTCCTCGCGCAGGCGGAGCTCAAACCGCTGTCGATCGAGAAGGTGAACGTGCCGAGAATCTGGTCGCTCGTCACGTGCACAAAAGATTAGTCGTTGGTCATTCGCCATCGGTCACGGTCGTTTAGCTTTCAACGACCAACGACCAACGACTACGTTCCGAACGGATCCTCGATCGACGGGCTTTGCGGCGTCATCAACTCGGCGCCGTTCTCCGTGATGAACATGTCGTCTTCGAGGCGGACGCCGAACTCGCCGCGGATGTAGATCCCCGGTTCGTCGCTGAACACCATCCCGGGCTGCGCCCTGATCGCCTTGTCCCACCCGAACATGTTGTTCTTCACGAGGTACGGCCACTCATGGCCGTCCATGCCCATGCCGTGCCCGAGGCGGTGCGTGAAGTACTTGAATCCAG
>DAIUKO010000392.1:0-6414 GCA_036848175.1 Vicinamibacterales bacterium | reverse complement strand
TGGTCTGACCGTGGTCTGACCGTGGTCTGACCGTGGTCTGACCGTGGTCTGACTCGGGTCTGACCACGGTCGGACCCGGGTCAGACCGCAGTCAGGCTCAGCGGCCGGCAAATCGGCCGAGAATGCCGATGACGTCGTCCACCATCGAACCGTCGCGGTTCGAATCGAGCATCGGCGTCAGCATCCCCAGCAACGAGCTTCCACCCGGCTGAAGACCAGGTTGCGGCGACGCCGCAGCCGACGTCACCTGCTTGCTCATCGTGCCCATCATCATCGCGGCGACGAGGGGCAGCATGCTCTTGAGCACGCCTTCGCCGATCCCGGTTTGCGCGGCGGCCCGGCTCGCCACCTGCCGGCTGACGTCCTTGCTGCCGAACACATGGCCGAGGATGTTGTTTCCGTCGCTGACCGTGTCGGGATGCGCGAGTGCGCCGGCATCGTCAACGTAGCGTTGATGTTGACCGCCGCCGAGGGCCGAGAGCAGACCATCGAGCCCCTGCGGCGTCGACATGTTCTGCTGAAACCCGGCCGAGAGCGCGGGCACCAGCGCCGACAACGCCGAGGACACCTGGCTCTCGCTCAGACCGAACTGCTGGCCGAGTTGCTGCGTCGCACCGCCGTTCTGCGCGCCGACGATCGCGTCGACAATATCCATCGGTCCTCCTGGCTCGCCCCTCCGCGCTGGCGGGCGCGGTGGGGATCCGCGTTGTTCCACGTCAGCGCGCCGGAATGTTCAGCTTCTGACCAACCTTGATCTGATCCGGGTTCGCCAACTTGTCGGTGTTCACCTTGAAGATGTCCATGTAGCGGCCCGGATCGCCGAGATACGACTTGGCGAGCTTCGACAGCGTGTCGCCCGACGCGACAGTGTGGACGCCGAAGACGTCCTTCCGCTGCGCCTGAATGTTGGCGACGATCTCGTTTTCCCAACCGGGGTGCGTCTTGATGTTGTCCCACAAGCGATTCGCTTCGAGTTGATACTCGGTCTGTCCGGAGATCTTCAGCTTGCCGGCCTCCTCCTTGACGTCGGGGTTCTTGAGCCCGAGCTGGTTGGCCAGAGCGAACAAGTCGCTGTACTTGTCCATGAGAGCCATAACGTATTCCTCCTCACTTGCCGGGGATGCAGTCGGCAATCCTACGCCCGATCGCCCGACCGATAGAACTGGCAAAAGTACGGATGAAGCGGCGAGCCGCGCTCACCGCTGTTGGAGTCCGCCACTGGCAGTTGAGGCCCCCAACGGCGCCATCGGCGGTCCGACGTGTCAGCGCCGAATCTGCCGCTGATGCGCTACGCGGCTGGGGCGTCACTGGTCACGTTCGAGCGCACGCGCCGGAACGAAAGCCAGGCAAACGGCGCACATCGACACGAGGGCGGCGATCATCACCGCCGCTCTCATGCCGATAACGTCATGCGCCCCATCGGAAAAGCACGCAAGAACTTGATCGTGATACCGCGACGTATGCGAAGCGAGATCGTGCGCGGCTCTCGGGCGAGCCGCGCACGCGAACAGCGTGGCTACGACCTCGGCTGCAATGTCCTGCTGAACACTGATACTCCGTTGATGTCCCGCAGATCGACCGTCATCTCGGCGGTGTGCGCGTGGATGTTCACCTCGCCGAAGAACTGGAATCCGCTGAAGGGCGATAAGTTGGATCGCCCCGGCGGCGGCGCCTTGAAGAACACGACTTGAGGTCCGAACGTGCCATCGAGGGCGTTCGGCCCGAAGGTGCCGGCATTGAGCGGGCCGGCGACGAATTCCCAGAAGCCGTCGAAGTCGCGGAACGCCGCCTTCGCCGGATCGTAGAAGTGCGCGGCGCAATAGTGAACGTCCGCGGTCAGCCACACGACGTTGCGCACCCGCTGACGTTTGAGAAAGGCGAGCAACTCGACGAACTCGAGCTCACGACCTTTCGGTGCGCCCGGTTCGCCATTGGCGACGGCTTCCCACCGCGGCAACCCTTCGGCCGTGGTGCCGTCCCCCACGTTCAGCCCGAGCGGCATGTCGGCGGCGACGACTTTCCACACCGCGCGAGAGTCGTCGAGGCCGGCCTTCAACCAGTCCAGCTGCTCGCGGCCGAGAAACGCCGTCTGGCTGCCGGGAGTGGTCTGCAGATTGGCTGAATTCGGACCGCGATACGAGCGCATGTCGAGCACGAACAGTTCCAGCAGCGCGCCGTAGCTGTAACGCCGGTAGACGCGCTGCGATTCACGAACGTCGAACGGCCGCAGCGCCGCGTACTCGAGAAACGCACGCGCACCGCGCGCGACGAGCAGCGGCACGTTCTTCTCCGTGTAGCGCGCGTCGCCCGAAAGATCTTTCGAGTCCGACCAGTTGTTCGTGACCTCGTGATCGTCCCACTGCCAGATCTGTGGCACTTCGGCGGCGAAGCGGCGCACGTTCTCGTCGAGCAGGTTGTAGCGGTAGCGGCCGCGGAACTCATCGAGCGTCTCTGCGACTTTTGCCACCTGCGGAGTGACGATGTTGTTCCAGACGAGGCCGCCCTCGGCGACGACGGTTTCCGAGATCGGACCGTCCGCATAGATGTTGTCGCCGCTGTGAACGAAGAAGAGCGGACTGCGCTGACGCATCGATTCGTAGATCTTCATGCCGCCGAACCCGGGGTTGATCCCCCAACCCTGTCCGGCCGTATCTCCGCCCCACAGAAAGCGGATATCCGTTCGCGCCTGATCCTGTCTGCGCTCGCGATGGTCTTCGTGATCTCGGCGGTCTTCGTGACCGTCGTCGCGGAGGGCATCTGGCGGAACGACGAAGCGGCCGATCACCGGCGCACTCAGCGCACGATCGTTTTTCAAGCTCTGGAACGCGACCCGCACGAACACGTCGCTGCCCGGTTCCAGTCCGCCAAGAGCCTGTCGCGCGGTAAAGTCTGTCGTTTCCAGCGCATGCGGGCCGACGATGCGTTGCACTTCGCGGAACTGCTCGTCGTACGACCATTCGACGATCATGCGAGCCGAGCGATCGGCGCGGCTCCATACCACGATCGAGCCGTCGCTGGGATCCGCGAAGTGCAACCCTTGCAGCGCCTGCGGCCGTTCACTTTCAGCGGCGATGATCGCGGGTGCTCCCCTGGTCAGAGTCCACGCGGGCAGTACGACACCTGCTGCCGTGGCGACACCGATCTTCAAGAACTGACGACGCGACGAAGGAATCGATTCACTCATAGCACGCTCCTGGCACAGTGCCGGGGCGTCACTCTATGAGTCGCGTGTAACGGGCGGGCAACGTATCAGGCGACGACGACGTAAATTTCGACGATCACGTTTGCAGCATTCGCGTCGTCAGCTTGCTCAGTTCCCTGAGCCACAAGACCGAGCTCGCGACGACGACGCAGGTCAGCCAATCGGCGCCGCTCAAGCCAATCGTGCCGAAGGCGTGTTGGAGCACAGGAACGTACATCACGAGCACCTGAAGCGCGATCGATCCGCCAATGGCCGCCCACAACCAGGCGTTGGTGAACAGACCGACGAACGCGCTGCGCTCGTCCGAGCGCGCGTTGAGGACGTTGAACATCTGAAACAGCATCAGCGTCGTGAACGCCATCGTCTGCGCGTGCCGCAGGTCGCCGGACCCGGCGATGAAGCCGCCGGGCAGCGACGCGTCGAGCACGAACAACGTTCCTGCCGCCATGATGACGCCGACCAGCGCGATGCCGCGCCACATGCGCGGCGTCAGCACCCCCTCGCCAGCGGGACGAGGCGGTTGATTCATCAGGCCCGCGTCGGCCGGATCGACGCCGAGCGCGAGAGCGGGAGCGCCGTCCGTGACGAGATTGATCCAGAGGATCTGCGTCGCGAGCAAAGGCAGCACCACCGCGCCGCCCTCGTTGTGCAGGCCGATCTGCCGTGCCAGCACCACGCCAAAGAACATCGTCATCACCTCACCGATGTTCGATGACAGCAGGTAGCGCAGAAACTTGCGGATGTTGTCGAAGATCGCCCGGCCTTCCTCGACGGCGGCGACAATCGACGCGAAATTGTCGTCGGCGAGCACCATGTCCGCGGCCTCTTTCGACACGTCCGTGCCCGTCACGCCCATGGCAATGCCGATGTCGGCCTTCTTCAGCGCCGGCGCGTCGTTGACGCCGTCGCCGGTCATCGCCACAACGGCGCCGCCACGACGCAGTCCCTCGACGATGCGCAGCTTGTGCTCGGGATTCACGCGTGCGTAGACCGCCACCGTGGCGACGGTCCGCACCGCATCGGCTGCATCGAGCTTCTCGAGCTCGGCGCCGGTCGCTGTGCGACCGTCGGCGCTGATGCCGAGCTCCCGCGCGATGACGGCGGCGGTCAGCGGATGATCGCCGGTGATCATCAGCGGTCGAATCCCGGCGCCCTTGGCGCGTGCAACGGCCTCCTTCGCTTCGGGCCGCGGCGGGTCGATCATCCCGATCAAGCCGGCGAACACGAGACCCTGTTCGAGTCGCTCATCCAGGTGGGCCGCGGGCTCCGCGAAGGCGTCCTCTTCCAGCCAGTGGGCGGCGACGCCGAGCGTCCGCAGCGCCTCGGCGGCCAGTTCGTCGTTGACGCGGAGGATCTCGCTGCGACGCGTCGGCGTCAGCGGCCGGCGGCCGTCGCCGACGACCTCGAAGGCACATTGCGCCAGCAGCACGTCCGGTGCGCCCTTGGTGAAGATCACGCCCGCGTGTCGCCGCTCGGTGTCGCGATGGATCGTGCTCATCAACTTGCGCTCGGAGGAGAACGGAACCTCGCCGACGCGCGGCAGGCGCTTGTCGAGCTCTGCGGAACTGAGACCGCACTTGCGCGCGGCAACGAGGAGCGCGCCTTCGGTCGGATCGCCTTGCACGATCCATCGGCCGCCGAGCTCCTGCACGGTGGCGTTGTTCGCTCGATCGGCAATCGCGAGCGCGCGCTCCACTTCGACGCGGAACGCGCCATCGATCGGTCCGCCGCCATCTCGCCGCACGCTGCCGTGCGGAGCATACCCGGCGCCGTCGACCGTGACGCGTCCGCTCGCCGTCACGACGACCCTGACGGTCATCTCGTTCTTCGTGAGCGTGCCGGTCTTGTCGGACGCGATCACAGTGGCCGAACCCAACGTCTCGACCGCCGCCAGGTGTCTGACGATCGCGTTGCGCCGCGCCATGCGCTGGACGCCGATTGACAGCACGGCCGTCACGACGGCCGGCAGCCCTTCGGGCACCGCCGCGACCGCGAGCGCGACGCCCAGAATGAGCACGTCGAACAGCGCCGCTGCACCGCGGACGTCCTCGACGACGACGATCGTGACGATCATGACGACCGCGATCGCGATGACGACGAGACCGATGATTTTGCCGGTCCGATCCAGTTCTCGTTGGAGCGGCGTCGCCTCTTCGGCCGTTTCTTTCAGCAGTCCTGCGATGCGACCCATTTCGGTGCGCATCCCGGTAGCGGTGACGATGGCTTTGCCGTGCCCGTAGGTGGCCGCCGTGCCGCTGAAGACCATGTTGTTCCGATCGCCAAGCGGCACATCGCCGGCAATCGCCGCCGTGCTCTTGGTGACGGGCAGACTCTCGCCCGTCAAGGCCGCTTCCGCTGTCTGGAGCGCGGCCGACTCGATCAGGCGCGCGTCGGCGGGGATGGTGTCGCCTTCCTCGATCAGAATGATGTCGCCAGCGACGATGGCCGATGCGGGGATGCTGCGTCGCTCGCCGCCGCGGATGACAGTGGCTCGGGCCGCCGACATCGCGCGGAGTGCGGCGACTGCCGCCTCGGCGCGCGATTCCTGGATGTAGCCCATGGCCGCGTTGAGCAGGACCACGGCAAAGATCGCGATCGCCTCGTACGGCAAGGCCGCATCTCGCTCGATCGCCCAGAGTCCGGCCGAGATCGCGGTCGCAACGAGCAGCAGGATGACGAGCGCGTCCTGGAACTGCGCGAGGAAGCGCCGCCACGGCGGGATCGGCTTCTCGGTCGCAAGTTCATTGCGACCGTATTGCTCGAGCCGCGATCGCGCTTCGGCATCGCTCAGACCGATGTGCTCCGCGCCGGCGAGCGCGGTCAGGACGTCGTCGAGCGGCTGACGGTACGCAAGACTCGGATCGGCCGCTGCGCCGGCGGCGGTGGGCACGTGGTCTGCTCCTCCAGAGGCGACACGCCTTACGGCGATGTTACCGCACGCGGCCGGGGCTCTACGCGGGGACCTGCGCGGGCACGCCGATCTCCGCGATGAATCATGCTGAGCCCTTCGAAGCATGAGCGTCTCGCTCAGGATGTACCCTGGATCAGCCGGCGTGGGCGACGCAGGTCAGCCTGATCGACGAATGCCCCGTGATCCACGGCGCCCTCGCCGCATCGCGCGGTCCCGGGAGCCGCACGGTCAGCGCATCCGGGTTCCAGTTCATTTCGGAGAACCGTCAGATCGCGTCCGTCCGCGAATTCTTCCAGTCGCT
>DAIUKO010000391.1:1883-6451 GCA_036848175.1 Vicinamibacterales bacterium | reverse complement strand
CTGTCCGAACTCGACTATCATCCGCTTCGTTGCCTCCGCTGCTCGAAGCCGATTCGATCTCGAAGTCATTCGCGGGCGTTCGCGCGCTGACGCGCGTGTCGTTCACGCTCGCGGCCGGCGAAGTCCACGCGCTCGTCGGTGAGAACGGCGCCGGCAAGTCGACGCTGATCAAGGTGATCACCGGCGCGGAAACGCCGGACTCAGGGACGTTGACGATCGCCGGCCAGCTGGTGACGCGGATGGATCCGGCGCTGGCGAAGTCACTGGGGATCCGCGCGATCTACCAGCAGCCGTCGCTGTTCCCCGACCTGACCGTTGCCGAGAACATCGCCCTCGCGCTCGAGAGCGCGAGCGCCTGGCGTCGCGTCGATTGGCGCGCGCGGCGCCGGACCGCCGCGGCGCTCCTCGAGCGCATCGGCGCGGCGATCGATCCCGATCGGCTCGTCGCCAGCCTGAGCATGCCGGAGCAGCAGATCGTGGAGATCGCCAAGGCGATCGGCGCCAACGCGAAGATCCTGATCATGGACGAGCCGACCGCGTCGCTGTCCGATCACGAAGTCGACCATCTTTTCGCGATCATCAAACGCCTGCGCGCCGAGGGCACGGCCATCGTCTATATCTCGCACCGCCTCGAAGAGGTGTTTGCGGTCGCGGATCGCGTGACCGTCCTCCGCGACGGCGCGATCATCGCCACCACGCCGCGCGCCGACGTCGATCGCCGTCAGCTGATTCACTTGATGGTCGGCCGCGAGCTGCAGACGGTCTTCCCGAAACGCGAGGTGCCGCTCGGACCGGTCGCGCTCGACGTCCGGCATCTCCGCAGCCGCGATGCCGGGCTCGACGACATCTCGCTCGATGTCAAGCGCGGCGAGATCGTCGGCCTTGCGGGACTCGTCGGATCGGGACGCACCGAGCTCGCGGAAACGATCTTCGGACTGCGGTCGATCGACGGCGGGGAGGTGCGCGTCAACGGTGCGCCAGCGGCGATCCGATCGCCGGCCGATGCGATCGCGCACGGGATCGGCTACGTTCCCGAGGATCGCCGCCAGCACGGCGTCATCCTCGACCTGTCGATCGCCGAGAACGCGAGCCTCGCGAACCTGAAGGGGGTGTCGCGCCGCGGCATCATCGACGCGAAGGCGGAGCACGACGCCGCGGTCGAGTTCGTCAGCCGCCTGCGAATCAAAGCGCCATCGGTGGCGACCGAAACCGGTTCGCTCTCGGGCGGGAATCAGCAGAAGGTCGCGCTCGCGCGCTGGCTGGCGATTCAGCCGTCGGTGCTCATCCTCGACGAGCCGACGCAAGGCGTGGACGTCGGATCGAAGGCGGAGATTCACGCCATCATGCAGGCGCTCGCCGAGCGAGGCGTCGCGATTCTGATGATCTCGTCCGAGCTGCCCGAGGTTCTCGGGATGAGCGATCGCATCGCCGTGATGCATGCCGGCACGATCGTCGGAACGCTCACGCGCGCGGAGGCGACGCAGCAGAAGATCCTCGGCATGGCGCTCGAGCGAGAGCGATGTTGACCGGGTATCGGCGTGAAATCTCCGTGGCGGCGGCGGCCGGCGCGCTGGCCATCGTGCTCGGCGTCGCCGCGCCCGGATATTTCTCCGCGGAGAACCTGAGCGATGTGTTCCTCGCCAACGCGCCGGTGCTGGTCGTCGCGCTCGGCGCGACGCTCGTCATCCTCGCCGGTGAGATCGACATCTCCGTCGGATCCGTGTTCGCCATCGCTGGCGTTGTCGCCGGCATCACCGCGAAGCTCGGGATGCCCGTGGCGATCGCGGCGCTGGCGGCGTGCGCGTCCGGTGGTCTGCTCGGTTTGGTCAACGGCAGCCTGGTCGCGTACCTGCGGATCCCGTCCATCGTCGTCACGCTGGCGGCCATGGTGGCGTGGCGTGACGCGTTGCGCTGGGCGACCGAAGGCGCATGGGTCGAAAACCTGCCGAACAGCTTTCAATGGCTTGGCCTGACGCAGGCGTCGTACCCATGGGTGATGTTGGCAGTCGTCGCCGTCTTGACCGCGTCGCTGACGTGGGCGCTGCGACACCTCGCGGTCGGCCGCGCGGTCTACGCGACGGGATCGAATGCCGACGCGGCGAGGCTGGCCGGATTGAACGTCGCGCTCGCAAAAACGTCGGTCTTCGCCGCCGCCGGCGTCCTGACCGGGCTCGCGGCGCTTCTGAACTCAGTGCGCTTCAATCAGATTCCAAGCAACGCGGGACTCGGCCTCGAGATGAAAGTCATCGCCGCGGTCATCGTCGGCGGCGCGTCGATCACCGGCGGGCGTGGGACGGTGCTCGGAACGGTGCTCGGCGTGCTGCTGCTCGGTGCGATCGGTCCGGCGCTGACGTTTCTGGGCGTCAGCGCGTACTGGGAGCGCGCGATTCAGGGCGGCATCATTCTCACGGCGGTGGCCGTCGACGGATACCGGGCGATTCGGGCGCACTCGCACAAGGAGGTGCCGCACCTGGCGGCAGGCGTGTGATGGGACAGCAGCGGATCCTGCTTGCCGCCGTCATGGCCGAGATCGCGGTGTTCTCCGCGATCGCGCAGAATTTCTTCACCGCCGCCAATTTTTTCGAGGTCCTGCGATTCAGCGTGGAGCTCGGCCTGCTCGCGCTCGCGCTGACGCCGATCATCATCACCGGCGGCATCGATCTCTCAGTCGGATCGATGATGGGCCTGGCCGCGGTCCTGTTCGGGGCGGCGTCGCGCGACTGGCATTTCCCGGTGGCCGCGGCGGCCGGCGTCGCGCTCGCGGCCGGGTTCGTGGGCGGCGCGCTGAACGCGGCGCTGATTGCCGGCCTCAGCGTCCCGCCGTTGATCGTGACGCTCGGATCCCTGTCGCTCTTTCGCGGCATCGCCGAAGGATTGACGCACGCGGCCGTCAACTACTCCGGATTCCCCGCGCGGTTTCTGTTTCTGGGTCAAGGCTATCTGTGGGGCGCGCTGCCGGCGCAGCTGCCGATCTTTCTCGCCGCCGTTGTCGGATACTTCGTCCTGCTGCACACGTCGATCGTCGGCCGCGCGTGGTATGCGATCGGCTCGAACACGGCGGGCGCGCGTTACGCGGGCATCGCCGTGGCGCGACGGCTTGGTCTGGCGTACGTGCTGTCGGGCACGATCGCGGGCCTCGCGGCGATCGTCTACGTGGCGCATCTCGGTCAGGCGCGATCGGATGCGGGCACAGGCTACGAGCTCGATGCGATCACGGCTGTGGTGCTCGGCGGAGCCTCGGTGTTCGGCGGCCGCGGTACGCTGTCGGGCACGCTGCTCGGGCTGTTCGCGATTTCGATTCTGCAGAACGGTCTGCATCTCGCGGCGCTGCCGTCGGAGCTCACCGGCGTGCTCACCGGAACGCTGCTGGTCACGACCATTGCGGTCGACCGATTGCGGCTCCGGCGAGCCGCGCCGATCGTCGGTGTTGAACAGGATGAGATTCTCGTGAAGAACAGTCAGGTTGCGATCCTCTGTGCCACGGTTCTCGCCGGCGCGTTCATCGTCGCCGGCACCAACGTCTGGTTGATTCGCTCGATTGCGCCGGCCGCGCGAGCGCCGAGCGAGGCGACGACGGCGGGCCACCGGCCGATCATCGCGATGATGCCGAAGGCCAAAGGCGACCCGTACTTCGTGAGCTGCCGTGCCGGCGCCGAGGAGGCGGCGAACGAACTGGGCGTCGAGTTGATCTGGGATGGACCGACGAGTCTCGACGCCGCGAAGCAGAACGAGCTGGTCGAGAACTGGATCACGCGAAAGGTCGATGCGATCGCGGTCGCGGTCGAGAATCGGGCGGCGATCTCCACGGTGCTGCGCAAGGCACGCGAGCGCGGGATCCGCGTGCTGACCTGGGACGCCGACGCGGAGCCAGACGCGCGCGACTACTTCGTCAATCAAGCAACCGCCGAGGGCATTGGCAACACGCTGACCGACGAGGCGGCGCGGCTGCTCGGCGGCCGCGGCGAATTCGCGATCATCACCGGCGCGTTGAGCGCGGCGAACCAGAACGAATGGATCGCGTTCATCAGAAAACGCCTGGCCGAGAAGTACCCGGCGCTCGAGCTTGCGACGATCAGGCCAAGCGATGACGATCGCGACAAGGCATTCGCAGAGACACAGACGATTCTGAAAGTGCATCCGGCGGTCAAGCTGATGATGGCGATCTCGGCGCCAGCCGTGCCCGGTTCGGCCGAAGCGGTGCGTCAGGCCGGCCGCCGTGACGTCAACGTGATTGGGCTGTCACTGCCCAACATCAACAAGCCGTATGTACACGACGGGATCGTGCAGACCGTGGTGCTCTGGAACACGCGCGACCTCGGGTACTTGAGCGTCTACGCCGGTACCTTGCTCGCGCAGAACAAGCTGCAGACAGGCGCACGTTCCGTGCAGGCGGGAAGGCTGGGGACGATCGAGATCCGCGGATCCGAGATTATTCTGGGTCCGCCGCTGATGTTCACGAGGGCGAACATCGATCGTTTCGATTTCTGAATGAACCACGAACCACGAAACGCGCGAAACGCACGAGACTGCGAAACCACGAAACGCACGAAACTGCGAAACCACGAAAC
>DAIUKO010000391.1:0-1783 GCA_036848175.1 Vicinamibacterales bacterium | reverse complement strand
ACGAAACATTCTTGGGACTCACAGCGCCGCAACAGAAGTGTTCTTGCCAAAGCGTTTTCGTGGTTTCGAGTTTCGTGGTTTCGTGATTGACTGTCGTTGACCGAGAGATGAGCACAGAGCCAGCGCTAGCAGCCACGTCCCGGCGCATCAAAGAACTCGAAGTCATGGTCGCCGACGTCATCATCGAGACGCCGGACACCACGACGCTCGTGCTGTTCACGGGCAACGATCGGCTCGACTACATGGCCGGGCATTTCCTCACCATCGATCCGCATCAGTTCGACGCGCTGCAGCGGTTCACCGCCTTCCTCGAGGATCTGAAAGGCAAGCGTGAACCGCCGCGCGCGTATTCCATGAGCTCGGCGCCGCACGAGCGCTACCTCGCGGTCACGGTCAAGGAAGAGCGGTACGTATCAGGCGTCACGAAATTTCCGCCGCTCCTGTCGCCGATGCTGGTCAAGCGGACGGTGCGTGGCATGCGTCTGGTCGTGACCGGCTTCACCGGTCCGTACACGCTGGCCGCGGACATCGACAAGCAGACCGATCACGTCGTGCACATCTGCGCCGGCTCGGGAAGCGTCCCGAACTTCTCGATGCTGAAGTTCGCGCTCGCACACTATCCGCGCCTCCGTCACACCTTCATCTACTCCAACAAGACCTGGGACGATGTCATCTACAAAGACGCGCTCGACAATCTCGCCGGGGCGCACGCCGATCGGCTGAGCGTGATCCACACGCTGACCCGCGAAGAGAACCCCTCCGTCTACGGACCGTCGGTGCGAAAGGGGCGCGTGAACGAGGCGCTGCTGCGGGAGATGATTCCAGGACCGACCGAGTGTGTCGTCTACGTCTGCGGTCCCGGTATCTCCAAGTGGGACATCGCCGCAGCCGAACAGGCGGGGACCAGGCCGCAGCCGCGATTTCTCGAATCCGTTCTCGGTGAACTGAACGCGATCGGCGTACCTCCCAAGCGCATCAAGCGCGAGTTCTACGGATAGTCACAGCAACGCCGGCCGCCGGAAAAGCAGGCCACGGGAGGAGTTTCGTACTTCTCCACGCGCTGCCGAACGTCGGCGTCATGTGGAGCCGCGAGAGCCGACTTTGGCGGCCGCCTTTTCTTCGTGCCTCGACTACGTCTTTCTGCGCTCGGCGATGGCCTTCTTGATGGCCGCGACCGTGTTGGTGGCGCGCATCTCGACGATCTTCTTCCCGAGTTCGAGCGACTTCATCTTGTTCGCGATCGACACGCCGTCGATCGTCGCCTTGTTCGCCTTCACGCGCTGATCGAATCGCACCGAGTTGGGATCGGTCACGAACATGTTCAGCGTGATGCCGGGATCGTCGTGCAGGTTGTCGCGCGGACCGTCCGCCTTGGTGACGCCAAGGTCGGTGAGCAGCTTCGCGACCGTGTTGTAGGCGTAGTACTCGGGGATGTGCGCGACCACCGGCTTCGCGTTCCACTGCGCGTTCAGCTTTTCGGCGACCGCCTTCATGCCCTCCTGATTGCCGCCGCTGTCGCCGATGAAGATGATGTTCTCGAAGCCGTGCATCTTGTAGCTGTGCGCGATGTCGGTGAGCAGCGCCTCGAACGTCGCTTCATTGAGGCTGATCGTGCCGACCGTCAGCATGTGGCTCGACTTCGGCTCGATCGATCCTTCGGGCACGAACGGCACGATCGGCGAACAGAGCGCGTTGCCCAGCTTTCGCGCGATCGCGTCGCAGTTGGCGCGCAGCACGTAGTTGTGCTTGCCGAGCGCCAGCCACGGACCGTTCGGCTCGATGC
>DAIUKO010000390.1:4869-6452 GCA_036848175.1 Vicinamibacterales bacterium | reverse complement strand
CACGACCGGTCTGGATCTGGGGAACAACATCACCTTGATCAACGGGATCACGGTGCCGACGAGCAGCGATCTGGCGACGCGGCTGTTGAGGACGTTCTTCATCGCGAACAATCCCGCCAACTGGCAGAACTATGCGTCGAGCGCGCCGTGGCACATTACCTACCCCAACGTCGATGTTCGCGTGGACATTGGCGTCGTCAACCTCCCGGCCGTGCTGAATGCGCGGTACGGAAACGACATCACGCTTGCGGCGCTGCAGAATCCCGCAACGCCGGCGGTCGGAGAAGTCTGGGTCGCGACGCAATTCGAATTGACATCCGGCAAGACCAAGCCAGGAACCGTCTCCGCCGTCGACGGCACCAGCTGGCAGGTCAGACGCAAGGTCGCGCTGCCGTCGATCAACATGAACAATCCGCACAACATGTGGACCGACCGGAACCAGAACCTGATATACGCGACGCAGTGGTTCGATCACCGGCTGACCGTATTCGACCGGCTGAGCGGAACCTTCATGCGCAACATCTCAGTCGGTGAGGCGCCTGCCCACGTCATGACCCGGACCGATACCGATCAAGTCCACGTCACGAACAACGGCGATCTCCGCACCGATTCGGTGATGGAGCTCGCGCCGCTGGCAACGGGCGTCGAGCGTCGAGTGGATATTGGACGGGGCAATCCGCACGCTCACTGGATGAGCGCCGACGGTCACAAGATGGTGACGCCGAACATTCTCACCGGCGACAGCACCCAGTTCGATTTTCCGGCGGACCGCATCGACGCGATTGTTCCGACGAGCAGTCCGCTCGGTCATCCCATCGCCACCGGGATGATGCCGGACTCGAGCAAATACTACGTGGCCAACCTGCTCGACAGCACGATTACCGTGATCGACATGAACACCCACGCGGCGATCAAGCACATCAACCTGATCGCCAACTACAATCCCGTCACGGGCGCGATCAGCGGACCGGTCGGAGCGCTGCCGATTCAAACGCCGGTTGCGCCGAATGGTCGCAACATGGTGACTGCCAATACGCTCACCGGAACAATCCTCGTGACGAACACGCAGACGGACACGGTCGTCAAGATGCTCGGCTGCGATCCGGGATGTCATGGCGTCCAGTACGGCGCCAAGCGAGGTGGCGGGTATTACGCTTACGTTTCCAGCAAGTTCTCGAACCGGCTGCTCGTCGTCGATCCGGATCCGAATGGCGACGGCAATCCCGCTGACGCGGCGATCGTCGGCAGCGTCGGACTCGTCGGCTCGAACGGCACGCAAAAGGATGCAACGATTACCGGCAACGCCGGCATGGGCGGACAGGGCCTTCTTCCGATTCCGGTGGTGTACAACGGCTGGGTGCAGAATCTGCCGGCGGTGTGGAAGAATCAGCTGACCCCGTCGCAACAGAATCCGAATCCGTAAGCGAAGATCGCTGGATGGCGGCCCTGAAAGGACCGCGCCACGAGTGAGGTGCGCGTGATGGCCTTACTCGGAGGGCGGCCCTTTCAGGGCCGCCGAACGCCGCACACCACTCATTTCTCGCTACCGACATCCATGTGCGACGTGAAGCCGTTGGTTCCTG
>DAIUKO010000390.1:0-4769 GCA_036848175.1 Vicinamibacterales bacterium | reverse complement strand
ACCACTCATTTCTCGCTACCGACATCCATGTGCGACGTGAAGCCGTTGGTTCCTGAATGGCTCCACGTCGCCTTGTCGCTCGCGTGCTTGTGCGACACCGACTTGTACTGCGTGTAGCGTTGATAGGCCGGACTCGGCAGGTTCAGGATCTGCACCGGCTTCCCGTCGAAGCCGGCCATCACATCCATCTCCACAGATGATTCGGGGCCCGAGAATCTGACCTTCTTCTCGGTGATCTCCATCGTGATCGGCGCCTTGGTGAACGACAGCATCCCGCGGTGAAAGCCGGCGAAGGCGATCGGCAGCAAGGCTTCGACGGCGGCCATCTGTCGATCGCTGACCTTGTCGCTCACGTAAATCTTCGACCACTCGCGCATCGTGAAGGTCACGAGAAACGAGACGCCGGCGAGATCGACGTCCTCGTAGTGGCCGGACGTGACGGCGATCAGGCGATTCCCTTCGCACGGATTCCGGTTCGGATTGCCGCCGAAGTTGCACGGACACGACACCGTGCAGCTGCAGCTCTCGGCGACGGTCGCGGTGACGTGCCAGTTCGGGGCGGCTGCGCGCGGCGGCGCGGTGAGAGCGGCCACGAGCAGCACGGCGGTGACGATCGGCATGCGCATGGCGCAAGAGTCTACCGTTCGCGACGGCGTGTCAACTCTGAGCGGCAGCGGTGTCAATTCAACCGGGGCGAGGAGCTGGTTTCGAATGGCAGCCGCTGGAAGAGGCTGAGCCACGCTCTTGACAATGTCGTGGTCGCCTCATCCTGATACCGCCGCAATTCTCGCGACAGCTCGCGGGCGCTGCCGAAGCGCCGATCCGAGCTCTTGTCGAGCGCTTTGCGCACGATCGTGTCGACGGCGGCCGGGATCGTGGTGCGGCCGGAGCGCATCGCCGGTACCGGTTCGTGCTTGATGGCGTAAAAGACAGCGTCCGCCGATGAACCCCTGAATGGGACATGGCCGACGACCATCTCGTAGAGCACGGTGCCCAACGCCCAGATGTCAGTGCGCTCGTCCGCGTCTTGACCGGACGCTTGTTCGGGCGCCATGTAGGCGACGGTGCCGACGGTCGACGATCCGGCGATCGTCAGCCGCTGCTCATCGGCCAACCGCGCGACGCCGAAGTCGAGGATCTTGACGATGCCGTCGGTGATCATCAGGTTGCTGGGCTTGATGTCGCGATGGATCACGCCTTTATCGTGCAGCGTCGCGAGGCCGTCGGCGACCTGCGCAGCGAGGTCGAGCGCCTGATCCAGATTCAGCGGCCCGCGTTCGAGCTTCTCCTTCAGCGTCTCACCCTCGTAGTAGGCCATGACGATGAACAGCCGTCCGTCGTCGGTCGCATCGATGTTGTGAATCGTGCAGATGTTCGGGTGACAGGTCGCGGAGGCGGCGCGCGCTTCGCGCCGAAAGCGATTCCGCGCCGGCTCGTCGTGGCTCCACTGCAGCGGCAGGAATTTGAGTGCGACGAAGCGATCGAGCTTGTGGTCCCTCGCCTTGAACACGACACCCATGGACCCGCGTCCCCGCTCCGAGATCAGCTCGTAGCGGCCGGCAACGAGCTCACACGGAGAGGCGTGCGTCATCGGAACCGGCATCACGCTGTTCGAGCCGGTGATCACCGTGCCGAAGTCTTGTGCGCTCATGTCACGCACTCTACGCGGGCCTGTGCGGGTTGGTCGGTGACCACCGTCACTCACCGCCCGTGATCCAGATCACGCCGTCATTGCTGCGAATTTCTCGAGAGATGACCGTCGCGTGATCTGGAGCACGGCGGCGGCGTGATGCGCGTCAACGCGCGATCGGCAGCGCAACCATTACCGTGCGTCTACATCAGGTCGACTGCAAGGAGGCGCCGGTCATGCTGCTCATCGAACAAAACATCGCCGCACGCGACGTGGTCCTGACGCTGAAGGGCGCGCTGTGCGCGCCCGACAGCAACCGGCTGAAACGTGCCGTTCAACGGGCCGTTCGCAAGGACTGCGGACGTCTCGTCCTGGATCTCGAACAGGTGACCGATCTGGACGCGTCCGGCATCGGCGGGCTCGTGGCGGCGAGAAATCTCGTGAACAAGCGAGGTGCGCGGATCCAGTTGCTCAGACCGAACCGCCGGCTGACGCATATGCTCGCCGTGACGAAATTGCTCACGATTTTCGAGATCGTGCCCGACAGTCCCGAGGTCGGGGGAGCGTCCTCGGGACCGGTGCACAGTCCGTGCGGCGATCCGGCTGACGACCGGAGCGAATCTGCCGTAGACTGCCTTACGGGCAACTCTGCTCCCGAGTAATCCCGCTCGAACACGCCGCCGCCGATCAGCCCCGTAGGAGGATTTTGGCTGTCGTTTGCCCGTCCTGCGTCCGCGAGAACCGCGCCGGTGCCCGCTTCTGCGACGAGTGCGGCACCGTTCTGGTCGCCGCTTATTCCAGGCCTGAAGACAGAACGATCGTCCGCCACGTCACGATACTTTTCTGCGATCTCGTTCGCTCGACCGAGATGGCGCGAAGGCTCGACATCGAAGATCAACGCATCGTCTATCGCGCCTTTCACGAGCTCGTCAGCCAGATCACCGAGGCGCACGGCGGACATCTCCACCGATTCATCGGCGATGGCGCGTTTGTGTCGTTCGGTTACCCAATCGCTCGCGAGGACGCGGAAGAATGCGCGGTGCGTGCCGGACTGGACATGGTCAGGAGCCTGCGTGCGTCGAAGCCGGTTCTCGACGTCGACCTGCGTCTACGTGTGGGCATCGCATCCGGAACCGTCGGCATCGGCGAGGTGGTCAGGCTCGCCGCCGTCCACGAACAATCGATGGCTGGCTGGGTGGTCCATCTGGCCGCCCGTCTCCAGGCGGAAGCGCCGGCCGACGGAGGCGTGGTCGTTGCCGACGCGACGCGCCGTCTGGCTGGCCGCTTCTTCGAGTACCGCGATCTCGGACTACTGCCGCTGCGCGGCTTCGATCGCGAGCAGGCGTGGCTCGTCCTCGGCGAGACGGCGATCGCGTCCCGCTTCGAAGCGCAGCGCAGCGGCCGATCGACGGCGGCGCCGGTAGGCCGCGACGACATTCTCGCTCGACTCACGTCGGAATGGCGTTGCGCCAGTTCGGGCTCCGGCGGCGTCATCGTTCTGACCGGCGATCCCGGCATTGGCAAATCGAGGCTGGCGAGAACGCTCTACGATCTCGCCGGCGGCGAGCGGGCGACGAGGTTCGAGCTCGATTGCGCGTCGAAAGCGAGTCACACGCCGCTCCATCCCATCAGTGCGCTGCTGAGACGTATCGTCGGCGCGCGAAACGCCGACGGCGCGGACGCACGCTCGCGGCGCCTGAAGCGCATACTCGCAAGGCTTCTCGACACCGGGCGCGCCGAAACCGCGCACCGCTACCTTGCGCCGCTCGTCGACGGGGCGGCGGCGGGCATCGACGTCGCCGAAAGCGCCGAGCGCACACGCGACAACACGATCAGGACGCTCGTCGACGTCATCGAGGCGCTTGCCGCTCAGACGCCGGTGCTGCTGCTCTTCGAAGACGTGCATTGGGCCGACGCGACGACGATTCTGTTCGTGCAGACGATGGCCGAGCACATCGGATCGCTGCCGGTGCTGATTCTCGCGACCACGCGTTCCTCAGCCGACGCGCCGCCGATCGAGTTCGCCGGCGCCTCGGTCGTCGCCGTCGAACCGTTGGCGCCCGAAGCGTCTGCACAGGTCGTGCGTCATGTGACGGGCGGCGACTTGCTGAGCGCGGATGTCGTCGAAGGCATCGTCCAGCGCGCGGAAGGCAATCCACTCTTCCTCGAGGAGTTGGCCCGAGCCGTCATCGAGCAGCCCACCGGCGGGGCGGTCAGCGAACGCGCGCCGGCGGAAAGGGCACTTGACGTGCCGAGCACGCTCCAGACGGTCATCGAGGCCCGTCTCGATCGGCGCCCCAGCCTGCGACCGATCGTGCAAGCGGCCTCGGTGCTGGGGCGCGAGTTTCCAATGCGGCTGCTGCGCGCGCTGCTGGTGGAGCGCAGCGCCGAACTACCCGACGCCGTCGCCCGGCTGATCGATCTGGGACTGCTCACTGTCTCCGATGCCGGCACGAGAGAGCTGCTACGGTTCAAGCACGCGTTGATTCACGACTCGGTGTACCAGACCTTGCTGCGCAGCGAACGCCAGCAGTTGCACTCGCGTACGGCGGAATTGCTCGTGCAACATTTCGACGGGCAGCCGGAGTCGTCGCCCGCCGTGCTCGGGCACCACCTCGCCGCCGCTCGACGCTTCGACGAAGCCGCCCGAGCGCTGATCGTGGCGAGCAGTGAAACGGCGCGCCGGGCCGCCTATCTCGAATCGGTGGGACACTGCCGCTCCGGTCTGGCGTTGATCGAAGGGATCGCCGATGCACGCGTGCGCAACGAGCTCAAGCTGGAGCTGCTGACCAACCTCGGCGTCGCGCTGGCGGCGACGAGCGGATACGCCGCGTCGGAGGTCGCCGACGCCTACCAGCAGGCGCGCGAGCTGGCCAAGCTGGGTGCGACGCCGGATCGGCTCTTCCCGATCGTGCGCGGACTCGGGACGTTCTATTTCGTGCGCTGCGATCTGGCCAGCGCGGCGGAGATTTCCTCGTCGTGTCTCACGCTCGCGCAGGAATCGCAGCGTCGGCCCGGCCAGGCAGAGGTCTTCCAATTCGTTGACCAGGTCGGTGGCGCTCTGGTAGCGCTCGTCGGGATGGGCCGCCAGCAGCAGGGACACGATGGCGTCCAGCTCCCGCGGGATGTCGGGGTTGAC
>DAIUKO010000389.1:2231-6551 GCA_036848175.1 Vicinamibacterales bacterium | reverse complement strand
TCGCCCTTTCATTGATTCCAGCCTCCGCCGAGTGCTCGATAGAGTTCGACGATCGAGGTGAGCTCCTGGCGCTGGAGTGTGGTGAGATCGAGTTCACTTCGGAAGAGGTTTCGCTGCGCGTCGAGGACCTGCAAGTAGCTGTCGAGGCCACCCTGATATCGGTCAGTCGACAGCCGCGTGGCGTCGCGGAGCGCCGCGACGAGTTGCTCTTGCTGCGCGCGCTGCTCGCCTATCTTGTGATAACCAGCCAGCGCGTCAGAGACGTCACGGAGTGCGCGATAGATCGCTCGCTCGTAGTTGATGACCAGCTCGCGCTCGACCGACTCCGCGAGCCGCACCGTCGCGCGTGTCCGACCCGCATTGAAGACCGGCGCGGCAGCGCCGACCGCCGTGCTCCACGTACGGGCGGGAGCCGTCAGCAATGTCGTGAGATCGCGGCTCTCGACGCCGAACAGTCCGGTGAGCGCGATGCGTGGAAAGTATTCCGCCCTCGCCGCACCAATCTGCGCGTTCGCAGCCACGAGCGCCTGTTCCGCCTGCCGGATATCGGGACGGCGCTCGAGAAGCGCTGATGGAAGGCCCACCGGCACCGACGGTCGAGCATTGAATGTCTCGATGAATCGGTCTGTCCGCGAAACGTCCCCGGGTGTCCGTCCGAGCAGCACGCTCAGCTCGTCTTCGGTTTGCGCAACCTGTCGCTGCACGCTCGCGATCTGCGCGGTCGCGGTGTAGAGGAGTTGCTCCGCCTGGCGCGTGTCCAAGGCAGTCGCCACGCCGCGCTCGCGTCGCAGTTGCGTCAAGCGCAAACCGTCCGCAGCGACATCACGTGTGCGGTGCGCGATCGCCAACTGACGGTCGAGCGTCTGTAGCGAGAAGTACGCGTCGGTCACGTCGGCGATGAGCGTCGTGATGACGGCCCGTCGAGCCTCCTCTGTGGCGAGATATTGGGCGCGAGCCGCCTCGTTCAACCGGCGAATCCGTCCCCACACGTCCAGTTCCCATGCCAGGGCGAATCCCGCTTGGAAGTCCGAGACGTCCGGGCCGAATCCTGGTGGAAGCGGCCGCGCGCCAACTTCGGATACGCGATTCTCTGAGGCAGCGGCGAATCCCGCGATCAGCGGCAGTCGATCGGCCCGTGCGATCCCAAATCGCTCACGGGCCTGCAGCACACGCTCCGCCGCGATCCTCAGATCGAAGTTCTGAACGAGCGCGACTCGAACGAGGTCGGTCAGCGTGTCGTCCTTGAACAGATCGAACCAGTTCAGGTCTGCCAATGACCGAGACTCCGACTGCGCGGTCGTCGCGGTCGTGTCGCGGAACGCGGCCGGGACCCCGACGGTGGGCCGCCGATAGTTCGGACCAAGGACGCACCCAGCGGCCGACGCGGAAATCGCGATGACGATTACGACGCGTTTCATCGCAGCACCTCCACTGCGGTCGATGAGACGACCGCCGCTTGCGCTTCATGAGCGGTGGTCCGACGCTCGGCGAATCGCTGAATGACGACATAGAGCACTGGGATGATGAAGACGCCAAGCAGCGTCGCAATCCCCATTCCGCCGAACACCGCGGTCCCGAGTGCGCGCCGCGATGCCGCGCCGGCGCCAGTTGCCGCGACCAGCGGCAGCACGCCAAGCAAAAACGCGAACGAGGTCATGAGAATGGGACGGAAGCGCAGGCGAGCGGCTTCTTCAGCGGCATTCGCGATTGACGCGCCCTGCTCCCGACGCAGCTTCGCAAATTCGACGATGAGGATCGCGTTTTTCGCCGCGAGACCGATGAGCGTGATGATGCCAATCTGCGTGTACAAGTCGTACGGATACGAGCGAACCCCGATCGCCATCAGCGCACCGAGCAGACCCAGAGGCACAGCGAGCACCACCGCGAACGGCGTGCTCCAGCTCTCGTACAGGGCGGCCAGAAACAGCAACACGAGTACGGCCGCGAAGCCGAATATGAACGGTTCGGTTCCTTCACTGCGGCGCTGTTGAAAGACCGTGCCCGTCCACTCGTATCCGAAGCCTGGCGGCAGCACTTGACGGGCAACCCGTTCGAGTGCCGCAGCGGCCTGTCCCGAGCTGTATCCGGGCGCGTTGGCGCCCGTCAACTGTGCGGCGCGGAACCGGTTGTAGCGATATACGACTTCTGGTCCTGACACAGGACGCACGTTCACGAGCGTGCTCAAGGGAATCATGTCGCCGTCGCGACCGCGGACGTGGAACTGACTGATGTCGTCGGGGCGCACCCGAAACTGCGGTTCAGCCTGCAACAGCACACGCCAGGTGCGGCCGAATCGGTTGAAGTCGTTCACGTACAGCCCGCCGAGGAATGTCTGCAGGGCCGAATACACATCGGTCACCGGGACACCAAGCGTCTGCGCTTTGTCGGTGTCCAGGTCGACGCGAAATTGCGGGACCGTCGTGCGCAGGCCGGTGTTGATCGACGCGATCTCCGGTCGCTGCCTCGCCGCCTGGACAAATGCCTGCGTCACGTCGGACAGTCGCGCCAGCTCGCCATCGGTTCGGTCTTGGAGCATCAACTCGAACCCGCCCGCGGCGCCCAGTCCGAGGATTGGGGGCAGTCCGAATCCGAATGCGATGCCGCTCTGGAGCTGCGCGAGCTTCGGCTGCACCTGCTGCAGGATCGTCTGCTGATCGAGATGCATGGCCGCACGCTCGTCCCACGGTTTCAGCAGGGCGATGACCGTCGAGACGTTCGAGTTGATGGTGTTCGTCAAACGATCGAGGCCGCCGAGCGTCGTGACCGCTTCGACGCCCGGATTGGCACCCAGAATGTCCTCGACCTGGCCGACGACACGATCGGTGCGCTCGATCGAGGCGCCGTCGGGCAACCGGACGGCGACGAAGAAGACGCCTTGATCTTCGTCAGGCAGGAATCCCGTCGGCGCTCTCCGGAAGAGCGATCCGGCCGCAAGGTAGCACACACCGAGTGCGACGAGTGCGAAGGCCGCTCGCCGCGCCAACGTCTTCACGCCGAACACGTACCGATTCGTGGTCCAGGCGAATGCGCGATTGAAGACACCGAATCCGCGCGTGAACCAACTGACCGACTCCTGTTTGGGTTTGGGTTTGAGAATCAGCGCACTCAGTGCCGGACTCAGCGTCAACGCGTTGAAGGCGGACAGCAGGACGGACGCTGCAATCGTCAGCGCGAACTGACGATAGATCTGACCCGCGATGCCGCCGAGGAAGGCGACCGGGATGAAGACCGCGGCGAGGATGCACGCGATGGCGACGACCGGCCCGGCCACCTCGTCCATCGCCTGCACGGTCGCGGCGCGCGGACTCATGCCCTGGTCGATCTTGTGCTGCACGGCCTCGACGACCACGATCGCATCGTCGACGACGATGCCGATGGCCAGCACGAGGCCAAACATGCTCGTCATGTTGATCGAGAAGCCGAGGAGTGGAAACAGCGCGAACGTCCCCACGATTGATACCGGCACGGCAAGGAGCGGGATCAACGTCGCGCGCCAGTTCTGCAGGAAGACAAAGACGACGAGGACCACCAGCGCGATCGCTTCGAACAACGTCACGACGACATCGGCGATCGACGTCCTCACGAAGCGAGTGGCATCGAAGCCGACTCGGTACTGAAGGCCCTCCGGGAACCGCGCCTGAGCGTCGTCGAGCAGTTTTTGGACGCGGTTTGCTGTGTCGACGGCATTTGCGCCCGGCGAGAGATAGACGAGGACGACGCTCGCGGGCTTCTTGTCGAATCGCGAGAAGGTCTTGTAGTCCTGCGCGCCCAGCTCGACGCGACCGAGATCGCGGACGCGGAGCAGGGAGCCATCCGGTTGCGCCCGCAAAACGATGTCGCCGAACTGCTGCGGCTCGACGAGACGGCCCGCGGCATTCACCGGATACTGCAGCTCCACACCGGATGCCACGGGCGGCTGACCGATCGTGCCGGACGGGTTCTGACGGTTCTGCGCCTGGATCGCCGCGCTGATGTCGGTCGCCGTGACGCCGAGCGTCGCCATCTTCGACGGGTTGACCCAGACGCGCATCCCGTAGTCCTGGCGAGAGGCGAGGCGCGCCTCGCCGACGCCCGGCAGGCTCGCAATGCGATCGAGGACGTTGATCGTGACGAAGTTGTTGAGGAACATCGCGTCGTAGCGGTCGTCCTTCGACGCGAACGACATCCCGAGCAGAATCGCCGTCGAGAGCTTCTTGACGGTGACGCCTTCACGCTGAACCTCGGATGGCAGGGAGGGCAGCGCGAGGGCAACGCGGTTCTGTGTCTGCACCACTGCCGTGTCGACGTTCGTGCCGAGATCAAAGGTGACGTCGACGGTCA
>DAIUKO010000389.1:0-2131 GCA_036848175.1 Vicinamibacterales bacterium | reverse complement strand
GCGCGCGGCGTCACGCGCGCTCCAGGGCGCACCTTCTGAAGACCGTCGACGACAACCGCGTCGCCTGCCTTGAGACCTTGCTCGACGATCCATCGCTGGTCGACGCGGTCGCCGGTGACGACGGCGCGCGCTTGGACGGTGTTGTCGGCGCCGACGGTCAGGACCGACTGCTGTCCTTGCAGTTCTTGAACGGCGCGCTGCGGCACGAGCAGCGCCTGCCGCCGCTCGGCGGTGCGCACGCGGACACGCACGAACTGCCCTGGCAGCACCGTATGGTCCTGATTGCGAAACGTCGCCTGCACTTCGAGGGTGCCGGTCTTGGTGTTGACGCTATTCAGCGTGTTTTCGATGTGACCCTGAACCGCAGGCACGCTCCCGTCGCTCAGAACCAACTCGATCGCCAGCGATTCGCGCCTGCCGGGCCCGAACAGCGGTAGTTCGGCCTCGCTGACCTGGAACCGTACCCAGACGGGATCGAGCGGTACGATCGTCGTCAGCGGTTGCGGCGAGGTCCTGGTGACGAGGCCGCCGACCTGCAGCAGGCTCTCGCCGACGCGTCCGCTGATCGGCGCACGAATCGTTGCGTATTCCAGATTCAACTCGGCGCTGCGGAGAATGGCGCGGTTCGCTTCGACCGTCGCTTTGCGCGCGACCACCGCCGCTTCGCCGGCTTGACGAGCCGCGAGGGCGTTGTCGAGGTCTTGCCTCGGCGCCGCCTCTTCCTTGACCAACGGTTCCAGGCGCTCGACATCCTGCCGAGTCTTCAACAGTGCCGCCTCGGCTTGGGCGATGTCCGCCGTCGCCTGCGCGAGCGCGCCGCGCGCGCGCTCGACCTCCGCCTCGTACGGCCGCAGGTCGAGGACGTACAGCACCTGTCCGGCGCGCACATCCGATCCGATGTCGAACGCTCGTCGGTCGACGTAGCCGTCGACGCGCCCACGCACTTCCACGAGGTCACGGGCGTACGTGCGGGCGGGATATTCGCGATAGGTCGCGACGTCTTCGCCCGCGACGTGAAGGACGCTGACTTCTGGCGGCGGCGGTGGAACAGGCTTGGTGGCCGCCTTCCCTCGGGTGGTCGCGAGCAGTCCGATCGCTACTGCGATGAGCAGGATCCCCGCCGCCGTCCAGTAGGTGCGCCGCCGCGTCGTCGCCGTCATAAGCGTCTGCTCCCTGCGGTCAGTTATATGATGACCGTCATGTACTGCTATTTATGACGACCATCATGTATATTGTCAAGTGA
The DNA here is from genome assembly GCA_036848175.1 of Vicinamibacterales bacterium. Classification (GTDB taxonomy): domain Bacteria; phylum Acidobacteriota; class Vicinamibacteria; order Vicinamibacterales; family CAVVIG01; genus QHWF01. The sequence goes on along the minus strand of DAIUKO010000389.1, from coordinate 888 downwards.
ATTCGAGATTGCGATGACGTTCACCGACTGGCGAACGATAAGCGCGCTGACGTCCGGCGCCATCCGCCAAGACCGCAGAGATCTGGTACTCACCGCTTAGGTAGAAGTCGTCGCCATCGGCGACGATGGCGAGCATCCTGTTTTCGGCGCTCGGCTCGATCCTCGGCTCGGATGGTCACCGTCGCAGGCGCAAATGAATGAATCGGGGTCACCGCGACTCTCAGCGGCTCTTCTCCGTCGACCGGCAGCACAGTCAAGACGATCAAGCCGGAGATGCCTACTCCAGTTTTCTGTTCGCCATCCTTCCTTCTCATGAAAGGATGGCAATCCGCGGGCCATACGTCGCGGCCGAGACCGGTCTGAAAAGTGTGACCGACGTCTGCTCTGCGCCGCAGTGTTCGCACATGATGTGCGTGAATACGCACTTCTCACGTCGCTTTCTCGCGACGGCCGGAATGTAGGCTGGCTACGGTCTTGCCGCCTACACAGCTAAGTGCTTCAGAAGCGAACGATGAGAGATCGTTAGTTAGTTGCGAGTACTGCGCCAGCGATGGTCCTCTATCGATGACGAGAAAGACATGCTGACGCCAAGGCCGACGCTAGCCACACTCGTCCAACGTGTTCGAGCAGAATTCGATGAGGCGCCGGGCCTTAACATCACTGTGGACGAAGGCGTGCGGTTCTGGGCCCTCGACGCGGAGACCTGCGAGCATGTACTGACGCGACTCCACGAGATGGGGTTTCTTCTGAGAACCCACGACGGGCACTATCGACGACGACGAACCGTATGAAGGATCGCGGTTGGCAAGCTCATCGCCGGAGCGTGGAACCTCTTCTCGTCGGCCGCGACCATTGATTCACGAGCCGCGCTGCCCTGCGCGCGTTCGA
>DAIUKO010000388.1:0-6557 GCA_036848175.1 Vicinamibacterales bacterium | reverse complement strand
GAGTGGTACCTGCACGGGCAGCTGCCGCTGCAGACGCTGCGCGCCGACATCGACTACGGCTTCGCGGAAGCCAACACCACGTACGGCCAGATCGGCATCAAGGTGTGGCTCTACAAGGGCGAACGCCTGGTGCCGCAGCGCGGGCGTGAAGAGGAATATCGCGAACGCGCGCCGCGCAGGCCGCAGGCTCGCGCGTAAAGGGTTGCGTCATGTTGATGCCCAAGAAGGTCAAGTACCGGAAGCAGCAGCGCGGGCGCATGGCCGGCAAGGCCTGGCGCGGGTCGAACGTGTCGTTCGGCGACTACGGGTTGCGCGCGCTCGAGCCGTGCTGGCTGACGGATCGCCAGATCGAGGCGGCACGCGTGGCGATGACGCGGTTCGTCGCGCGCGGCGGCAAGATCTGGGTCCGCGTCTTCCCGGACAAGCCGATCACCAAGAAGCCGCAGGAAACGCGTATGGGCAAGGGCAAGGGCGCGCCCGAGCAGTGGGTGGCGGTCGTCCGGCCCGGCAAGGTGCTCTTCGAGATGGAAGGCATCCCCGAAAAGGAAGCGCGCGAAGCGATGAAGCTGGCGGCGGCGAAGCTGCCGATTCTGACCAAGTTCGCCACCCGCTTCGCGCAGGAGAAGATTCAATGAAAGCCGCGGAACTGCGCGACCTCGCCGTCGAGGAGCTCGGCGCGAAAGAGCGCGACCTGACCGATCAGCTCTTCCGGATGCGCATCCAGAAGTCGATGGGGCAGCTCGAAGTGCCCGACAAGATGCGCACGGTCCGCCGTGATCTGGCGCGCATCAAGACCGTACTCCGGCAGAAGAGGAACGCGTAATGTCGACCAAAGCGGAAAAAACCGGCCTCGTCGTCAGCGACGGGATGCAGAAAAGCTGCGTCGTCGCCGTGGAATGGCAGGTGCGTCACGGGTTGTACGGGAAGACCGAGCGCCGGACGTCGAAGTTCATGGTCCACGACGAGGAGAACTCGGCGAAGGTCGGCGACATGGTGGAGATCGTCGAGACCCGACCGCTCAGCCGCCGCAAGCGGTGGACGTTGAAACGGGTTGTGCGTAAAGCGGTAGAGGTGTAGCCATGATCCAGATGCGATCGATCCTGGACGTCGCCGACAACTCCGGCGCGCGCAAGATCGCCATCATCAACCCGATTGGCGGATCGACCGGGCGCTACGCGCGGCTCGGCGACATCGTCACCGCGTCGGTGAAGGAAGCGACGCCCGAGAGCAACGTGAAGAAAGGACAGGTCGTCAAGGCCGTCATCGTCCGCACCGTCAAGGAACAGCGCCGGCGCGATGGCAGCTACATCCGGTTCGATCGCAACGCCGCCGTCCTCATCAACGATCAGGGCGAGCCGATCGGCACGCGCGTGTTCGGACCGGTCGCGCGCGAGCTGCGCGAGCGCCGGTTCATGAAGATCATTTCGCTGGCGCCAGAGGTTCTGTAAATGTCCCGTCTCGCAACGCCTCTTCGGAAGAACGACAACGTGCTGGTGGTCACCGGCAAGGATCGCGGCAAGCGCGGCCGGGTGCTGAAAGTCCTGCCCGACAAGAACCGGCTGGTGGTGGAAGGCGTGAACATGATCAAGCGCCACACCAAGCCGAACCCCGGCCGCCAGGTCAAGGGCGGCATCGTCGAGCGTGAAGCGGCGCTGCACGCGAGCAACGTCCAGCTGGTGTGCCCGGAGTGCGGCGCGCAGACGCGCGTCGGCCACAAGATTCTCGGCGACGGCCGCAAAGTCCGGATCTGCCGCAAGTGCGAGGGAGTCGTCGACAAATGAGCGCACGACTGAGAGAGAAGTACCAGAAGGAAGTCGTCCCCGCCCTGCAGAAGGAGTTCGGCTACAAGAACGTGATGGCGGTTCCGAAGATCGAGAAGGTCGTCGTGAACATGGGCCTGGGCGAGGCGACGTCGAACGCGAAGATCATCGACACCGGCGCCGACGAGCTGGCGCGGATCACCGGCCAGAAGCCGGTGACGCGCCGCTCCAAGAAGTCGATCGCCGCGTTCAAGGTCCGGAAAGGGATGCCGATCGCCACGATGGTCACGCTGCGCGGCGAGCGGATGTGGGAGTTCCTCGACCGGCTCATGAGCATCGCGCTGCCGCGCGTCCGCGACTTCAAGGGCGTCTCGCCGCGCGGATTCGACGGCCGCGGCAACTACACGCTCGGCCTGCGCGATCAGTTGCTGTTCCCGGAGATCGATTACATGAAGGTCGACAAGGCGCGCGGCATGAACGTGTCGGTCGTCACCACTGCGAAGACCGACGAAGAGGCGCGGAAGCTCTTGCAGTTTATTGGGATGCCGTTCCGCGCCTCGTAGGCGTGGGGACATGTTGAGGCGCGGAAGCTCTTGCAGTTTATCGGTATGCCGTTCCGCGCCTCGTAGGCGTGGGGACATGTTGAGGCGAGGAAGCTGTTGCAGTTTATCGGCATGCCGTTCAGACAGAACTGAGAATCTATGGCCACCACCGCAAAGATCGCCAAGGAACAGAAGACGCCGAAGTACAAGATCCGGCTGCGCAACCGCTGCCACCTGTGCGGCCGTCCGCGCGCCTACATGCGGAAGTTCGCGCTGTGCCGGCTGTGCTTCCGCAAGCTCGCCCTCGAAGGGGACATCACGGGCGTCACGAAATCCAGCTGGTAGGTGAAAGAGCTATGACCGATCCAATCGCAGATATGCTCACGCGGATCCGCAACGCGGTGACCGCCAAGCACACGCGCGTCGACATGCCCGCCTCGCGGCTCAAGGCCGAGATCGCGCGCATCCTCCAGGACGAGGGCTACATCCAGGGCTTCAAGCTGCTCGACGAGCCGGCGACCAAGGTGATGCCCGCGACCAAGACGCTGCGGCTGTTCCTCAAGTACGGACCGCACGGCGAGCGGCTCATCACCGGCGTCGAGCGCATCAGCCGGCCGGGACGCCGCGTCTATTTCGGCAAGGAGGATGTGCCGGAAGTGCTGGCGGGCCTCGGGACGAGCATCCTCACGACGTCGCGCGGCGTCATGACGGGGCGTGCGGCCGTGAAGGCAGGCGTCGGCGGCGAAGTGCTCTGCAACATTTGGTGAGATTCAGATATGTCGCGGATCGGAAAAAAACCCATCTCGTTACCAAAGGGCGTCACGGCCAAAGTCGTCGACGGCGCCGTTGAAGTCCAGGGCCCGAAGGGGAAGCTGCGTCAGGCGTTTCCGCCCGGCATCAACTTCGAGCTCGCCGACGGTCATCTGGTCGCGAAGACCAGGAGCGACGATCCGCAGCTCGGCAAGTACCACGGCCTGGCGCGGAGCCTCGTCGCCAACGCCGTCGCCGGCGTGACCGACGGCTTCAAGCGCGAGCTCGACATCGTCGGCGTCGGCTACCGCGCGGAGGTCAAAGGCAAGCAGGTGGTCTTCGCGCTCGGCTACTCGCACGCGGTCGTCTTCGACATCCCGGCCGGCATCGACATCGCCATCGACAAGCAGACGCACATCACGGTCACCGGCGTCGATCGACAGCTGGTCGGCCAGGTCGCGGCGAATATCCGCCGTCTGCGCAAGCCGGATCCGTACAAGCAGAAGGGCGTCCGCTACACCGGCGAGGTATTGAAGAAGAAGGCGGGAAAGACCGGGGCCAAGTAGTTACCCGTCGGGATTCGGGACTTGGGATTTGGGATTCGGATTCGGGATTCGTCATGAAAATCAAGACCAAGAATGATCGGCGCGTTCGGATCCAGCTGCGGCAACGCAAGCGGATCTCCGGGACCGCCGAGCGGCCGCGCCTCAGCGTGTTCCGCAGCGTCACCCATATCTACGCACAGGTCATCGATGACTTGAGCGGGAAGACGCTCGTGTCGGCGTCCACCGTCGACGCGGGGCTGAAGGGGAAGCTCGAGAAAGGCGTCCGCGGCGGGAACCTCAAAGGCGCCGAAGCGGTCGGGGCGGCCATCGCCGAGCGCGCGATCGAAAAGGGCATCAAGCGGGTCGTCTTCGACCGCAGCGGGTTTCTGTATCACGGCCGCATTCGCGCGGTCGCGGATGCTGCGCGAAAAGCGGGTCTGGAATTCTAGAGGCACGAATGAAAACACGTGAGCGCATCGACGCCGGCCAACTCGACATCAAGGACACTGTCGTCTCGATCAACCGCGTGACCAAAGTGGTCAAAGGCGGCAAGAACCTCAGCTTCAGCGCGCTGGTCGTCGTCGGCGACGGCCATGGGGTCGTCGGCTTCGGCGTCGGCAAGGCGAAGGAAGTGCCTTCGGCGATCAAGAAAGGGATCGAGGCGGCGAAAAAGAATCTGATCCGCGTGCCGCTGCAGGGGACCACCATCCCGCATTCGGTCACCGGACGCTTCGGCGCCGGCAGCGTGCTGCTGAAGCCGGCGCCCGACGGCACCGGCATCATCGCCGGCGGTGCGGTTCGCGCGGTCGTCGAATCGGCCGGCGTGACGAACATCCTGACGAAGTCGCTCGGGTCGGCCAATCCGCACAACGTGGTACGGGCGACGTTCGAGGGGCTGCATTCGCTGAAGGATCCGGTCAGCCTCGCGCGGATGCGCGGCAAAGAGCTCGCAGACTTCGAGCGGCAGGGCGTCAATGGCTAATCACCGCACCGACACGAAGGGCGAGACCGTCAAGATCACGCTCGTGAAGAGCCCGATCGGGTTCAAGAACAATCAGGCGACCGTCGTGCGCGGCCTCGGCCTGCGGCGCATCCGTCAGACGGTGGAACTGAAGGACACGCCGGCGACACGCGGGATGATCCACAAAGTTCGGCATCTGGTGGAAGTCGAGTAAACGTTATGTCACTCAGCAACCTCCGTCCCCCGAAGGGGATGAAGCACGCGAAAAAGCGGATTGGCCGCGGCCAGGGATCGGGGCAGGGCAAGACCGCGGGCCGTGGGCACAAGGGCGCGAAGTCGCGCTCGGGCTTCAAGTTCAAACGCGGATTCGAGGGCGGCCAGATGCCGCTGCACCGCCGCGTGCCCAAGCGCGGATTCCACAATCCGTTTCGCGTCGAGTACGAAGTGGTGAACCTCGACACGCTCGGACTCAAGTTCGACGCCGGCACGGTCGTCACGCCGGAGCTCCTGCGCGAGCGCGGGCTCGTGTCCGGCGGCGACCGCAAAGTGAAAGTTCTGGCGCGCGGTGACGTCGGCAAGGCGCTCACCGTGCACGCGCACAAGTTCAGTGGGAAGGCGGCGGAGAAAATTGCCGCAGCGGGCGGCGCCACGGAGCAACTCGCGTGAACGAAAGCCTGAAAAACATCTTCGCCGTCTCGGATCTGCGCAAGCGTGTGTTCTACACGCTGGGGCTGCTCGCGGTCTATCGCGTCGGCCACCACATCACCGTGCCCGGAGTGAACCTCGCCGCGCTCAGCGAGCTCGCGCGGCAGCTCCAGAACACGATGTTCGGCATGTACGACATGTTCTCCGGCGGGGGCCTGTCGCGCATCACGATCTTCGCGCTCGGCGTCATGCCCTACATCAGCGCGTCGATCATCCTGCAGCTGCTGACCGTCGTCTGGCCGTACCTGGAGCGGTTGTCGAAGGAAGGCGAGCTCGGGCGGCGCAAGATCACGCAGTACACGCGCTACGGGACGATCGTCCTGAGCCTCGTGCAGTCGCTCGGCATCGCCTACTTCCTCGAGCGCCAGACGAACATGGCCGGCGGCCTGCCGCTCGTCTATCACCCGGGGCTCGCGTTCCGGCTGATGACCGTGCTCACGCTGACGACCGGCACCTGCTTCGTGATGTGGCTGGGCGAGCAGATCACCGAGCGTGGCATCGGCAACGGCATGTCGTTGATCATCTACGCGGGCATCGTCGTCGGCCTGCCGCGCGCCGTGCTGCAGACGCTGGATCAGATCCGCACCGGCCAGATGGGGCCGATTCGGGTGCTGTTCCTGATGGTCCTGATGGCGCTGGTGGTGGCGGCGATCGTCTTCGTCGAGCGCGGACACCGGCGCGTCACGGTGCAGTACGCCAAACGCGTCGTCGGGCGGCGGATGTACGGCGGATCGAGCACGCACATTCCGCTGAAGGTGAATACGGGCGGCGTCATCCCGGTGATCTTCGCTTCGTCGCTGCTGGCGTTCCCGTACACCATCGCGCAGGCGTTTCAGGGCAAACCGTGGGCGGATGCCGTCAGCGCGCAGCTCAACGTCGGCATGCCGCTGTACGACATGCTCTACGTGGTCGGCATCATCTTCTTCGCGTACTTCTACACCGCGATCATCTTCAACCCCGATGACGTGGCTGAAAACATGCGGAAGTACGGCGGGTTCGTGCCGGGCATCCGGCCGGGCAAGCGGACCGCGGAGTACATCGACACGATTCTGGCGCGCATCACCCTGGCGGGCGCGGTCTATCTCTCGCTCATCGCCTTGCTGCCGCAGTGGCTGATCAGCGGGTTCAAGGTGGCGCCGATTCCGTTCATCGGCGACTGGCTCGACGCAACGCTGCCGAGGGTCATCACCGAGGGCATGAACGTGCCGTACTTCTTCGGCGGCACGTCGCTCCTGATCGTCGTCGGCGTGGCGATGGACACCGTTCAGCAGGTGGAGTCGCAGCTGATCATGCG
>DAIUKO010000387.1:0-6598 GCA_036848175.1 Vicinamibacterales bacterium | reverse complement strand
CAGGACTACAGCGAGGACACGGCGCTCAAGATCGACCAGGAAGTGAAGCGCTTCGTCACCGACAACTATCAGCGCGCCCACAAGCTGCTCACCGAGAGCAAGGACACGCTGGTGAAAATCGCCGATGCGCTGCTCGCGCGCGAGGTCCTCGATGCCGAGCAGGTCAGGCGCCTCGCCGCCGGACAGGCGCTCGAGGAGTCGCAGCCGGCCGCCGCGCGGCCGGTCGTCGAGGAAGACGAAGCACGGCCGCGCAGCAAAGAGCGCACGCCGATCGTTCCTGCGTTGAACAAGCCACTCCCGCAAGAATAGTCGTTGGTCGTTGGTCGTTAGTTCCTGGTCATCGGTCGTTGGTCTTGCTTGACGAACGACCAATGACTATCGACTAATGACCAACGATCAATGACCACCGTGTCGGCTCGCCGCTGTTACACCATCGCGCTTCGATCCGGGATCCTGTCGCTTGGCGAGCGCTGCCTGGTGATGGGCATCCTGAACGTCACGCCTGATTCGTTCGCGGAATCCACCAGCAAGCTCGATCCGGCGTTGGCGGTTGATGCGGCGCTGCGGATGCAGGACGAGGGCGCCGATCTCATCGACATCGGCGGCGAGTCGACGCGGCCCGGATCAGATCCCGTGTCTGCCGACGAAGAGCTCGGCCGGATTCTTCCCGTGCTCGACGCGCTGATGGGGCAGCTGCGAGTCCCGATCTCGGTGGACACGTACAAAGCGGCCGTGGCCAGCGCGGCGCTCGCTGCCGGGGCCGCGATCGTCAACGACGTCAGCGGCCTGCGGTTCGAACCGGCGCTCGCGCGCGCGATCGCCGCGCACCAAGGCGCACTGGTGCTGATGCACACGCGCGGACGCTCGAAGACGATGTACGCCGAGGCGGTGTACGACGATGTGGTGGTCGACGTGGCGCGAGAGCTGAAGGAAAGCGTGCGAATCGCGACTGATGACGGCGTGCCGGTCGAGCGGATCGTTCTCGACCCGGGCATCGGGTTTGCCAAACGGCCCTCCCACAGCTATGGTGTCCTGGCGCGCCTGCCGGAACTGGCAGCCGCGCTCGACCGGCCGCTCCTCGTCGGACCGTCACGCAAGTCCTTTATGCGCGACGCGGTCGGCGGGCGCCCCGCGCCCGAGCGAGACTGGGGCACCGCGGCCGCCGTCACCGCGGCCGTGCTCGCCGGTGCCCACATCGTTCGCGTGCATGCCGTCGCTGAAATGGTTCAAGTCGTCCGCGTTGCCGAGGAGATTCGCCGGCAGTCGACCGATCATTAGTGGCGTATCTCCTCGAAGTTATGACCGGGCCGCTTGGTTGTCGCGGCCCGCGAATCGGGTCGGAGGCTCGTTGTAACCAGGATGACTTCAGTTGAGACGCTCCGCTAGATGAACTGGATTACTGCGTTTCTTCGCCGCCCCCCCATCGGCTGGTGGGATCTCGCCGACATCCTGGTGGTGTCGATCATCATCTATGAGGTCCTCAAGCTCATTCGCGGCACGCGCGCCGTGCAGATGGCGGTCGGCGGTCTCTTCCTCGTCGTGCTGTTCTACGGATCGCGATGGGGCCACCTCGAGACGGTCCACTGGCTGATTCGCAATCTGTTCGGCTACCTGGTCTTCGCCATCATCGTCCTGTTCCAGTCCGACATCCGCCGCGCGCTCGCGCACCTGGGGCGCGCGCCGTTCTTCCGCTATTTCGCGCAGGCCGAGTCGGCCGAGGAATCGGTCGAAGAGCTCATCGTCGCCGCCGGTATGTTGTCTGCGCAGCGGATCGGCGCGATCATCGCCATCGAGCGCCAGATCGGCCTGCGCAATTACATCGAAGGCGGCATTCCGCTCGACGCGCGCCTGACATACGATTTGATGTTGAGCATCTTCCAGCCCAAATCGCCGTTGCACGACGGCGCCGTGATCGTCCAGGAGGATCGCGTCGCGGCTGCGGCGTGCTTCCTGCCGCTGACCGTGAATCCGAAGTTGAGCAAGGAGCTCGGCTCGCGGCATCGCGCGGCGATCGGGCTGACGGAAGAAAACGATTCGGTGGCGATCGTGGTGTCCGAGGAAACGGGGGCGCTGTCGATCGTCGCCGACGGCCAGATCGAGCGCGGTCTCACGGTCGACGAGCTGCGTGCACGGCTGCGCTCGCTCGTCCTGCAGCGCCGGCGCACGAGTACGCCCAAACCCGAAATGCAATTGACGTAATGCGTCGATTCTGGCCGTTCCGGCATTTTGGCCTGAAGCTGCTATCCGTAGGACTGGCCGTCGTGCTGTGGATGATCGTGTCGGGCGAAGAGACCGTGGAGCGCGGACTGCGCATACCGCTGGAGCTGCAGCAGTTCCCTGCCGGCCTCGAGCTCGGCGGCGACGTGCCGACCACGGTGGACGTCCGCGTGCGTGGTGGATCGGGCGTGCTGAGCCGCGTGTCGGCGGGCGAGGTGGTCGCGGTGCTCGATCTGCGCTCGGCGCGCTCGGGACGACGGCTGTTTCCACTGACGCCGGAGCAGGTGCGCGTGCCATTCGGCATCGAGGTGGTGCAGGTGCTGCCATCGGCCGTCGCCCTCGCGTTCGAAGTCACCGCGTCGCGTCAGGTGCCGGTCGTTCCGGCTGTCGACGGGCGTCCTGCGCCGGGCTACATGGTGGGCGAGATGACCGCCGAACCATCGACGGTCGAAGTGGTCGGGCCGGAGAGCGCGGTCAAGCGCGCGAGCGAAGTGATGACCGAGCCGGTCTCGGTTGCGGGCGCGCGCGAGAAAGTCAAAGAAAGCGTCACCGTCGGCGTGCTCGACCCTGCGCTTCGTCTGAAGAATCCGCGACCGGCGACGGTCACCGTGCAGATCGTGCCGGCGCCGCTCGAGCGGACGCTGCGCAGCCGCCCGGTGCACCTGCGAACGCTGGCGAACAACGTCGTCGCCGAAGCGACGCCGACCATCGTCGACGTCACCATCCGCGGCAGCCGCGAGGCGCTCGCGCACGTGGATGCCGACGACGTCGTCGCCTACGTCGATCTCGCCGGGCTCGGCGCCGGCGACTACACGCTCACCACGCATGCGGACGTGTCGCGGGACGCGGGCGTCGTGCGCATCGAACCCTCGTCTGTGAAAGTGCGAATCACCAGTGCCAAACGTTGAATCGATTCCTCGTCTCTTCGGGACCGACGGCGTCCGCGGGACGGCCGGCCAATACCCGCTGGATCCAGTCACCGTGCGCCGATTGGGCGCCGCACTCGTCCGCGCGTGGCGCGAACGGCACCGTCCTGACCCCGGAAACGCCGGGCCGCGCATCCTCGTCGGCCGCGACACGCGCGAGTCCGGCGGGTGGATTGAGGCGGAGTTGGCGCACGGCGCGTCGGGCGAAGGCGCGACCGTCACCAGCGCCGGCGTCGTGCCGACGCCGGCGATCGCCTACTTGACGCGGACGCAGGGCTACGACGCCGGCGTGGTCATCTCCGCGTCGCACAATCCGTTCGAGGACAACGGCATCAAAGTGTTCTCGGGCAAAGGCGAGAAGTTCACGGAACGCGACGAGCGCGAGGTCGAGACGATCCTCGCCGACACCTCCTGGCACGCCAAGAGCGGCGAGGCCGGCGCGGTGAAGTCGGTCGATCTCGTCGACGCGTATCTCGACCATCTGCGAGCGGTGTTTCCCGAGGCGTCGAGAATCAAAGGATTCCTGCTGGCGATCGACTGCGCGAACGGCGCGACGACGACGGCCGCGCCGCGGTTGTTCGAGAGCCTCGGGATACCGACGATCGTCTACGGCGACAAACCGGACGGCCGCAACATCAATCTTGGCTGTGGGTCGACGCATCCGGAGCAGTTGGCACAACTCGTCGCCGACTGCGGCTGCCAGATGGGTGTGGCCTTCGACGGCGACGGCGACCGCGCGATCTTCGTCGACGATCGAGGCCGCATCGTCGACGGCGATGCCGTGCTGCTGATGTGCGGCCGCCAGCTGCAGCGCGAAGGACGATTGAAGGGCAACGCCATCGTGGCCACGGTGATGAGCAACATCGGCCTCGAGCTCGCGCTCAAGCGGCTCGGGATCGATCTCGTCCGCTGCCCGGTCGGCGACAAGTACGTGATGGAGGAGATGCTCAACCGCGGGCTGTCACTCGGCGGCGAGCAGTCGGGTCACATCATCTTCTCCGACTACCTCTTCACCGGGGACGGACTGTGCACCGCCTTGAACGTGCTGCGCACCGTCGCGCTGACCGGACGAAGGCTCGCGGACCTCGCCGCGGATCTCACCACCTATCCACAGGTGCTGCTCAACGTGCGTGTCCGTGAGAGGGTCGATCTCCGATCGGTGCCGGCGATCGCGGCCACCATCGACGTCATCGAGTCGCGCGTCGCCGGACAAGGGCGGCTGCTGGTTCGGTATTCGGGGACGGAGCCGCTGCTGCGCGTGATGCTCGAAGGCCGGAACCAGGACGAGATCCGCGCCTGGGCCCAGGAAATCGTCGACGTCGTCAAGGAGCATCTCGGCTGAGTGGTGGAGAAGTGATCACAGGCGATGGTGAAACTGTCCGTCAACGTGAACAAGGTGGCGACGCTGCGCAACTCGCGCGGCGGCAGCGTGCCGAGCGTTCTCGAGGCGGTTGACGTATGCATTGCCGCGGGTTCGCCAGGGATCACCGTTCATCCGCGCGCCGACCGGCGGCACATCACGCCGGAAGACGTGCGCGCGATCGCGAAGGTGTTGCGCGAAACGCATCCTGGCGTCGAGTTCAACATCGAAGGCGATCCGAGACCTGACCTCCTCGATCTGGTCGAGGAGGTGCGGCCCGATCAGTGCACGCTGGTGCCGGTGGCGCCGGGCGAGATCACCAGCCAGGCGGGGTGGCAACCGGGCCCGATGACAAACCAGTTGCCCCGCACGATCGAGCGGCTGCGCTCGCGCGGCATCCGCATCAGCTTGTTCGTCGACGCGATCGCGGAACCTATCCGCTGGGCCGCGTCGGTCGGCGCGAATCGGATCGAACTGTACACCGAGCCGTTCGCGCGCGCCTTCGAGCGCGGATCCGATGCCGGCGCGAAGTCGTTCGCGCAATACGCCGACTGCGCGCGGCTCGCCCACGATCTGCAGCTCGGCATCAACGCCGGCCACGATCTCGACCTCGCCAATCTCGTTCTCTTCAGGACGCTGCCGTTTCTCGACGAGGTCTCGATCGGCCACGCGATCATCTCGCGCGCCGTTTTCGTCGGGCTCTCCAAGGTCGTCCGCGAGTACCTCGACGTGCTCTCTGGGATATGATCGCGAAACGTTTCCACCACGGAAGACACAGAGGACACGGAGGACACAGAGGGCACAGAGAATGTCCAGTGGTGGAGAGTTTCAGCGATGAAATCTGACGCGATCGCGTTCGGCGTCGCCGGGATCGTTTTCGGGCTGCTCGCCGGCTGGATCATCGGATCGCAGCAGGCGATGACGCGTCCTCGCGGCGTGGTACCCGAAGTCGCGCAGCAGCAGTCCGCCGCGCCGACCGGCGGATCCGGCACGACCCGCACCGCGATTCTCGACGAGGCGCAGGTGAACGCGTTGAAATCGGTCGCTGCGCGCGAGGCGACGAACGCCGCGCCGCGGGTTCAGCTCGGCAACATCTACTTCGATGCCGAACGCTACGACGACGCGATCAAGTGGTACGAAGAGGCCGTCAAACTGTTGCCGAACGATGCCAATCTCAGCACCGATCTCGGCGTCTCCTACTACTACGTCAATCAGGCTGATAAAGCGCTGGACCAGTTCAATCGATCGCTGAAGATCGATCCGAACCACGCCAAGACGCTGCTCAACCTCGGCATCGTGAAGGCGTTCGGCAAGCAGGATCTTCAGGGCGCCGCCGAAGCCTGGCAGCAGGTGATCAAGATCGCGCCGGCGAGTCCCGAAGCGCAGGCCGCCAAGCGCGCCCTCGACAGTCTCCAGTCGGCGCACCCGGGCACCGGCCGCGGCGCCGGCGCGGGCGGCGGATCCGGAGAGACGAAGCCGCCGGGCGCGTGACATGGCGCGCTTCATTCTCCTTCTCGTTCTCATCATCATCATCTCGCGGATGTTCTGGCGGCTGGTCGACAGCTTCATCGAAGGCGTCACCGGACAACCGCGCTCCGGCCGGCCGCGCGTGCCCCAACGCGGTGTGGCCATGGTGCGCGATCCGGTGTGCGGCACGTTCGTCGTGCCCGAACGCGCGGTGACGCTGGTCAACGGACGCGCGCGTCTCTTCTTCTGCTCCGAGACCTGCCGCGACAAGTACCGCGCCAAGACGGCATGAGCACCGAATCCCAGCTGCGCGCCGACATTGTCGAGGTCGGCCGACGGATGTACGCGCGCGGCTACACGGCGTCGAACGACGGGAACATCAGCGTGCGTCTCGGATCGGATCGCCTGCTGATGACTCCGAAGAGCGTCTGCAAGGGATTCATGACGCCGGACATGATGTGCATCACCGATCTCGAAGGACGCAAGCTGCAGGGCGAGCGCGATCCATCGTCGGAGATGCTGATGCACCTCGAGGTCTACCGCCAGCGCCCTGACGTGCGGGCGGTCGTGCATGCGCACCCGCCGATCGCGACCGGCTTTGCCGTCGCCGGCATCCCGCTCGATCGCG
>DAIUKO010000386.1:0-6667 GCA_036848175.1 Vicinamibacterales bacterium | reverse complement strand
TAGTCGTCGACGTTGGCGGCGGTCACGACATCGACGCCTGAATCGATGATCGGAGACGCCGGCATCTTGCCGGCCTTGATATCGGCGAGCAGGCGCACCGACTCGCTGCCCCATGCGAAGTATTTCTGTCCGAGCAGCACCTGCACTTTCCCGGCCTTGAGCAGATCGGGTGCCGGCGGGATGGTGTCGAACGAGATGACCTTGGTCTGCGCGGGCACCGGGTTCAGCGCGTTGCGTGTGAAGACCGGCCAGCCGCCGACCGAAATCCAGGCGCTGAGATCCGGATAGCGGTTCGTACCCGACGCAATGATCTCGGCGCTGCGCACCGCGTCCTCCTTGATGTCGTAGACCTCGACGATCTTGATGTCGGGATTCTGTGCGAGGACTTCGCGAACGCCTTCGAGCCGCCGCGCGAGGTTGACAGCGCCGACGCTCGTGATGATCGCCACCGTGCCCTTGCCGCCGAGGAGCGTCACCGCCTGCTCGCCCATGATGCGGCCGGCGGCCTTGTCGTCGACGCCGTAGAACGCCATGCGCTTCGACTTCGGCGCGTCGGCGTCCCAGGTGACGACGGCGATGCCGGCGTCGACGGCGCGATTGATCGTGTCGGTGAGGAAGTCGCCGTTCAGACACGAGATGGCGATGCCGTCGACCTTCTGCGTGATGAACGACTCGAGGATTTCCTTTTGACGAATCTGATCGGCGCTTTCCGGCGCGCGCCAGAGGATCTCGATGTTGCCGCGTTTGGCGGCCTCGCGTTCGGCGCCGATCTTGGCGTAGTTGAACACCGGCAGATCGAGCGTCTTGGGCATGACCGCGAAGCGCAGCTTGCCGCCGCCGGTTGCCGTCTGCTGACTGCCGCCGCACGCGATCGTCGCTGCGGCAAAGACGATCCAGATCGTTCGCATAAATGAGGCCTCTTCTCAATCATTCGAACCCGCTCGTGGTGAGCGTGCCGAACCACGAGCGCTGCGCTCCTCCTTCGACAGGCTCAGGACGAGCCGTAGCCAGTATGCCAGCCGGACTGCGAACCGGCACTAACGCGGCTTACGGCGTTCGAGCAACTGGTCCATGACGACGATCACGATGACAACCACGCCGACGATGAGGCGATCGTAGAAGGTGGCGCCGGGAATCTGCGGCAGGGCGTTGCGCAGCACGCCGAAGATCAGCGCGCCGAGGACCGCCCCCACCACCGATCCGCGGCCGCCGGCGAGGCTCGCGCCGCCGACCACCGCCGACGCAATGATATCCAGCTCGTACCCCATCGCCAGATCGGCCTTGCCCTGCCCCTGCACCACCGCGAGCGCGACGCCGGACAGCGCCGCCAGCACCGCGGCGATGACGTAGACGGAAGCTTGCACGGCGCCGACGCGGACGCCGGAATAGAGCGCCGCCGTTTCATTGCCGCCGATCGCGAACACGGCTCGTCCCCACTGAAAGCGCGTCATCAGCACCTGGAACACGAGCGCGAGCGCCACCATCAGCATCGGCGACGTCCAGTCGAGCGGCACGCCGAGCAGCCGAAATCCCGGCGGCAGCTCGCCCGACACGTCGAAATAGCGCCCCTCGGTGATGATGAACGCGGCGCCGCGCGCGATGCCCATCACGCCGAGCGTCGCGATGAACGGCGGCAGCCGCGCCACCACGACGAGCACCGCGTTGGCGACGCCGCAGGCGAGCCCGGCGAGAAGTCCTGCGGCGACGCTGGCCGCCAGGCTCCAGTGCGCGTCGACGAACAACACGGCCGCGACCACGCCGGTCAGCGCGATCACCGCGCCCGGCGACAGATCGATGCCGCCGGCGATGATCACGATCGCCGCGCCGATGGCGGCGATGCCGTAAATCGACGAGTACTTCAGGATCAACAGCGCGTTGGCGACGTTGAGGAATGGATGCGATCGCCCGCCGCCCGGCCAGAGGTACCAGGTGAAGAAGGCAATCTCGAGCGCGAGAATCGCGATGGTGCTGACTTCGCGGACGGCCCAGAGCTTCCACACCCGACTGCTCGGGTTCATGGCGGCGCGGCCCGGCCCGTTGTCGCCGCCAGCCGCATGATCGTCTCTTCGTCGGCAGTCGCCGCCGCAATCTCGCCGCACATCCGCCCTTCACGCATGACGAGGATGCGATCGGCGAGCGCGAGCACTTCCGGCAGATCGCTCGAGACCAGCAGGCACGCCGCGCCGCTGGCCGCGATCTCGCGCACGATGCCGTGGATGTCGTACTTCGCGGCGACGTCGACCCCCTTGGTCGGCTCATCGAGCAGGAGGACGCGCGGGCGCAGCGCGAGCCATTTCGCGGCGACGACCTTCTGCTGGTTCCCGCCGCTCAGGACATCGGGAGACACGTCGATTGACGGTGACGCGATCCGCCACTGGCGCAGCAGCGCCGCGCTGGTCTCACGCTCCGCCTCGCGGACCACGCGCATGCGCCGCGCCTCGGCCGCCGGCAGGACGAGGTTGTGGCGCAGCGACAGGTTGAAGAAGAGTCCCTGCCGCTGACGATCTTCCGGCACCAGCACGACGCCGGCGCGCGCCGCGGCGCGCGGCGATCGAAAGCGAAGCGGCCGTCCGTCGAGCGCGAGCGTGCCGCTGTCAGCGGACCGCAGTCCGACGATCGCTTCGAGCAGCTCGGTGCGGCCCGAGCCGACGAGGCCGAACACACCGACGATCTCGCCGGGCGCGATCGACAGCGATATCTCGTCGAAGCACGGCCGGCTGGTGAGCGCGTCGAGCTGCAACAGCGGCGCCGCGCCGGTACGAGCCGAACGTTCGCGCGCTCGCGCCTCGATCGCCCGGCCGACCATCGCCTGGACGACATCGTCGGTTGTGACACCCTCGCGCTCGAACGTGCCGACGTAGCGGCCGTCGCGCAGCGCCGTGACGCGATCGCACAGGCGGAAGACCTCGGGGAGCCGATGCGAGACGTAGATGATGGTGACGCCGCTCCGCTCGAGATCCTCGAGGATGCGGAAGAGATGATCGGTCTCGGCGGAGGTCAGCGACGTTGTCGGCTCATCGAGCGCCAGCGTTCGGCAGTCGAAGGCGAGCGCGCGCGCGACCTGCAGGAGCTGGCGATACGCAATCGGCAGCGTCTCCACCGGCGCGTCCGGCGAGACGGGCAGGTGCAGGCGCGCGAGCAGGTCGCGCGCACGATCGCGCATCGCCCGGTCGCGCAGCCGTCCGAAGCGGCCGGTCAGCTCGCGGCCGGCGAAGATGTTGGCGGTCACCGACAGGTTCGGGAACGCGAGCATCTCCTGATGCACGAGACCGATGCCGCGCGCGAGCGCATCGCGGGGGCTCGCCAGCGCAACCGCGTCGCCGTCAATCCGCAGCTCGCCGCGATCCGGTCGCAGGCTGCCGGCGAGAATCTTCAGCAGCGTCGATTTGCCCGCGCCGTTCTCGCCGACGATTGCATGCGCCTCGCCGGCAGCGATCGCGAAGCTGACGTCCGCGAGCGCCGCAACCGCGCCAAACGATTTGTCGATGTGATGGAATTGGATGGCAGGCATCCCGGATCGCTGGGCTAAAGCCGTCGCGCTGCCACAAGCCTGACCTCTCCGCCGTGGAGAGGGTTCTGGCGGTTTCGTGTCATCCGCTGAACCGATGCGGCGGGCGGCCGCGCACGCCGGGGCGCGCGCGAAAGAGGCCGCCGGCGAGCGGCTGACTGGCGCGGTCCGCCTCCGACAGCTTGATGCGCGCGGTCGTGATGTACAGGTCGCCGAGATCGGCGCCGCCGAACGCGCACGACGTCACGTACGTCGCCGGGACGCGCACGATCGAATCGAGCGCGCCATCCGGCGCATAGCGGCGAACCCCGCTGCCGCCCCACAACGCCACCCACACGAACCCTTCGGCATCGAGCGTCAGGCCATCGGGCGCGCCGTCGACGGGATCGATCCGCGCAAAGGGTCGACGGTTCGCGATGCGGCCAGACGCGAGATCGAAATCGAAAACATCCACCGACTGTGTCGGGGTGTCGATGAAGTACATCAGCCGGCCGTCATCGCTCCAGTCGAGGCCGTTCGAGATCGTGACGCCATCGATCATCGTCTCGACGTGACCGTCTGGATCGAGGCGATAGAGCGCGCCAGCCCCGCCGCGCTCATCGAGCGCCATCGTGCCGGCCCAGAATCGGCCGGCCGCGTCGCACTTCCCGTCGTTCATCCGTTGATCGGGGCGATCCGCTTCGACCTCCGCGATCATCTCGATGCGACCGCTCGAGTACGGGCGACTCCACTCGTCGGGGCGGACCGGTGTGTCCGCCCCGTTGAATCGGCTACCAGACAGGTCCAGACGCGCGAAGCCGTCGCGCACGGCGAGCACGAGATCGCCGCGCCCGGTCGGCGCCACGGCACCGACCGAGCATCCGGTTTCACAGGTGCGCAGGGCGCGCGTCGCCGGATCGAAGCGATGCACGCGGCCGCGCAGGATGTCGACAAAGTACAAGCACGCGGCGATCGGATCCCAGACAGGGCCCTCGCCGAGCTCGGCCCTCAAGTCGAGCACGAGGTCGGCGACGTGGTCTTCGGGAACGACGCGCGCCATCAGACGCGAACGGCGATCGGGGATGCGACGGCATCCGGGCTGTAACGGCGCAGGAGCGCGAGCCCGATCGCGGCGCGCCGCACGCGCTCGCGCGACAGCGCGACGACCGTCGATTCGATGTGCTGCCCGCTGGGATAGAGTCCGGGTGCGTTGCGCACGCCGAACTTCAAATAGATCGGTGCGGCGATGCGCACGAGCTCGGCGATCTCGTAATGCCGGACGGTGCCGCCGAAATCATCCGGCGCCTCGACGTAGAAGTCGATCGGCGCGTCGATCGCCTGGCGGATGGCCGCGATCTGCGGCAGCGACAGATCGACCGGCAGGTTGATCGACGTCGCGCCCAGATCCTCGAGGACCCGCGCCGTCGCGGGATTCGCCGCCGCGAGCGTGACCGAAATCTTCAGCACGAAGTCAGCCGGCAGATCGCCGGCGGCCTTCATGCGGCCGAGGACCATGAGCTGGCCCACGTCTGCGACCAGCACCGACCGGATGCCGAGCGACGCGGCATGGCGCACGTCGTCGATTCCGTAGGCGAGCTGATCGACGCCGCGCAGCGACGAGCCGAGAACTTTCCCCGACGCGCTCGCGGCCTGTACGCCGACGTCCCAGTTCGCGCGCGGCCCGACGAACAAGCAGACCTCGATCCCGTGCTCGCGGCCGAGCGCGAGCATTCTTTCGATCTCGTCGTCGGTCTGCAGCATGACGCCGCTGCCCTGGCTGATGCGATGAACCGGCACCGTGTGCTCGCGCGCCGACGCGATCACCGCCTCCATCGCGCGCGGTCCTTCGCACGACGGAATTTCGATTCGGTACTGCCCATCGTCTGCAAACCGCTTGCGCGACGTTGGCAAGTCGTAGGCATCGCGAGCCGGCAAGTTCAGGCTGGTCAGAATCGTCTCAGTGGCACGCATGATCGTTCTACGCGTAATACTATACGGCTCGGTGAAACCATGACGATCGATCGACGCGCCTTCATCACGGCCGCGGCGGCAGGCGCCGCCGGGTCACTCTTCGCGCGGCGCGCCGCGGCGCTCGGCACGCAAACCGGCGACTCGCGCCTCGAGATTCTGGTCAACGAGCCGATCGGCACGATCGCCCCCGACCTTCACGGACACTTCGTCGAGCATCTCGGCGGCGTCGTCTACGACGGCATCTGGGTCGGCGACAACTCGAAGGTGCCGAACATCAACGGCATTCGCAAGGCGCTCGTTGACGAGTTGAAGAAGATCAAACCGCCCGTCATCCGCTGGCCCGGCGGCTGTTTCGCCGACGACTGGTACGACCTGCTGACGCGCGCGGATCGGATGGAGTCGCTCGTCACCACGCATTGGTCGGCGATGGCGGAATCGGATCCGACGCACAAGGTGAAGCTGACACAGAGGACACAGAGGACACAGAGGACACCAAGAACACCAAACCTCTGTGTCCTTGGCGTTGGTTCGGCTCCGCGATGCGCCCCTACAGTGCCTGCGCGACGGCGAGCTTGGCGTCGAGACGACTCATACGCCGGCTGCTCCTTCGGGTAGTTGGGCACCGCGCGGCGCCGACGTGACCTTGGCGGCCACCGCCGGCGGGCGAGGCGCCGGCGCTTCGGCCGGCTTGTGAGAGACGGGTCGCGGCAGCCGCTCTCTGAGCAGCTGATCGGCGCGCGCGAAGAAATCCTCCTTCGAGAGCTTCCCGGCGTCGACGTCGGCGAGGATGGCCTTCTGCGCCTTGTATTCGCGATTCTCGATGCCCGCCTTGCTCTGCAGCATCCGCCACGCCTTGCGGCGCTCGACGCAGAACAGCACCAGCTGACGCGACAGCGCACGGTACTCGACGTCGTTGCCCGACCCCTGGATCTTGATGTAGACGCCGAAGTCCGGGACGTAGGCGCGGTGCTCCGGATGCAGGCAGCGCCGATAGACGACGTCCTGCTGGGTGATGCGGACCAGCATGTTCTCGAGCGGAATCATCTTCGCCGCATCGTCTTTCTTGATCTTCTTCAAGTGGTTCCGGAAGCGCGCCTCGGTCGCGCACCAGTGCGCGACGGTATAGCGGTACGATTCGTTCGTCCCCTTGAACTTGGTTTCGTACCAATCCATGTCGATCGACGGATTGCCTTTGAGGTCCAGCGCCTC
>DAIUKO010000385.1:0-6702 GCA_036848175.1 Vicinamibacterales bacterium | reverse complement strand
CGCTCGATGACGCGGCCGATGACGACCTTGCGCTCCGCATAGGCCTTCTCGACCTCGTCCCAGATTTTCATCTTCTCTGCTTTTTCGCGGGAGAGGACGACGTAGCCGTCGCGATCCTCCGTCCGCTCGAGCAGGACGTCCACGATGTCGCCGGGCTGGACGGTGACTTCGCCGTTTTCGTCGAGGAACTCGTCGACTTGGATGATGCCTTCGGATTTGTACCCGACGTCGACTATCACTTCGGACGGGGTGACCTTGAGAACAGTGCCCTTGACGACCTCGCCTTCCGCGATATTCCGGAAGCTGCTATCGTAGGAATCGAGCAGTTTCGCGTATTCTTCCGGATCGATCTGCTCGTCGTCTTCTCGCGGTCGGGCTTTCAGCCCCCCGCGATCTCCGCGGGCTTCGCGGTCCACCGTGGCCGCGCCTGTCCCGCGGGTTGGATGTGGACCGGGGGTGTTCTCGTCTTCAACGTTCGCCATGCCTTGCGCGTCCTCCTGTCGATCGATTACCGGTGTTGGTGAGCGGGGACCGGCCCCCGCAAGGTTTTCCTGAATTCCGATAAGCAACAGAGAGTACGACACTTATCGGCAAACTGTCAAGGTTCGAAAGGACGGCAACGATGGCCAAACGGAAGGCCGGACGACGCGGACGACGTCCACAGAGAGCGCGGCGAGCGAAGCCGGCAGCGGCGGCCAAGAAGCGCGCAGCCGTCTCGCGATCACCAAAACGACCCGCCAGAACCGCTCGCGCGAAGCGTGCCGCCGCGCCGAAACGGGCCGCCAGACAGGCCCCGCCGCGAAAAACGCCGCGCCTCGACCGGGCTCGCCGGACGCTTGTCGACGATGCGATCGTCCCGACGCCGCCCTCGTCGCTCAACATGGATCGCCACAGCTCAGCCGCACGGTCCGGACGAGCCGAGATGGCGGAGAACCTCTTCGATCATCGGAACATGTCGCCCGAGATTTCGGGGGGCGACGTGGACGTCGATCTCGAAGACGCCTACTTCACCGGCGAGGAATCGCCCGGCGGCGACAACCCGACGCCCGATCAGGACATCGTCGACGACATCGGCAAGGCGCTCGGTCTCGAATACAACGATGACGAGCCGCTCAAGTCGAGCGACAAGGTGAGCGAGCGCGACAAGCATCGCTGGGAGCTCGACCCGGCGTCGTCAGAGGATTATAAAGACAGGAAGTAAGTCTGAAGTCTGAAGTTTGAAGACCTCACACTTCAGACTTTTTGAACTTTCCCTCGAACGATGTCCAGCACTTCGCGGACGACCTCATCGACCGACTTTCCTGTCGTGTCCACCACCATTGCATCCGCGGCAGCGTAGAGAGGTGAAGCCTTGCGCGTGCGATCGATCTCATCGCGCGCGGTGAGAAGCGTCGCCACGTCGGAGACCGTGGTCGGTCCGCCGGAGTGCGCCGGATCGGTCGCCCGCCGGCGGGCGCGCTCTTCAGGCGACGCGTCGAGATACACCTTCACGTCGGCATGGGGAAAGACGACGGTGCCGATGTCCCGCCCTTCCATGACGATGCCGCCGTCGGTCCCGAGTTGACGCTGGCGCTCGACGAGCACCGCCCGCACGCGCGGCAGCCTGGCCACCGCCGCGGCCGCGCGATCGATTTCCGGCGTTCGAATCGCGCGCGTGACGTCGTGGCCGTCAATCGTGACCGCGGAGTCCATCAGAGTGATCGCTGACCGCAACGCAAGCGCTTCGACCGCCTGCTCGCTGTCGAGCGGCACGCCGTCCTGAATCGCTTTCCAACCAACGGCGCGATACATCGCGCCGCTATCGACGTGCCTGTAGCCGAGCTCTGCGGCGATCGCGCGCGCGACGGTTCCCTTTCCGGCGCCGGAGGGACCGTCGATGGCGATGGTGAGTTTCCTCACGAATGTGTCCTGCCTGTGCGGCCTCTTCTGTCCGCGCCGTCGTGGCGCCGCAGTGTACCATGCGCCACGTGACTCGCCGCCGCGGCGTTCTTGCCGCCGTCGTGCTCATTGCGATCGTCACGGCCTGGTTCGTCGCGCTGCCGTACGTTCACGGGCTGTCGCTTGTGATTCGCGCGGCCGACATGCAGGGAACCGCGCGTCGCCTCGCGGATGTCGATGCGCACGCGTACGCGGAACGCGAGGTGACGATTCCGACAGCGCGCGGTGGGCTGCGCGCGCGCGTCTACCAGCCGACTCGATCGCACCGGCGAGCGGCGTTGCTCGTGTCAGGTCTGCATCCGTCCGGGATTGACGAGCCGAGGCTCGTGCGGCTCGCGCGTGCGCTGGCTGCGAGCGGTCTCGCCATTGTCACGCCCGACATTCCTGATCTGTCGCGCTTCGAGATCACAGCGGCGATTCCGGATGCGATCGAGGAGGCCGGCGGCTGGCTCGCGTCGGAGCCGGAACTCTCGGCCGGCAAGAAGGTCGGGCTGATGGGCATCAGCTTCAGCGGAGGCCTGTCGATCGTCGCGGCCGCGCGGCCGTCGGTCGCCAATCGCGTCGAATCGGTGTTCGCGCTCGGGGGCCATGACGATCTCCCGCGGGTCCTGCGATATTTGTGCACCGGCAGCGAGCCGTATCCATCGCATCAATTGGGCGGCGGCGCCGGTCAGCCGTTCGTCCGCGCGCCGCACGATTACGGCGTCGCGATCATCCTGCTTGGTGTGGCGGAGCGGGTCGTGCCGCGCGCGCAGGTCGAGCCGCTGCGCGCCGCCGTGCGCCGGTTCCTGCTGGCGTCGGCACTCGATACGAACGTGGACAAGGAGCAGGCGGCGCGCGAGTTCGCGGCACTCCGGCAGACGGCGAAGCGGCTGCCGGAACCATCGGCGACGCTCCTGCGCTACGTCAACGATCGCGACGTCGTGCACCTCGGGGCGAGGCTGCTGCCGTACGTCGGCTCTTACGGCAGCGATCCGTCGCTGTCGGTCTCGAAGTCGCCGAGGCCGTCCGTTCCGATATTCCTGCTGCACGGCACCGACGACAACGTCATCCCGCCCATTGAATCGGAGTATCTCGCGGAGGATCTCCGCGGCCACTCGCGCGTGCGACTGCTGCTGAGCGGCCTCATCTCGCATGCCGAAGCCGATCGCCCGGCGCACGTCGGCGACCTCTTGCAGCTGGCAGGATTCTGGGGAGACTTGCTCTGGCGATGAGGGACGTCTGAAGTATGGAACGTCTCCAAAAAATCCTGTCGCAGGCCGGCATCGCCTCGCGGCGGGCGAGCGAGCAGCTGATGCTCGACGGCCGCGTGACGGTGAACGGCATCACGGTGCGCGAACTGGGCACGAAGGCTGACGCGTCGCACGACGACATTCGCGTCGACGGCCGGCGCATCAAGGTCGCCGAGCGCCATCGCTATCTGCTCCTGAACAAGCCGCGCGGGTACGTGACGACGCGATCGGATCCGCAGCGGCGGCCGACGGTGATCGATTTGCTGCGGGGCGTTCGGGAATACGTCTACCCGGTCGGGCGGCTCGACTTCGACTCCGAGGGCCTGCTGCTCCTCACCAACGACGGCGATCTCGCGGCGCGCCTGACGCATCCGCGCCACGGCGTTCCGCGCATCTACGAGGCGCGCGTCCTCGGCATCCCGGATGCACACGATCTCGATCGACTCGGGCGCGGCATCGTCATCGACGGCCGGCGCACGGAATCGGCCGACGTCAAACTGCTGCCGCACGGTCGAGATGCCCGCGAGGCCACGCTCGCCATCACGATCCGCGAAGGGCGCAACCGTCAGGTGCGCAATATGTGCGACGCCATCGGCCACCCGGTGACGCATCTGAAGCGCGTCGCCATCGGGCCGCTGAAGGATTCGAGGCTGAAGGTCGGTCAGTGGCGGGAGCTGACCGACGACGAAGTGAAACACCTGCGCAGTGCCGCCGACAAACCTCTCCGCCACAAAGGACACGGAGGGCACGGAGGGCACGGAGGGCACGGAGGAAAAACTCGCACCACTTAGCCTCCGCGTCCTCGGTGTCCTCCGTGGTGGAGAGCTAGCAGCTCAGTGCACCGATTCACCCGGTTCATCGGCCTCGGGCTCGCTGAGCGGCAGATCCTCTTCGCGCGTCGGCTGCTCGATGAGGATCGGCGCATCGAGCCCGAGCGCCTCGGCCATGTCTTCGACCTTCGGCAGGTCGGTGAGATCGTTCAAGCCAAACCGAATCAGGAATTCCCGCGTCGTCGCGTAGAGAAACGGCCGCCCGACCACCTGCTTGCGTCCGACGATCTTGATCAGCCCACGCTCGAGGAGCGTGTTCAAGACGCCTGACGTGTTGACGCCGCGGACCTCGTTGATCTCGAGCGACGTGATCGGCTGCCTGTAGGCGATGACGGCGAGCGTTTCGAGCGCCTGCACGGTGAGGCGCTGCGTCGATCGCTCGTGGAACAGCCGCCGGACCCAATCATGGAGATCGGGGCGCGTGACGATCTGGTAGCCGCCGGCGACTTCGACCATCTGCAGTCCGCCAGGGCGCTCGTAGTCCTGTTTCAACGCAGTGAGAGCCGCCTGCACGTCTTCCTTCGGCTCGGTGTCGAGCAGCTTGAACATCGCTTTGGGAGTCAGCGGCTCGGGCGACGCGAAGATCAGCGCCTCGAGGATCGCCTTCAGCTCCGCGCTCGCGCGAATCGGAGGCGACCCATCCTGCCCCTCGTGCCCCACCTGACCTGCCTGACCCGCCTGACCCTTCTCATCCACGGTGAGCCTCCGGATCGCCTATGGGATGCGGCGCATCGGATGGCCGCGCGCGCTTGTAGACGCGAATCGGTCCGAAGCTGCCCGCCTGAAACACGCGCACCAGCTTGAGACGAATCATCTCGAGCAGCGCGAGGAACGTCGTGATGAGGCCGCCGCGATCGTGAACGTCGGCAAACAGATCCTCGAACCCGCACGCCTCGGTTTCCGACAGCCGCGCCAGCAGCTGATCGATCCGCGTCTCGATCGGGATCTGCTCCGGCGGCAACAAGACGCGCGGCCGGAGCTTGGCGCGCTGCACGACTGCCTGGAAAGCCGTCAACAGGCTGAAGAGATCGACTTCCAGCTCCGGCTCGTAGTCGTCGCCGGCGATTTCGGCGATGCGCTCGTCGGGCCGCAGCCACTGCGCCGCGCGCAGCTGCTCGCGCTCGTGGAGCAGCGCGCCGGCGGCCTTGAACTTCTGATGCTCGAGCAGGCGGCGCACGAGCGCGTCGCGCGGGTCTTCTTCCTCGCCGTCGACGGCCGTCTCCGGACGCGGCAGCAGCATCTTCGACTTGATGTGAATCAGCGTCGCCGCCATCAGCAGGAATTCGCCCGCGACGTCGAGGTTCAGCTCCTGCATCACGTCGATGGTGGCAAGATACTGCGCCGTGATGAGGGCGATCGGGATGTCCTGGATGTCGACCTCGTGCTTCTTGATGAGGTGAAGCAGCAGATCGAGCGGTCCCTCGAACACATCGAGCTTGATTGGAAAGGCGTCGGGCGCCGACTCGAAGTGTGAACGGGCCTCGGTCATTTGTAGGCAATCTTGACCGCGTCGCGGACGCGCGTCATCGTCTTCTCCGCTTCGCTGCGGGCGCGTTTCGACCCCTCGAACAGAATCTCCTTCAGCCGATTCGGCTTCGCCAGAATCGCGGCTCGGCGCTCGCGGATCGGAGCGAGGTGCGCGTTGAGGGCGTTGGCGAGCTTCGTCTTCACTTCGACGTCGCCGACCTTGCCGGCGCGGTACCGCGTTTTCAAATCCTCGACCTCTTCCTTATTCGGATTGAATG
Source organism: Vicinamibacterales bacterium (assembly GCA_036848175.1). Lineage (GTDB taxonomy): Bacteria > Acidobacteriota > Vicinamibacteria > Vicinamibacterales > CAVVIG01 > QHWF01. Next base: position 957 of record DAIUKO010000385.1, on the reverse strand, counting down.
CATCGTGATAAGTGAACACGGGATTCCCTTCGACGGTACCGGGAATATCCGCCCGTACGCGCTTCGGATCGGTGTACATCCGCATCACTTTCTGTTTCACTTCATCGGCCGTGTCAGAGAGATGAATCGTGTTGCCGAGGCTCTTGCTCATCTTCTTGTCGCCGTCGAGACCCGGCAGCCGGCCGAACGGCGTCAGCAGCGGCTGCGGCTCGACGAGCACGTCGCCGAATGCGTTGTTGAAGCGGCGAACCGCCTCGCGGGCCAGCTCCAGGTGCGCCACCTGATCTTCGCCGACCGGCACGAACCGCGCGTCGTACATCGTGACATCGGCGGTCTGGAGCAGCGGGTAGCCGAGAAATCCGATCGACGACAGGTCCTTGTCCTTGAGATTCTCCTGCTGCTCTTTGTAGGTCGGCACGCGCTCGAGCCACGGCACCGGCACGACCATCGACAACAGCAGGTACAACTCGGCATGCTCGGGCACGAGCGACTGCACGAAGAACGTGCTCCGCTCGGGATCGAGCCCGGCGCCGATCCAGTCGGCGACGTTCTCGTACGTGTACGACGTCAGCTGACTCGTATCGGCGAAGTCGCTCGTCAACGCGTGCCAGTCGGCGACGAAATAAAAGCAGTCGTACTGATCCTGCAGCGGCACCCAGTTGCCGAGCGCGCCGACGAGATGGCCGAGATGCAGCCGTCCGGTCGGACGCATGCCGGAGACGACGCGCGCGCTGGCCATCACCTAGTCGGCAGCCACGAGACGATGAAGCGATACGGCGGGACGACGATCAGGTTGAAGCCGCCGGTGAAGATGAGGAGATAGAGCAGCAGGAACCCGTACGGCCGCAGCTGGTCGAAGATCACCGCGAAGCGGTACGGCAGCAGACCCGAGAGCACGTTGCCGCCGTCGAGCGGTGGAATCGGAATCATGTTGAACACGGCGAGCAGGACGTTGAG
>DAIUKO010000384.1:0-6723 GCA_036848175.1 Vicinamibacterales bacterium | reverse complement strand
CGGCCTGCGTTGCAGGCCGGCGCGTCGAACGCGTGTCCGAGATGAGCGATTTTCGCGGTTTCGTGGTTTCGTGGTTTCGTGGTTTCGTGCGCAGCACGTGATGCAGCGTGACAGTGAACCAAGACTTTTCTTCGTGAATGTCTTCGTGCCTTCGTGCCTTCGTGGCCAGCCTTCTCGAGTGAAGGATGACCGACGAGATCGTGCGTGGTTCACGTTGAGCTACATCACCCCCTGATTTCGCACTCCGAACCGAGCCCGTGACGGGTTCGATGCCGGCGGATCGCCGGAGGAGGTGTGCGAATGGTTCCGATGCTTCGTCATGCGCCGCGTGCTCTCATCTTCACGGTTTTTCTCGCCACTCCTGCGCTCTGTCAGACCGTTCCCGTTCCGCCGTCCTATCCGGTGAACCTTTCGGGTCCGCGCATCGGGTTCACCGTGCTGAGCAACGGCGTGATGGACAAACTGAAAGAGGAAAGCATCGACGTGCGGCCGATGATCACGCAATTCGGCTGGCAATTCGAAAAGCGCTTCTACGGCGGGAACGACGGCTTGTCGGCGATCACCGAAGTCGTCGTGCTGGCGGGAGGACTCGAGCAGAGCGTGATGCTGCCAAGCCTCAACTGGCTGGTCGGTCTGCGGACGCAGAAGGGGTTCGAGTTCGGCGTCGGTCCCAATGTCACGCCGGTCGGGACGGCGATGGTCTATGCCGCGGGCGCGACGATCCGATCGGGTGCGTTGAATTTTCCGGTGAACGTCGCGGTCGCACCTTCGAGGGCCGGGGTCCGTGTGAGCCTGCTCACCGGCATCACGATGCGCCAGCGATGAAGAGCACAAAGGACACAAAGGACACAAAGGGCACAAAGAATCGCTAGCGTGCGCGCAACGAGATGAGGAGATCGACGATCAAGTCGCCGGCGAGTGCGATGACGATCGAGGCGATGAGGATGGTCCGCCAGCGCCAGCGAAACGTCAGCCGGAGGATCACGAACGCGAGCACCAGGAAGATCGGAAACGGGCCGATCACTATCTGCGCGGCGGTCCCGGGGACGGCTTGCTCGCGCCGCGCGTGTCGGGCTTGAAGCGATCCTTCGACGGCATCTTCACCTTCGGCAGCGTCGTCGCGTCGATGACGGCGTCCGCGGGAATCAGCTCGTTCAGCGCCAGCAAGTACGCAGTGAGGTTGTAGACCTCGTCATCGCGCAGCGAACCGGGCGCGTCTGGCGGCATCGCGCGGCGGATGTAGTCGAACACGGTCGTCGCGTACGGCCAGTAGCTGCCAATCGTCTTCGGCGCGCGGGGATCTTTCGCGAACGGAAACGCGTCACCGGCGAGACGGCCGACGAGCACGTCGTTCGGTCCTTCTTTCCCCGTCTTCCCGTGGCAGCCCGCGCATTTCGCCGCGTAGATCGGCGCGCCGTCCGCCGACGCGCCGCGTCCTGGCGGCAATCCCGCGCCGTCGGGACCGACGTCGATGTCGAGCGCGGCGATATCGGCCGGTGTTGCCGGCCGTCCGATGCCGAACCGTTGAGGCGCCTGCGCGGCAACCTGGCGCACCGCAGAGCGATCGCCGGCGATCATCATCGTGACAATCGCCGCGATGAACACGAGCCAGTCGAATCGACGGCGCTGCCTCATGTCCACGACTCCTGCTTGAAGACGACACTGCCGTCAGCGCGAACGTGCCAGCCGGTGATCGGGTTGAGGTGGTAGCCGACCGTCCCCACGCCTCGCGACGCGATGAGTTGTTCGCGCGTCGGCTGCATGTAGCCAGTCTCGTCTGCCGCGCGGCTCATGATCACCGCCTCGCCGCCGGTCCAGTTCCACAGATGACGGAACCGCGTGTGCGCCTTCGACAGCACCGGCTCCTGCAGCTTCGCCGGCGACCACGTCGCGCCGCCGTCGGTGCTGACATCGACGCGCGTGATCTTGCCCGATCCCGTCCACGCGATGCCGTTGATCTCGACCCATCCGCGTGTGAGCGTCACCGGATAGGCGGGATAGGTGATGAGCGAACGCGCGTCCATCAGGAAGCTGAAGATGCGCGCGGTGCCGTCGGCCATCGGATCGGTGTACTTCGACGTTTCCTCGCGCGTCATGAACGGACGATCCGACAGCTCGATCCGGCGCAGCCATTTCACGTTCGCGTTGCCTTCCCAGCCGGGCAGGAACAATCGCGCCGGATAGCCTTGCTCCGGCCGAATCGCTTCGCCGTTCTGCCCGTAGGCGATCAGCGCATCGTCGTAGGCCTTGGAGACAGGAATGCTGCGCGTCAGCAGCGCCGCGTCCTGCCCCTCGGCGAGAAACCACGTCGCCTGCGGACGCACGCCGACTTCGCGGAACAGCGTGGCGAGCGCCACGCCGGTCCACTCGCTCGTGCTGGTCAGCCCGGCGATCTGCTGCGGCGTGAGCTCGGCCGATCCGGCGCGGCCGCCGAAATTTCCGGAGCACTCGAGAAAGTGCACGCGGCTGACGGCGGGGAAGCGTTTGAGATCGGCGAGCGTGAACACCATCGGCCGCTCGACCATCCCGTGAATCAGCAGCGAGTAGCTCTTGGGATCGATCTCCGGCACGCCGGCGTGATGCCGCTCGAAGTGGAGATCGGCGGGCGTGATCGTGCCGCACAGATCCTGATGCGGCGTGCCGGAGGACGCCGTGCCCCGGACTTGCCGCTGCGGTTTCTCGGCCGCGGCGCGCTGTCCCAATGCCCGGCTCGGCTTTCCACGAACCTTGCTCGGGTCGGACGGAGGGGACTGGGCCGCCGCGGTGGCGCCGACGGCGACGACACCTGCAGCGCCGGCGAGGAGATCGCGTCGAGAAAGTTTCATGGCTGGTTCGACCTATATGGTTGGTGAGGATTCTACTGCGAGGAGGAATTTCACGCATGGGCTACCGCGTCGACACGGTTCCATGGCCGGTGCGGCCTCTGTATCTCGCGGTGACGTGGACGCTCGGGCTGATCTTCTACCTCTACTACGTCATCTGCCGGCTCACGTCGCGCATGTCGATCGAGGGACTCGGCAGTCACGATCTCTCGCAGCACGCCATCTTCTGCATGTGGCACGAAAGCTGGTGGTCGTATTTCGTCGTATTCGCCCGCTATCCGGCACCGCACGTCGCGATCAATCACCCGGCGGCGTATATGAAACCGGTGCACGTCGTGTTTCGATTGATGGGGCTGCGCCACCTCCTGCTCGGGTCGTCTGGAGAGGAGGGACAACGCGCCGCGAACGAGCTCGCCTGGCTCGTCCGCCGCGGCTACTCGACGACCATCTCGCCGGACGGACCGTACGGCCCGCCGCGAGTGCTGAAGAAGGGGGTGCTCCACGTCGCGCTGTCGAGCGGTGTGCCGATCGTTCCCCTCACGATTTCCTGCGCGCGGTTCGTTCCGGTCAAGAGCTGGGATTCGAAGAAGTTTCCGCTGCCGTTCAACCGTTTCACGGTCACGGTGCAGGAACCCGTCTGGGTGACGCGCGAGAATTTCGACGAGGCCGGCGCACACATCGTCGAGGCGCTCGCGAGCTACGGCACGTACGGAATCGTCTGTGGACCGCGCGGCAGGACGCAGAGCGTCGCGTCGCGGCCGGCGCGATCGAGAGCCTCGGACACCGCAGCGCCGACATCATCCACCGGATGAAAGTGAGCGGCGCGGACCGCGTCGGCCGTCAAGCCTTCGGTCTTGACCATCACCGTCGCTTTCATCTGTACCTGCGCCTGGATTTGGACCTGCCACTGATCGGGCGTTGAGTAACCCGGCGAGTTGATCATCTCGAGCAGTTTTTCGGGCGACGGCTGCGAGGCGAGCACCTGTCCGTACGATCCGTGAGCGGGGAGACCGTCCCGGCACGCGGCGGCGCACACGATCGTTCCGCCGGGCTTGACCACGCGCGCGGCGGCCGACATGCCTTTGACCGCCTGATACAGATTCTGATCGAGCGGATATCCGGAGTTCGTCGTCAGGACGACGTCGAACGGCGCCTCGACGGCCCGCATCGCGTCGCGCTTCGCCGCCTGGCACGCGGCACGATGCTCCTCGAACAGATCGCCGGCGAAGACGGCCGTGATCTTCTGCTCGCGATTCAGCGTCACGTCGATCGCGAAATCGACCCCGACCATGCCGGCGATCTCGCGGATGTCGTCGTGAATCGGATTGCCTTCCGTGATCCCCCAGACCGCGTTGGGATGACCGATGCGCCGCGCGTCGTGCAGCACCATCACCGTGTCGAGTCCGGCGAGCCCCGGCGCCACCATCTTCGGGCCACCGCTGAAACCCGCGAAGAAGTGCGGCTCGACGAAGCCGGTCGTGATCCGAATGTCCGCGTCGAGGAACTCGCGTTTGATCGACACCGCGACGCCGTTCTTCGTCGTGCCGGCCGGCGCCAGCGACGCGCGATCGCGGCTGTCGTGGTTGAGCACACGATATCGGCGGACGATATCCGCGCCGAGCATCGTCTCCAGTTCCGCCGGCGTGTTCGTGCGATGGGTGCCGGTCGCGATGAGAATCGTGACGTCTTCGGCGGGCACCTCCGGCATCTCCGCGAACAGCGCCGCGAGCATCTCGCGCCGCGGCTGCGCGCGCGTGATGTCGCAGACCGAGATGGCAACCTTCTGTCCGCGGCGCACCAGATCGCGAAGCGGCGGGCGGCCGATCGGCGATCGCAGCGCCGCGATCAGCGCGGCGTGCGGATCGGCCAGCGCCGGCCTGAACAGCGGCTCGATGATCGTGATGCGCTCGTTCGGCAGATCGACGTCGAGTCCGTCGACGCCGTAGTCGAGACGCACGCGCGTCGTGGCCGGGCGTGAACCAATCATTTCAGAACGTCCCATCCTTCAACTTGAACGTGGCGGCGAGCTCCGGGCTGCGGTCCTTGCCGACGACGCGGTTGGCGACGTACTCGCCGAGCATGATGCCGTGCTTGTAGCCGTGCCCCGATCCCCCGCCGACCAGCCACACGTTGCTCAACTCGGGATGGCGATCGACGATGAAGTGCTCGTCGATGCTGTCTTCGCGCTGACAGACTTTGCTTTCGACGAGCGGCTGATCGGCGAGCGCCGGAAACCACTTCGTCACGAACGCGCGTCCCTGGCGGATTTCGTCGGCGGTCAGCGTGTGCTCCTGCGTGTCGGGATCGACGAGGACGCGCTCGAACGTGGGAACGACTTTGAAGCCTTTGCCTTCGATGCTCGGGAATCCGTACGCATCGTCGACGGCCCAGGTCGGAAAGTTCGGATACGTGAAGCGCTCGTCGCCCGGAGGCGTGCCGTAGAAAAACACCACGCGTCGCGGTGTGATCAGCTTGTTCTTCATCACCGACGGGAAGACCTTCGGCAGCCACGGACCGCAGGCGAACACGAACGTCTGCGCCGCGATCGTCTGCCTGGTCGAGAGCGCGACGTCCTGCAGCACGCCGCCGGCACGCGTTCCCAGCTCGACCTTCGCGGTGAGAAATCGTCCGCCTTTTTTCTCGAACGCCTGCGCGACGGCGACGCACCCTTCGCGCGCCTTCAGGACGCCGGTGCTCGGCACGTACATGCCGAAGTCGACGCTCGCGGTGTTCATCTGCGGATACCGGCGGGCGAGGTCGTCGTGCTTGACGATCTCGTACTTCACGCCGAGCTTGTCGAAGACTTTCCTGGTGCCGGTGAGCTCCCGGGTCCACTCACGGGCGAGCGAGATCTGGCCGGTGCGGAACAACAGCGTCTTGCCCCACTCGTCTTCGCGTGCCTTCCAGCGGTCGAATGCCTGGAGCACCCAGCGCGTGTAGAGCTCGCGCTCGCCGTAGCCGGCGCGAATCTGCCGCGACTCGCCGCCCGAGGTCGCGCGCGAGTTGCCGGGGCCGTACTGATCGACGAGCGTGACGGTGAACCCCTGCTCGCGCAAATAGAGCGCGGTCCATCCGCCGAAGGCGCCGGCGCCGACGACGACGATTTCGGTTGTGCGGGATCCCTGCGAGGCGAGGAGCCGGCCGGCCCCGAGCGCCAGCGTGCCAACGCCGGCGCTCGCGGCCGTCAGAAACCGGCGACGATTCATTTTCGCGCGGCCTGATCGTGCGTGCTGCTCGAGCCGAACGACGAGGGAATCTCGAATCCCTTCCGGTACTCGCGCGTGAGCAGCTTATCGGCTTCCTTGTCGTCCACGAACTTCTCGGACTTGCCGTTGAACGTCAACTGGCGTCCGACCTGATACGCGATGTTGCCGAGGTGCGGCAGCGTCGACGACAAGTGGCCTTCGAGCACGTCGCACGTCAGGATCTTCGGATCGCCGGCGCGGATCGCGTCGATGAAGTTCTGATAGTGCGGGTACTCGGTCGTGGTGAGACCGGTCGGCCCCTCGTTCGGATCCGACGAATCGGTGCCGGGACCTTCCTCGTTCTTCGGACCGAGGTAGGCCTGCCACTTCTTGCCGGTTTCGTCGATCCACAGCCAGCCCTTCGTGCCGTAGAACAGGTTGCCGATGCGCACGCCGGCTTCGTCGTTCGTGAAGTTGCCGCGCGTCCCGAACTCGAGCACCAGGCCGTCGGCGTACTCGAACAGGCTGGTCTGCGTGTTCGGCGTTTCCTGCGACGACTCCTCGCCGAAGTAGCCGCCGATCGATCGAATCTTGACCGGGTGCTCCTGTTTCTGCAGACCCCAGCGCGCGATGTCGAACTGATGCGGTCCCTGGTTGCCGCTGTCGCCGTTGCCGTAGTCCCAGTGCCAGTGCCAGTTGTAGTGGAAGCGGTTGCG
>DAIUKO010000383.1:0-6724 GCA_036848175.1 Vicinamibacterales bacterium | reverse complement strand
GCTCGAGGATGACGAAGTTCTCGAGCAGCCGCGCGCGGTACTCGTCGAACGATCGAACCTTGATGGCGCGCCCGGCTCGCCCGCTGGTCGTCAAGAAGCGGTGGCCGTAGGTGACGGCGCCGGTGGACACGTCCTGCACCTGGCCGGTCTGCGCCGCCGACGCTCGCGTGATGGTGAACGGCACCACGCGGCCGCCGTAGATGTACAACACCCATCGGATCGGGCGGCCGAAGAGCAGCTCGCCGCGGCCGTCCTCGAGCGTCGCATCCCAATGCATCGACTTCGGAAAGGTGAGGCTGCGGAGCGTCGCCCCGAGCACGTCGGGCAGCACGTCCACGGTCGCCTTGCCGCGCTGACGTTTGCGGTAGGCGAGGTACTCGCCCTTGGGCGTGTGCACACGCTCGAGCGCAGCGACGTCGACGCCCTGTTTGTCCGCAAACCCGCTGGCCGCCTGCGTCGGCGTCCCGTCCGCCTGGAACGCCCTGGCAACCGGCGGTCCGTTGACGAGCTCTTCGAAATCGGTCTGGCGCTCCGGCACACGCGTGATGCGGACCGTGAGGCGGCGCGGCGTGCTGAACGTTTCCGCCGGCGATTCCGGTGGCAGCCGATGCTCGCGCAGATGCGAGTTGAAGACTTCCCCGATTTGATTGGTCAACCCGGGAAGCCAGCTCGCGGGCAGCTCCTCGCACCCGATTTCGAGAACGAGCTCGCGATCCATCAGCCGGCCCCGCTCTCGCCGGCCGCGACCGTTTCGGCAGGTTTCTCTCCGCCCTCGACGTAGCTCCTGGCAATGCCGACCGCGAGCTGCCGGATCCGCAGGATGAAGGCGGTCCGCTCGGTGACGCCGATGCTGTTGCTCGAGTCGAGGATGTTGAACAGATGCGAGCACTTCAGGCAGTGCTCCAGCGCCGGCCAGACCAGCTGTTCCTTCAACAGCGCGCTCGACAGCTGGTAGTAGCGCTCGAAGAGCTCGCGATGGAAGGTTCCGAAGTCGACGCCGCTGCCGGGCCGCAGATCGACGTGGCCGAAGACGTACTTCGACTGCTCCACTTCTTCGCGCAGCCGGACGTCGCGATACTTCACGCCCGGCGCCCACTCGATCTCGAAGATGCTGTCGACGCGCTGCAGCACCATCGCGATGCGCTCGAGTCCGTAGGTGAGCTCCGCTGAAACCGGCGCGAGCTCGACGCCGCCGGCCTGCTGGAAGTAGGTGAACTGCGAGATTTCCATCCCGTCGAACATCACCTGCCAGCCGATGCCCCACGCGCCGAGCGTCGGCGACTCCCAGTTGTCCTCCTCGAAGCGAATGTCGTGCTGCCGCGGGTTGATGCCGCACGCCTCGAGGCTTTCGAGATAGAGCTGCTGCACTTCGTCGGGCGCCGGCTTGAGAATCACCTGGAACTGGTAATGCTTGAACAAGCGGTTCGGGTTCTCGCCGAACCGCCCGTCGGCCGGACGCCGCGACGGCTGCACGTAGGCGACGTTCCAGTGCGCCGGGCCGAGCACGCGCAGAAACGTTTCGGGATGCATCGTGCCGGCGCCGACCTCGACGTCGAGCGGCTGCTGCAGCACGCACCCGCGCGAGGCCCAGAATTCCGACAGCTTGAGGATCAGGCTTTGAAACGTCACGCGTTCCTTATCTGCGCATTTCCCGCAACACGCGAACCGACTTCAGATCCTTCTCGAGATGCATCGCGATCAGCGCACGATGCGCCGCCTCGAGCTCGCGCAGCGTGTCGCGCGAGACCGCCACCCCGCTCAGCGCGAACGGGCTCGACGCCCGCGCCGTCGCGAGAAACACGCGCGCCCCATCCGACAAGCTCGCGTCCGCCTCGTACACGCCCTGGAGCCGCAGCAGCCAGTATTCGAAGTACCTCGCCAGCGGCTCGATCGGGACGCCGACGGCCATGGCATCCACCGTCGACGCACCGAGACGGAACAGCGTCTCGTTCGGATCCGCCTCAGGCGACCATTCGTCGATCAGCTCGGCGAAGTACCCGGCGTAGCTGAGCGCGTCGCCGTGCGCCGCGGCCATCGGCGATCGGACCGGTTCCACATAGTCGAGCCGCACCAGATCCCGCCGCTCCCGCTCGACGTAGCCGACGCGGCCGTAGGTCATCGGTTCGAGCGCCCCCCCGAAACGCCGGCGGCTCTGCCGCGCGTTCTTCGCCACACCGCGCTTCTTGCCGCGATCGCGCGTCAAAAACACGACAATGCGATCTGACTCACCGAGCTTGTAAGTCCTCAGAATCAGGGCGTCGGTGGTATAGGCCGGCATCCGGAGGCGGGTTAATAAGCGATTAGTCTACTTCAGACCGATATCGCTGAGTACCTGATCGTCTTCGCGCCACTCCGACTTGACCCGCACGTGGAGATCGAGGAAGACGTGCGTCTCGAAGAACCGCTCGAGCTCTTCGCGGGCCGCGGTGCCGATGCGCTTGATCATCTCGCCGCCGCGGCCGACGACGATGGGCTTCTGCGACTCGCGTTCGACGACGATCGTGCAATACAACCGTAAGGGACCGCTCCCCTCCGGCTCTTCGAATCGATCGATGACCACCGCACTCGAGAACGGGATCTCCGCGTGCGTGAACTGCAGCAGCTTCTCGCGGACGATCTCGGCAGCGAAGAACCGCTCGGGCTGATCGGTGAGGTAGTCGGCCGGATACATCGGCTCGCCCGCCGGCAGCCGATCGATGATGGCGCGCTCCAAACGATCGACGTTGTCGCCGGTCGCCGCCGACACCGGAACGATCTCGGCAAACGTCCCGATCGCGTCGTACTGCTGAATCAACGGCAGCAAGCGGTTCTTCTTGATCAGATCCACCTTGTTCAGGATCAGGAAGACCGGCGCCTTCACGTCTTTGACGAGATCCAGCACGTAACGGTCGCCTTTTCCCGGCGGTTCGGCGACGTCGATGACAAGGCCGAGCACGTCCACCTCGCGCATCGTCTCGACCGCGGCGTCGACCATGCGGACGTTCATCCGGTGCAGCGGACGATGAATGCCGGGCGTGTCCAGGAACACGACCTGCGCATCCGGATAATTTCTCACGCCCAGAATCCGGTTCCTCGTCGTCTGCGGCTTGTCGGAGACGATGGCGAGCTTGGTGCCGACGAGGCGGTTCAGCAGCGTGGACTTGCCCGCATTGGGCCGGCCGACCAGAGACACGAACCCTGTTTTCATCAGACCGATCGGGATCGAAGCTCCGCTTCCTCGGCGTCCTCGGCGGTGGAGAGCTTGTAGATCCGCACCTTGTTCACGCGGCGCCGCTCCGCGTCGAGAATCTCGACGACCAGGCTGTCGATCTCGAAGCGCTCGCCGACCGTCGGCACACGACCGATGTGCGACATCAGGTAGCCGCCGACGGTCTCGAACCCTTCGCGCTCGATCTGGACCTTGAGGCGCTGCATCACCTCGTCGACGTCGACCTTGCCGCTGAACACGAAGCGGCCGTTGCCCTCGTCGATGATCGCCTCGGACTCGACGTCGTACTCGTCGCGGATCTCGCCGACGATCTCCTCGAGCAGATCCTCGATCGTGACCAGACCCGCCGTGCCGCCGTATTCGTCGACGACGATCGCGATTTGCGTCTGCTGGCGCTGGAACTGCTTCAACAACTCCGGCACGCGCTTGGTCTCGGGGACGACGACCGCCGGCCGGAGCAGACCGGTGATCGGCCGCGAATCGTCGGATGCGCTGAGGGCGACGAGATCCTTCACGAACGCGAAGCCGGCGATGTTGTCGAGGCTCTCGCGATAGACGGGAAAGCGCGAGTACTCCTGCTCGCGGAAGAGCGCCCGCAGATCGCCGACCGTGGCCTCGCTCCGGATCGCGACGATGTCGGGACGCGGCGTCATCACTTCACGGACGAGCGTGTCACCGAAGTCGACGATGCTCTGCAGGAGCTTTCGTTCTTCACCCTCGATGAGGCCTTCCTCCGCAGCCGTGTCGATGAACGCCTGGGCCGCCTCGTTCGCTTCCGCGGCAGCCTCCTCGCCGGTCACCGGCGTGGCCGGCGAACGCTTGCTGCTGGCCACGGACCGCGCCACCCATCGCGTCATCGGGCCGAGCATCCGCGCCACCGGCGTGAACGACGGCAGCAGGATGTCGAGAATCCGTTCGGGATCGCGCCCGACGATGAGCAGCGGCAGCAGAACCTCGCAGAGGATGACGAAGCCGACCACGGCAATGACGACGAGCGTGACGCGGTGCGGCGCGTCGACGCCGACCGCCAGCGCGAGGAGCGCGGTGGCGCCGCCGGTGACGAAGCCGATCAGCACGCGCACCGGCAGGAACAGCAGCAGCGGATCGTCGAGGAAGTCGCCGAGCGGGCCCGGCCGGTTGCTGCGCTCGGCGACCAGACGCAGCGACAGGCGCATCAAGGCGCTGAACGCCGCGTCGATCGCGCCGAGGTAGACGGCGGTGACGGCGAGCAGGAAGACGCCCAGCGGAATCATGGGGCGATCGCTCGTGGTTCGACAGGCTCACCACGAGCGTTTGTCCTTCTCGCTCGTCCTGAGCTCGTCGAAGGCGGAGCGTTTGTCCTTCTCGCTCGTCCTGAGCTTGTCGAAGGCAGCTCACCACGAGCGTTTTTCCTTCTCGCTCGTCCTGAGCTCGTCGAAGGCGGCTCACCACGAGCGTTTGTCCTTCTCGCTCGTCCTGAGCTCGTCGAAGGACGAGCCCGCTCTATCAATCCCTCGCGCAATCCACCCCGCCGCCGCAATCGCGCCTCAACGCGCTTCATCCGGCCGTCGTCTCGCTCGTGGTCGTAGCCGAGGAGGTGAAGCAGTCCGTGGAGCGCGAGCACGCGCAGCTCAGTCGCTTCGTCGTGCCCCGCCTCACGCGCCTGGCGCCTGGCGAGGCCGCGCGCAATGACGATGTCACCCAGGACCGGACTCGGGATTGGGGATTCGGGATTCGATCGCAGCGACTTGTGACTGGGGAATCGGGAATCGGAAACCGACGGAAACGACAGCACGTCGGTCGCGTAATCCTTGCGGCGATACGTACGGTTCAACGAGCGGACGCGGCGGTCGCTCACCAGCGCGACGTTCACCGTGCCGCGCGCCGTTGCCGGCGCGACGCGGCGCAGCCACGACGCCAGTCCGCTCGCCGGCACGCTCCGGCCACGCTCGTCCATGACGAGCACGCGGAGACGTTGCTCACCGTCGCGCATCGTCAAGCTCGTGGTTCGACAGGCTCACCACGAGCGATATCCGCCCGTCCGGAGCTCGTCGTCCCTCGACCTGGCTCGGGACGACCCTGACCCTCCGGAGGGGTCGAAGGACGAGCGGTTCCCGTCCCGTTCGAGAACTTTTCGTAGGCCTTGACGATCTGCTGCACCAGCTTGTGGCGGACGACGTCGCGGTCATCGAAGTAGACGAATGAGATGCCGTCGATCGAGCTCACCACCTTCATCGCCTCGACGAGACCCGACGTCCGCCCCATCGGCAGGTCGATCTGCGTGATGTCGCCGGTGATGACCGCCTTGGCGCCGAAGCCGAGACGCGTCAGGAACATCTTCATCTGCTCCGACGTCGTGTTCTGTGCTTCGTCGAGGATGACGAACGAATCGTTGAGCGTACGGCCGCGCATGAACGCGATCGGCGCGATCTCAATCGTCCCGCGCTCGATGTAGCGCGCGACGCGCTCGACGTCGAGCATGTCGTAGAGGGCGTCGTAGAGCGGACGCAGGTACGGATTCACCTTTTCCTGCAGGTCGCCGGGGAGGAATCCGAGTTTCTCGCCGGCTTCGACCGCCGGCCGCGCGAGGATGATGCGGCTGACTTTCTTCGCGACCAGGAACGCGACCGCCTGCGCCATCGCCAGATACGTCTTGCCGGTGCCGGCGGGGCCGATCCCGAACACGATGTCGTGCGAGTCGATCGCGTCGAGATAGCGCCGCTGGTTGACCGTCTTCGGCGCGACGCGCCGCTTGCCCGCCGGCGTCAGGCTGCCCTTCAGAAAGTGATCGCGCAGATCGACGTCGTCGTGCTGCGCCACGAGATCCGACGCGGTCTTCACGTCGGCGTTCGACAGCTTGTAGCCGTCGCGCATCAGCGACGACAGTTGTCCGACGACGCGATCGACTTTATCGAGATCGGGGGTCTCGCCCTCGACCAGGAGGTCGTGGCCCTGGGTGCGGATCCGGACGTTGAAGAGCGATTCGAGGTGCTTGAGGTTCTCGTCGTAGGAGCCGAACAGCGTTTCAATCCCCTCTTCGGGGACACTGATTCTTTTCATTATTACTCCGGGGGCCCCTGCCCCCCGGCAAGGCTCAATTCTGAGTCTTCAAATGGAGCTCGCGCAACTGTTTCGCATCGACAGGCGAAGGTGCCCCAGCCATGAGATCCACAGCATTTGCCGTCTTTGGGAAGGCGATCACCTCGCGAATGGATGACTCGCCGGCCAGAATCGCCACAATCCGATCGACGCCGAGCGCGATTCCGCCATGCGGCGGCGTGCCGTACTCGAGCGCTTCGAGGAAGAAGCCGAAGCGTTCCTTCGCCTCCTCGTCGCTGATGCCGAGCCGCCGGAACATCCGCGACTGCAGCGCGGCGTCGTGGATACGGACGCTGCCGCCGCCGATCTCGCTGCCGTTCAACACGAGGTCGTACGCCTTCGCGCGGACGCCGCCCGGATCGCTGTCGATCTTCGCGATGTCTTCGTCGAGCGGCGACGTGAACGGATGGTGCATCGAGTACCAGCGGCCGTCCTCTT
>DAIUKO010000382.1:0-6784 GCA_036848175.1 Vicinamibacterales bacterium | reverse complement strand
CGGTCAGACCGCGACTCTGGATACTGAATAGTCAGTTTCCGCTGAGATTGGATACCAAATAGCCGTGTTGCACGCGGATTTGAAAACCCTTCACACAATCGTAAATCGCTGACAAACATAGCATTACGTCCGTCTGACTGCTTCCGGAGATCCCCAGGATCAGGCAGGGCCTGGACTTTGATACACGTCTGGGCACACCGCTTCCCCGGAGAACACTCGTGAAACAGATTTGGACGACGCCCGAGCCGCCGAAGCCCGCAGACAATGACAACACCAAGCGCTCGTCCGAGCGCCAGACGGTCACGCTGCCGGCGCGCCTGACCTGGAAGGATCACCAGGGGGCGACCCGCTTCGTCTCGGTGGTCACGCGGAACGTCAGCGAGTTCGGTGTGTACGTCGAGTGTCAAAGCGCGGTGTCGATTCCCCTGTACCGCCTCGTCCAGTTTCAACTCGAACGCGAAGGCCGCGACCGCGACGCGCTGCCCTCCTCGCTCCGTCAGGGCCGCGTGCTGTCGGCGGTCTATCGCGTGTCGCCAGGTTCGAAATCGGCGCCCCAGGGGTATGCGCTGCGCTTGATGGTCGACCCGCGTCGGACGGCGGCGGCGGTGGAACCGCGACGCGCGACCGCGTAAGAACGCGTCGGGATTTGGGATTGGGGATTCGGGATTTGACGCCCGTCATGGGCAGTAGGACGTCAACCCGGGGTTGGATTCGAACGAGACGGATCAAATCCCGAATCCCAAGTCCCGAATCCCGACACGGCTAGCTCGCGCGCTTCCGCCAGTACCTGGCCAGTCCCCGCCAATTCAAATCGAACCGTCCGGCGATCTCGTACGCTTTCGCATCCGCCTCACTCGTGCGGCGCTGGAGCTCGCGTCGGACTTCGTCGGCGAACCACGCCTCGCGATCGTCATCGGTCCCGTCGCGCGCCAGCGACACTTTCGCAAGCCCGCTCACCCAATCGAGCCGATCCGCCATCTCCGTCAGATGCGTACGCGACGGCGTGTGCGGACCGAAGTGCGTCACGAACAGCGTGCCGGCGTTCCATCGCTCGATCTGCGCGAGGCTCTCGCGCCAGATTTCCAAGTCGATGTCCGGCGGCGGCGTCGGTGGAAGATTGAAACCTCCCGGATTCAATCGCACACCGGCGGTGTCGCCGACGAACGCGACGCCCGAGTCCGTGAGATAGCTGACGTGATGTGAGGCGTGGCCCGGCGTGTAGGCGACGTCGAAGTCGCGGCCGCCAACCGAGAAGCGTTCGCCGCCTCTGAGGACGGCAATCGCGCCGGCCGGCACCGGCCGCACTTCTCCCCACAGCCTGTCCATCGCATCTCCATAGAGACGCGTCGCGCTCGCGAGCAGCTTCGACGGATCGACGAGATGCGGCGCGCCCTTCTCGTGCACGTAGACGCGGAGATCCGGATGCTCGTGCACGAGCGTGCCGGTGGCGCCGGCGTGATCGAGATGGATGTGCGTCAACACGAGCGCGCGCACGTCGGCCATCGACATGCCCGCCGCCTCGAGTTCGCGCCGCAGCCGCGGCAGCGTGCTCGACGGACCGGGGTCGACGAGCGCGACGCCGCCGGGACCGTGCACGACGGCGGTGGCGATGATCCGCGGCACGCCCTGAAAATGCAGATCGAGGTAGGACAATCCCGACGTGAGTGTGATCATGGTGGGGTCATGACTCCCGATTCATCGGCTCCTGCCGCGCCGCGCGCCGCGCGCGCAGAATGGCAAACACGCCGATGCCGGCGACGATGATCAAGGCGATCAGCCCGCTGCGGCCGATCACCCGTTCGAGCCGATCCCAGCTCTCGCCGAGCGCGTAGCCGGCGAGGCCGATGACGGTCGCCCAGACGGCGGCGCCGGTGGCGTTGTAGAACAGAAACGCCGGCCAGCGGAGCGCGCTCGCGCCGGCCAGCACCGCGCAGAAGACGCGCAGCCCGGTGATGAAACGCGCGATGAACACCGTCTTGGGCCCGTGGCGTGCGAAGAACCAGTTGAACTGATCGAGGCGGAACCGCGTCAGCCCGACGCGCCAGCCGTGACGCTCGATGAGCGCGCGTCCGAGGCGCCGTCCGGCGAAGAATCCAAGATTGTCGCCGAGAATCGCGCCGGCGATCGCCGTCACGATGACGAGCGGCAGCGAGAGGCGTCCGTAGTGCGCGAGCGCCGCACCCGCGAGCAGCGCCGTCTCGCCCGGGACGGGGAGTCCGGAGTTCTCCAGGAACACGCCGACGAAGACGACGGCATATCCGTAGCGCGCGAAGAGATCGACGATCCATTCCGGCACGGCGACGACGCGCCTACCGCGCGCCCGGGCCCTTCAACGGACGTCCCGGCCGTTCAGCCGTGATCGCGCCGTCAGCGACGACGCGCCGACCGTTCACGAACACGTGTCTCACCCCGACCGAGTAGTGCTTCGGATCCTCGAAGGTCGAGACGTCGCGGATCGTCGCGGGATCGAACACCGTGACGTCAGCCATCAGCCCGGGGCGCAGCACGCCGCGGTCGGCCAGATGAACACGCGTCGCGGCCTTCGAGGTCATCTTGCGGATCGCTTCCTCGAGCGTGAGCAGACGTTCGTCGCGGACGAACTTCCCGAGAATCCGTGGGAACGATCCCCAGGCGCGCGGGTGCGACTTCGATTCAGAGAGCTTGCCGTCCTCCGCTTGCGCGCCCGAATCGGTGCCGACGCCGACCAGCGGATGCTTGAGCGCCGTGCGCACGTCCTCTTCGCTCATGATCGAGATGATCACCGAGCTCTCGCCGCGATCGGCGATGACCAGATCCATCACGGCGTCGCGCGGATCCTTTCCCATCGATCGGCCGATCTGTGTCAGCGTCTGCCCCTCGTACTTGCGCAGCTCCGGGTTGAGCACGGACGACAGCATCACGCCGTCGCCGCCGTTCGACCCCTGCCACTGGTTCTCCCACGTCGTCGCCTTCGCGTCGGCCATGTCGCTCTTGATCCGTTCGCGCGTCGCCGGATCTTTCAGCCGCGCGAGCATCTTGTCGAGGCCGCCTTCGCGCACCCACAGCGGCAGGCACGCGTCGAGACCGTTCGAGGCGCGATCGTAGGGGTATTGATTCGCGGTGACGTCGACGCCGCGCGCCCGCGCCGCCTCGAGGCGGCGTAGCACCTCGCCCATCTTGCCGAACTGCGGCGTGTACGCCGTCTTCAGATGCCAGATCTCCGCCGGAATGTTCGCGCGCTCCGCGATCGCGAAGACTTCGTCGAGCGACTCGAAGATCCGGGCGCTCTCGGATCGTTGATGGGTGAAGTAGACGCCGCCGTACTGCGACGCGACTTTGGCGAGCTCGACGATCTCGTCGGTCGACGCGAATCGATCGGGCACGTACTGCAGCGACGTGCTCAACCCGAGCGCCCCCTGCTCCATCGCCTGCGCCACGATCCGCCGCATCTGGTCCAGCTCGGCCGGCGTCGCGGCTCGATCGTCCTTGCCGATGACGTAGTTTCTCACGCCGCCGGCGCCGACGAAGGTCGCGACGTTGATGGTCGTGTGCGATCGCTCCTCGAGGCGCTTGAAGTACTCGCCGAGCGTCCGGAAGTCCTGCGCCACGCCGAAATGCGCATACGACGGCTGGGCGTCCTTCATCATCCGGTCGTTGACCGGCGCGATTGCCGATCCTTCGCCGGTGACCTCGGTGGTGACGCCTTGCAGAATCTTGCTCGGCGCGCGGCCGTCCACGAGGACGTTGAACTCCGACTGGCCGAGGAGATCGATGAAGCCAGGCGCGACCACGAGGTTCGACGCGTCGACCGTGATCGCTGCCGTGGCGCCGGGCAACGCGCCGACCGCGGCCAATCGATCGCCAACGATGGCAACGTCGCCTCGGAACCACGGCGCGCCGGTCCCGTCGACGATTCGGCCGTTATGGATCAAGACGTCATAGCGGCGCTGCGGACCCTGCGCGCGTAACGTCGCCGTAACGATCGCGACGATAAGTACGAGCACTAGCCGGAGATAGGGCATGCGACGCATCGTATCTCAGTTGCGCGTTGGCGCCCGTGGCGATGTCCTCGCGAAGCGGCACTGTGTCCTCGAACCATTGCAGTCAGCGATCGCGCGTTTATGCCTGGAACTCGTGACCGCGGTTCACAGAAAATGAACGCAGCATCCCGGTCTCCTGACAGTGTCGTACTCGGCGGTACTAGAGCGGCGCTCGCCCGTCTTCGCGAGGCCCCCCAACTGTGACAGAGTTCATGACTAAATCTTTGCGCAACTGTCTGGTCCAAGCCATGCAATGCTAAGAGCCACGTTCTGATGCGTCGTCTGTCGACTCGATTGCTGATGGCCACTGCGGCCGCAGTGCTCTTTGGCCGTGCGCCGCTCACGGCCGCCGTCGTCGCCTCCAGCGGCGATGCCTCCATCACTCACGACGAAAGCGCCGGCACGTGGACGCTGGCCGCGGGCGGCACGACGCTCAAGCTCGCGCTCGATACCGGACGCGACTTTTCGATCGTCAGCCTGTCGACATCCTCCGGCGTCGCCTGGACGTCCGGCGGCGCGCCCGACAGTCTCATTCATCTTGGCGATCGATCGCTGCCGCTCGGCAATCGCGCTGCCGGATTCAAGCTTCAGAACGTGACCGTGGACACGTTCGGCGATCGACTGCAAATGCACGCGACGTTCGAGCTGGCGTCCGCGGGTCTGCGATTGACGCGCCACTATGCGATCGCCAACGGCGCACCGGCGTTCGAGGCATGGACGACGTACGCACCGACCGCGGCCAGCGCACAGGATCTGTCCGATCTCACCGCGCTGCAGATCATCGTGCCGGCCGGTCAACTTCGATGGATCAACGGCCTGCAGGGCAGCGCCGCCGACGTGCGCAATGACGCGTCGTTCACGCTCCAGCAGAAAACGCTCGACAGCGGCGAGATGCTCACGCTCGGCGCCGACGGCCGTTCGTCGGAGCGCACGGTCCCGTGGATCGCCGTCGACGGCGAGAAGGACGAATTCTTTGCGACGCTGATGTGGTCGGGTGCGTGGTCGCTCAGCATCACACGAGGGCGGACCGGACTCGAAGTGTCCTTCGGCCTCGCCGCGATGAGGACGACGCCGCGGGAACAGTTCGACGGGCCGCACGTCGTCTTCGGCGCCGTCCGTGGTGGCCTTGCCAACGCGACCGCCGCGCTCCGTTCGTACATCGTGAGCGGTATTCGCGAGGGGCGGCCGCTGACGCCGCTCGTCACCTACAACACGTGGTTCGCTTACGCGACGCAGGTCGACGAGCGCTCGATGCGCGCGGAGATGGAACGCGCCGCGTCGCTCGGCGTCGAACTGTTTGTCATCGACGCCGGCTGGTACGAACGCTCCGATTCGCAAGGACCGCTGGACTTCAGCGCCGGGCTCGGATCATGGCGCGCCGACCCGGCGAGGTTCCCGGACGGCATGAAGCCGCTGGCGGACTATGCGCGCAGTCTGGGCATGAGGTTCGGCCTGTGGGTCGAACCGGAACGCATCGATTTGTCGCTCCTTGGCGACGCCGGCGTAGACGAAGAATGGCTGGCCACCAACGGCGGCGGGTACGGATCGGAGCGGATTGGACAAATCTGTCTCGCCGGCAGCGCCGGCCGGACGTGGCTCGTCGATCGCATCGGGACGCTCATCGACGACGTGCAGCCCGACTACATCAAGTGGGACAACAACGGCTGGATCAACTGCGACCGCGACGGCCACGGCCACGGCGGCACTGACGGCAACTTCGCGCACGTGCGCGGCCTTTACGACGTGCTGACGACGCTGCGCGAACGTTACCCAACCGTGATGTTCGAGAACGTTTCGGGCGGCGGCAATCGGCTCGACCTCGGGATGATCAAGTACACGGACGTCGCGTGGATGGACGATCGCACGGCGCCGTCGGCGCACGTGCGGCACAACGTCGAAGGCCTCAGCGTCGTCTTTCCGCCCGCGTATCTCCTGTCGTTCGTGACCAACCACGACACCGAGCCGGTGCACGACTCGCCGGATCTCTCGCTCTACATTCGCAGCCGGATGGCATCGGCGCTCGGCTTGTGCTTCCGCGGCGCCGAACTGTCGGAAGCGGATGCGGCGAACTTCGCGCACGAAATCGACATCTACAAAGGCCTGCGCCAAACGATCGGCGCGGCGGCGGCGTCACTTCTCAGCGGCCAGGCGACGGTGGACAACGGTCCGCCATGGGACGTTCTGCAGGAGACGGCCCAGGTCAGTCAGCAGGTACTGATCTGTGCGTTCCAGGCGGATACAGGAGTGGATCGGGTCCTCGTCAAACCGACCGGCCTCGATTCGACCGCGATGTACCAAGTGCAGTCTGTCGATACCGGCGATCTGGGCGAAGCCAGCGGCGCCGATCTGATGACAGACGGCATCGACATCCGGCAATCGCCAAATACGGCCGCGCATATCCTGATCATCACACCCCGGCGGTGAATCGCCGCTGATGCGCGGCCGCGTGTGGCGGATTCACGAGCTCAGTGGGTAGACGGTCTTCCCGCCGACGACGGTGCGATTGACCTTGATGTTCATGATCTCGTTCGGCGGCACGACGTGCGGATCCTTCTCGAGGAAGACGAAGTCGGCGAGCTTCCCCGCCGTAATCGATCCTTTCAGGTTTTCTTCCGACGAGGCATAGGCGCCATTGATGGTGCCGATCGTGATCGCCTCGTCGACGCTGACCTTCTGATTCGCCCCCCAGACGCGCCCCTTGTAATCGGTCCGCGTCACCATGCTTTGAATCGCCATCAGCGGCTCGAACGGGCCCGGCGTGTAGT
>DAIUKO010000381.1:5601-6787 GCA_036848175.1 Vicinamibacterales bacterium | reverse complement strand
CTAGATCCTGGTATTCAACGTCGACCCATCGGATGGCATCGTCTGATCGGGTTGCTTCCGCTTGGCGTCTTCCTCAGCGCGACGATTGACGATGTGCGACTGGCGATCGTGGCCCACCGACTCGCGTTCGTCGATTGGCGACTTGTCGTGGGCATCCTCGCCGATCGGTCTGGCGTCGTTACGCATGGCTGGCCTCCTTAGTCCGCCGACGCCTCCGCACGTCAACGGCTGACTTGTTCTGTGGCATGCGATGCGCCTCCGGTGGTACCGTCGCAAGCACGATGCCCGATCCGGCCATCGAGTTCCGCGACGTTTCCTTCCGGCGGCCGGGCGGTCCCGTCGTGCTCGACCGTTTCAATCTGAGCGTCGAAACCGGCGAGGTGGTGGCGCTGGTCGGGAGGAGCGGTGCGGGCAAGACGACGATCCTCAAGCTGGTGAACCGGCTGCTCCTGCCCGACCGCGGCGGCGTGATGGTCGAGGGGCGCGACACACGCGAATGGGAGCCGATCCGGCTGAGGCGACGGGTCGGCTACGTGCTGCAGGACGTCGGTCTGTTTCCGCACATGAGCGTCGCCGCGAACGTGGGCGTCGCGCCGCGGCTCGAGGGCTGGCCGGGCGACCGGATCGCGGCGCGCGTGCGCGAGCTCCTCGAGCTCGTTGGACTGGCGCCGCAGCAGTTCGAGACGCGATGGCCCGACGAGCTGTCAGGCGGCCAACGCCAGCGCGTCGGCGTGGCGCGGGCGCTCGCCGTCGATCCGCCGGTGCTGCTGATGGACGAACCGTTCGGCGCCCTCGATCCGCTGACGCGCGCCGAGCTCCATGCCGAGTTTCGCCGCATTCAGCAGCGCGTTCGCAAGACGGTGATCATCGTCTCGCACGATATGGGGGAAGCGTTCGCGCTCGCCGATCGCGTCGGCGTTGTCGAAGAAGGTACGCTGATCGCGATCGATCGCCCCGGAGTCGTCGCCGCCTCGCACGACGCGCGCGTGCGCCGCCTGCTCGACGCATTGCCGGCAGTGCCACGAGGATGATGCATTGCGGATTGAGGATTGCGGATTGCGGATTTATTGGGGATTGAGTCATTCAATGAATCCGCGATCCCAAATGCGGATTTATTGGGGATTGAGTCAATCAATGAATCCGCGATCCCAAATGCGGATTTATTGGGGATTGAGTCAATCAATGA
>DAIUKO010000381.1:0-5501 GCA_036848175.1 Vicinamibacterales bacterium | reverse complement strand
TCAATGAATCCGCGATCCCAAATGCGGATTTATTGGGGATTGAGTCAATCAATGAATCCGCAATCCCAAATGCGGATTTATTGTTGGATTGAATCAATCAATGAATCCGCAATCCCAAATGCGGATTTATCGTTGGATTGAATCGATGAATAAATCCGCAATCCGCAATCCTCAATCCGCAATTCCCATTGACCCATGACAGTCCTTCTGGCCTTCTGGTGGTCGCATCGCGCCGAGCTCGCGGCGCTGCTCGGGCAGCACGTGCTCCTCGTCGCCGCTTCCACCCTCGTGGCGGTGGCGGTCGCGGTGCCGCTTGGTGTGTTCGCGGCGAGGCGGCCGCGAATCGCCGCGCCGATCCTCGGCGTTGCGAACATCGTCCAGACGGTGCCGAGCCTCGCGATGTTCGGCTTCCTGCTCCCGGTGCCGTTCATCGGCGGTGTCGGCGCACGCGCGGCGCTCGTCGTGCTGATCCTCTACGGCCTGCTCCCGATCGTGCGCACGACGATCGCAGGTCTGCGCAGCATCGATCCGTCGATCCGCGAGGCCGGCGTGGCGATGGGGATGACGCCGCAGGAGCTGCTGCGGCAGGTCGAGCTGCCGCTGGCGCTGCCGTCGATCGTCGCGGGCGTGAGAGTCGCCGCCGTCGTCGGCGTCGGCTCCGCGACGATTGCCGCGGCGATCGGAGCGGGCGGCCTTGGTGAGTACATCTACCGAGGCCTCTCGATGGTCGATACGACCGTGATTCTCGCCGGCGCGATCCCGGCGGCGATCCTTGCGCTCGTCGTCGACGGTTCGCTGCTCGGGCTGGAGCGGCAGCTCTCCTCGCGGCGTCGATCGCGTTCGCCGCGTGCGGTGCTCGGCTCGGCGGCCGTCGTTGCCGCGGTCGTGCTCCTCTCGAGCGGCGTCGCCGCCCGGCGCGCCAGCGGCGCGATCGTCGTCGCCTCGAAGAATTTCACGGAGCAGCTCGTGCTCGGCGAGCTGATTGCGCAGACGCTCGAGAGTGAGGGCTTTCCGGTCAGCCGTCGTCTGAATCTCGGCGGCACGCTGATCTGCGATCGCGCGCTGCTCACCGGCGACGCCGACGTCTACGTCGAGTACACCGGCACCGCGCTGACGGCGATCTTTCATCAGCCCATTCAGCCCGATTCGGCAGCCGTGTTCGAGTCGGTTCGTGAGATGTACGCGCGCACCGGCCGCACGCTGCTCCGGCCGCTCGGTTTCAACAATACCTTCGCGATCCTGGTGCGCGGCGACGAGGCGCGCTCGAAGAAGCTGCGGACGATCGACGACGCGGCGCGCGAGTCGCCAGGCTGGCGCGCCGGGTTTGGTTACGAGTTCGTCGGCCGGCCGGACGGATATCCCGGCCTGGCCAAGGCCTACGGCCTGCGTTTTCCAGCGCCGCCCCGCGTGATGGATCTCACGCTCAGCTACCGCGCGCTCGCGGCCGGGCAGGTCGACGTCATCGCCGGCGACGCGACCGCCGGTCTCATCAAGGGACTCGACCTCGTGCAGCTCGAGGACAATCGACGCTACTTCCCGCCCTACGACGCGGCGCCGGTCGCGCGCGCCGAGACCCTGCTGCGTTATCCCGCGATGCGCGTCGCGCTCGAGCGCCTGGGCGGACGCATCTCCGCCGACACGATGCGGAGCCTGAACTACGCCGCCGATGTGGAGCACCGCGACATTCCGTTGATCGTCCGCGATTTCCTCGCGGCCCGACGATAGGCGGCAATGGCCGACCGCGCCAAGGGTCTGATTGTCTGGACGCTCGCGATGGTGCTCGTCGCCATCGCGGTCGCATGGCTCTTGTATCGCGCTCGGGACGCGCTGCTCGTGATCTACGTCAGCGTTCTCCTCGCCATCGGCTTCGGTCC
This sequence comes from Vicinamibacterales bacterium, assembly GCA_036848175.1. GTDB lineage: Bacteria > Acidobacteriota > Vicinamibacteria > Vicinamibacterales > CAVVIG01 > QHWF01. Next base: position 3,627 of record DAIUKO010000381.1, on the reverse strand, counting down.
GATCGTTCGCACGATTGAACGGCATCCCGTGAAGCGCGGCGACCGCGCGCTGCCGCGATGGCTGGCGATTCTCGTCGTCTACCTCGTCATCGTCGCGGCGCTGACGATCACCGGCGTTCTCGTGATTCCGCCGCTCGTCGATCAGGCGCGCGAGCTGTGGATGCGTCTCCCCTCATTCCTGGAGCAGGCGCAGACGTTCTTGATCAATCGCGGCCTGCTCAACCACCGCATCACGCTCGAGGAGGCGGTGCGGAATGCGCCTGGCACGCCGGGGACCGCGGTTGGAACCGTCGCGACGGCGGTGACGAACATTCTGGGATTCCTGCTCGCGTTCATCACGATTCTCATCCTCACGTTCTATCTGCTCATCGACTCCGAGGCCCTGTTCACGGCGTTCGCCCGCCTCTTTCCGCGCGAAGCGCGGCCGAGAGTGCTCGACGCGTCGCGCAAGATCACGACGAAAGTAAGCGCGTGGCTCAGCGGTCAGCTGATGCTCGCGGGAACCATCGGCGCCAGTGCGGCGATCGGGCTCTATCTCCTCGGCGTGCCGTACTTCTACGTGCTCGCGCTGATCGCGGCGATCGGAGAGATGGTGCCGGTCATCGGACCGATCCTATCGGCCGCGCCGGCGATTCTTGCCGGCCTGACGGTGTCGCCGCAGACAGCGCTCTTCGTCGCGCTGTTCTGGATCGCGCAGCAGCAATTCGAAAACCATCTGCTGGTGCCGAAAGTGATGGAGCGGCAGGTCGGCGTCAGCCCGGTGATCGTCATCGTCGCGCTGCTCGTCGGCGGCGCGGCGCTCGGCATCATGGGCGCCCTGCTCGCGGTCCCGACCGCCGCGATTCTCCAGGTCATCGTCCAGGAAATCCTCGACGACCGCGATCGTGCCAACCAATGACTGGGGCCTCTCGTCTAAGCCGGGCATGAGACACAGCGTGAAGCTCTGGTTGATCGTCGGCACGCTGGTTGCGGCCCCGGTGGTCGTTCACGGCTGGCACAATCCGCAGGGCGAGGCCCGCCGGATGCGCGCGGAAATCCGCCGCGAATGGCGGGATGCCATGCGCGATTCCCGCCGCGCGATGATGGAAGCGCGGCGTGACATGCGGCGGGCAGGAGAGCAACACGTCCGCGCGTACCGTGAGGTCTACCGCGAGGCGACGCGTGAAGCGCGGGACGCAGTCCGGCAGGTGATACGGGAAGCGCGCCGCCAGGCCAGAGAAACGGCGCGCTGGTACTATCGATAACGGTCCTTACTTTCCGTTCGTCGTGTTGGCTGTTGTCTTCGACTTCGGCCACACCGGACTCACCAGCTCCATCCGCCAGATCGGGCCGCCCATGAACAAGGTGGCTTCCGACTTCACGAACGCCGGCGCTTCACCCTCCAACACCCACACGTGCTGATCCGGCGGCTCCTTGCCGACGAGCGGCGCGACGAGACCGGCGACGCCGCCGATGTCGACTTTGAGGACGTAGTGCGTGGCCCGCCGCCGTGTTGCCGCGGTTGAGAACGGGTCGTCAGCGGCCGTGGCGATCTTCAGCTTCACCAATCGCGGCTTCGGCGTCGCGGCGACGAACGACACACTGGGCGGGAAGGCATTGTGTTTGACGTTCTTCAGCAGCGTGATGAGCATGCCGTTGGCGAGATCGTCCGGCAGCTCCATCTGCTCGTCTTCGATCTTCTCCTCGCCCTTATCGTTCTTGTATTTGACGGTGACCTTGCCGCTCGCCCGGTCGATGGTCATGTCGAGCGGCTGCTTGAACGCCGGACCCTTCTGCACGAGACGATCGGTGAGCAGTTTGAAGTGGCCGGTCTGCGAGAAGACGGCGGTTTCGTCGTGGCTCGAGCCGTCATTGAATGTGAAGACGAGACGCGTCGTCACCCGGTCGCCACGCGCGTTCTGAATCAGGTCGCCGCTCGCCAGCAGCTTGCCGTCGAGGGAGCGGAGGGAGAGAAAGCCGTGCACGAGTCCCTCGACGTGCCGCACCGCGACCGGATCTGCCGACGAGATCGTCGCGAGGAGAAACGTGACGATCGATAACAAGACAGTCTTGACTGACATCTCGATCGAACGTGCAAAGATCGATCTCGACTACGGCCCTCGACTACGGCCGGGCTGTTGACGACTGATCAGCTTGGTGCGTCGCGAGCTGCGAGCCTAAGTGGTGGATTGCATCGAGCATGCGATCAACGTCGTTGCGGGTGCTGTGATAGTTGACGATGCAGGCGCGCAGCACAAAGCGCCCGCCGATCTCCGTGCTGGTGAGAAACGTCTCGCCGCCAAGCTGCAGCTGCTCGAGCAATCGCCGGTTGAGGCTATCGGATGCGTCAGCCGTTTGTGAAGTCCCAGAGGTCACATATCGGAAGCAGACGACACTGAGGCCTGAGGCGAGGAGCTCGAGATCATGCGACTCGCGCACGCGCTCGGCCAGATATCTGGCCAGTGCGATGTTCTCCGCGACGGCGCGACCGTGTCCCGCAAGGCCGAACTGCTTGATCGTCATCCAGACTTTCAGCGCGCGGAATCCGCGCGTCTGCTGGAAGCCGTACTCGCTGAACCACGGCAGGCCCATGACCGCATTGGAACTGCCGAGCGAGCGGATGTAGGGCGGGACGAGGCTGTAGGCCGACCGCATCGCGTCGCCGTCGCGAACCAGGACGAAGCCGGCCTCGACCGGCACGAACATCCATTTGTGCGGATCGAGCGCGACGCTGTCGGCGCGGGCGACTTCCGCGAGCGCAGTGTGGTACTCGTCGGTCAGGATGGCGGGACCGCCGTAGGCCGCGTCGACGTGCAGCCAGACGTTGTGCCGTGCGCACACGTCGGCGATGGCGGCGATCGGATCGATCGCGCCGGTGTTGACGGTGCCGGCGGTTGCAACGACGGCGATCGGGCGCATCCCGGCGTCGACGTCCTCGGCAATCGCCCGGTCGAGCGCGATCGGATCCATCCGGTACTCATCCGTGGGCACGATGCGAACCGCGTCGCTGCCGAATCCGAGCAGCTCGATCGCCTTGCGCGCGCACGAATGCCCCTCAGGCGATTGGTAGAAGCGGAACGGTCGCGGCGCGCCGCGCAGTCCAGCGGCGCGGACGTCGATGCCGCTCTTCACGTGACGCGCGACGCCGAGCGCCGTGAGCGTCGCCATCGATCCGCCGCTGACGAGCAATCCCATGGAGGACGCCGGGAAGCCGAGCATCTCCTGGAACCAGTGCATGACCTCGCGCTCGAGGTAGATCGCGGCGTGATTGCCGCCGGCGCAGCTCGGATTCATCGCGGCAGCCAGCGCGTCCGCGAACACGCCCATCACTGCCGGCGGCGAGTTCACCCAGCCCCAGAAGCGCGGGTGGCCGTTGCCGAAAGGGTAGGGCTCGACCGTCTCGCGAAACTCGCGCAGGATTTCGTCCGGCGTCGCGCCGTCGACCGGCGCGGGTGTCGCGACCAGGCGGTCGGCAAGATCGGCGGGGACGGGTCGAAAGACCGGCTCGTCAGCCAGCGTTGAGAGATGATCGGCGATCAGATCGACGACGAGATGCCCGATACGGCGAATCTCGTCGGGATTGTGCGACATAGTCACGTACGCTCATGGTTCGACACGCTCACCATGAGCGGTGATACTTGAACAAGC
>DAIUKO010000380.1:0-6852 GCA_036848175.1 Vicinamibacterales bacterium | reverse complement strand
GTGAGGATCGCGGCAGCGGTGAAAATGCGTGAAAACCAGAACTGGCGGAGTGCGTAGCGGACGGCGCCTGCGGGGTTTTCCATCAGACCCCTTAGACGGAGGCGGCGACGACGGAGTTGTCTACTGTGAGGCCGACGCGACGGTTCCGGCGACGATCTGCCAGCCGTTGCCTTTCTTCACCCAGACGCGCATGAATCGCAATGTCGCCGTCGACGTCGGACTCTCGTACGTGCCTGTGCACGTGACCACGGCCGCCGTTCCATGATCGATGATGTTCATGTCGCTCATCTCGACGCGCGTGAACTTCGGCCCCTTCCCTGGCCGGTGAGCCTCGACAATCTTCTGCTTGGCGAGGGCAGCCTGGCCATCAGCGACCATCACGGCCTCGTCTGCCAGAATCCGTTCGAAGAAGGCCGGATCGGGACCGAGCTCCGCGACGCGAAGCTGCTCTTCCAACGCGCCAATTTCCTTCTGTACTGGTGTCATCGGACCTCTTGCCTTCAGGCTGCCTCGATCATCGTGATCCAGCGGCAACTGCGGCGTCGGGCTCCGCTTCACCGAGGATCAGCGGACGCGTCATTTCCGGCAGATGCATCTCCCACCACGCCCGCGCGATCGGGAAGTTCCATCCGTCGCAGGTCTGGCGATTCGCGAGCTGAAAGAGCTCCTCGGCGTTTTGCGGCCGCTTGTTCGGATCCTTCTGGAGGCACGCCATCACCATCTCGTCCAGCTCGCGCGGAATGGGCAGCTCGGTTCGCTGCGATGGCGGGACCGGCTCGGCCTGCACGTGCTGCAGCATCATCTTCATCGGCGTGTCGGCCTCGAACACGAGCTGGCCGGTGAGCAGATAGTACGCCACGCAGCCGACCGCGTAGACGTCCGCGCGGCGATCGACGGTGGCTTCGCCGAGGATGATTTCCGGCGCCATGTACGCCGGCGTCCCGGTGGTCGTGTGATCGAGCGTCATCAGCGTCTCACCCGCGTCCCGGCTGTTGAACTTGACCAGCCCGAAATCGAGCACCTTGACGAAGTCGTACTCGAGGCCCATGCGGCAGACGAAGATGTTCGCCGGCTTGACGTCCCGGTGCACGAGTCCTCGCGCATGCGCGTCTGCCAGCGAGTGACAGACCTGGCGGAGGAGAAAGACGGCGCGGCTCGCCGGCACGGGTCCGAACTCCTTGACCAGCGACTCGAGGTCGCGGCCCGCGAGCAGTTCCATGACGTAATAGAACGTCCCCTCGTCGGTCATTCCGTAATCGAAGACGCGAATCGTATGCGGCGAGCTCAGCGCGGCGGTCGCCTGCGCTTCGCGTTCGAAGCGGCGAAGCATCAGCCGTCCGTCCGCCGCGTCGCCCGCGCCCAGCTTCTCGGGACGCACGATCTTGATCGCCGCGCTGCGGGCGAGCAGGCGGTGCCGCGCACGCCACACTTCGCCCATCCCGCCCTGGCCGAGCAGCTCGATGAGCTGATAGCTGCCCATCTCCTGCGCCTCGCGCAGCCGGCGCCCCATGCGATGCATGATCTTTCCCGGTATCGTGGCCACGAGCGCCGCGGTGTAGTTCGGCACGAACAGGAAGATCGTCTCCGCGAGAGGCAGGTTCGGCCGCCCGGCGAGGTGCGCGACCCAGGCCATCAGCGGATCCATTGACGCGGCGATGAGCGACACCGTCAGTATCCGCCGCGGCGTTGTCGGCGCAATCATCGAGAAGACGAGAATCAGATTCGTGATCCACGACAGGTTGGGGCCGGGCGCCGCCATCCTCGTCGGCGCGATCAAGTTGTTGAAGATGCCGATGAGGATCGCGTTCGCGATCATGTAGCCGAGTCCGACGGTTGTCTTCTTTTCCGGCGTGTGCGGCGCGAAGCGCATGTAGCCGTGCATCACAAACGACAACGCGATCCCGCTCAACTCGAGGGGAATCGACGCTGCGTGGCTGGCCTGGGCGGCCGCCGCCGGCAGCAGCAGCGGCACGAGGAGGATTTCGGTGATGAGCCCCCACATCCACAGAGCGCCGATGACGGCGCTGAAGATGGCGAGACGCTGGACCTGTTCTGTGATCAGATCGTCCGGCAGCCGCCCGGTCGTCTTGCCCGTAGACCCGGGGTCGGTCGGCGGCGGCGCACAGCGGGCAAGAAATTTCATGTGGTTGGCCATGGCTTTGCCGTCCCGTCCTGAGCGCGCCGTTGCAGCTCCTCGAGGTTGATCAGAATCGACTCGTGCGATCGCAGCAGGTCGGCCAGAATCTCGTCGCGCGGCCGGACGTCGCGGCCCGCCGGCGGGCGGCGATCTTCGAGGAACGGCCACAACTGCTCGCGGATCTTCGGAGGCAGGACGCCTTCCAGGTATTCCAGCGCGGTGCCGCGCAGACGCGGGTCGTCGGTGTGCAGTCCCCGGAAGGCGATGCGGACCGGCTCCGGCGGCAGCGCCAGCGACAACAGCGTGAACACGTGCGCCAGGCTACGGCTCGCCCGATCCTTGACGAACTCGTCGACGAACACGTGCTCCTGCTGATCCTCGAGCTGGCTCAACAGGCGCTGACTCTCCCACACCGGCCGGCCGACGGCGGTTTCGCGCCGCACGACTTCGAAGATCAGATCGCGATCGATGCGCACGCGTGGGTTCTTCTCGACGATCGCCACCAGCGAACGTGCGCACTGAAAGCGCACTTCGAACCGTTGATCGTCGAGCGCGAGGATGGCGCCATCGGCGGCGCGCTGTGAGACGCAGATCGAGAACACGCGCGCGAGGCGGCGCCGGACGGCGAAATCCTGATTCGGATCGATCAACGCGTCGGTGAGCTGGCCGATGCGCTCTTCGGCAACCCGGCAGAGCGCGTCGGCGGCATCGCCCGCCACCGGATCCCAGGCCAGCAGCGGGATGACGTGCGGAACCATGGCGGCGTCCAGGTCACGATCGGCATGCAGCACACGCCGCACGCGATCCCGATCCCGCGACCGCAGCGCGAGGATCTGCAGCATCGCATCATCGACCTCGCCGATCGCCGCCGCCGCGGCGGGGAGGCGTGTCGGCGCCTCGTCGCCTTGGACCGCTTCCGGGTCGATCTCCCGCAGCTTCTTGGCGGGCATCTGAATCGTCGTCAACGTGCGCAGCATCGCCGTTCGCGTGGTCCCGTCCTGCACGTCGGACAGCTCGAGCTCGAGGCCGCGGTTCAGGAGGCTGCGTTCGAGCGCATGAATGTAGCCGCGATGCAGACGGCTCGCGACGACGAGCGCGGCGGCCGCACAGACCATCGCCAGCCACAGAATCGCGGTCGTCTGACGCACCGGCGCCAGGAGCAATGCGAACCGCACGAGGCCGCCGCCGACGGCATCGCCCAATCGATCGAAGCCGACGTCGATGAGCGACTTGGCCGAGCGCTTTTCATTGGGTGGGAGCGGCGTGTAGAAAATCTCGTAGCCGGCGCGGAACAGGGACCCGCGCAGGACTGTCTCCGCGCCGCGGGCCGCGACCACGGTGGACAGTCCAGGAATGGCCAGCGTGCCGGCGCTTCCCGTCAGCAGCGCGATCGACGGCATCGCCGCGCTCGCGGCGAGACCGAGCCGCTCGAGCGCCGGCCGGCTCAATGCGATCTGGACGCCGAAGGTGATGAAGCTCGTCGCGGCGTAATAGATCGCGAAGAACCGCAGCAGCGCGTCGCCGCGTCCGAACGTCGAGACCGCCTGCAGTTTGAAGACGTAGTCCATGAGCGCCGCGGCGGCGGTGCCGAGCAGCACGAGCGCGGCGAGATTGCCGAGATACCGCGCATTGGCCAGGGCGCGCATGCCCGATCGTGGCGGCGCCGACGACAGCTCGGCGGCGATGTCGCCCGGTTCGGTATGACGCCGCACGCGCCCGCCGCCCGCGAGGCGGCGAATCAGCCAGGCGGCCAGCAGGTTGATCGCGGCCAGCAGCGGCAGCATCGCGGAAATGTCGAAGCCGGCGGCCACGCGTTCCGACAGAAAACCGCCGACGAGGCCGCCGAACGTACCGGCGCCCGCGATCCGGCTGTAGTTCATCTTCGCGGTCCGCGGATCGAACCGCTCGCTCGCCACCAGCCAGAAGCCTGAGCCGAGCATCGGACCGACTCCCGAGATCTGCAGATAGATCAGCGGCGCGGCGATTCTCGGCGCCCGATACAGCAGCACCCATTCGACGAGCAGCAGGAGAGCGCTCGCGGCGAAGGCCAGCGGAACGAAATCGCCCGGCGCCAGCATCCGGAATCCCTTCGAGCTGCCGATGACCAGCAGGATCGACACGACGGACGTGACGATGACCATCGCGGGCAGCGTGGTGATGTCGTAGTAGGCGAGAAACAGCGCGTCTCGGGCCGCCTTGCCCGCGATGAACTGGGCAGTCACGACGCCGGAACAGACCATAGCCGCCGCCACGGCCGGACTCTGGCGAAGAGCAGGCAACTTCATCACTTCATGTCACGACGTTCGGAAGGTCCGATCCGTTCACGATGGCGTCACGCCGATCGCCGAACGGAGCCTCGCGTCATCGTATCATTCCGTTTTGCTTACCGCCCTGGTCCGAACGTCGCAGCCGCCAGGCGTCCGCTGGGACGAGGCGCATGAAGGCCGGATGGCTCTGCCGCGGGACAATGTCGTCGAGCGGTGTATCGTTCGAGTGATTTCGTGACCAATTCCAGATATCGAATCGTCGCCGCGCTGATTCTCGCCGCGGCGCTTGCCGCGGCGGACCTCCTGGCGCAGGCTGCGCCGCTCCCGAACCGCGCCGACTCGCTGAAGTTTGCGGCGATCGGCGACAACGGGACCGGCGATCGGCCGCAGTACGAGGTCGCGCAGCAGATGACGAAAGTCCATGCCACCTTTCCGTTCGACCTCGTCATCATGCTCGGCGACAACATGTACGGGGGCCAATCGCCGTCGGACTACGTGAAGAAATTCGAGCAGCCGTACGCGGCGCTGCTCGCGGCCGGCGTGAAGTTCCAGGCCTCGATCGGCAACCACGATCGGCCCGATCAGGTGTCGTACAAGCCCTACAACATGAACGGACAGCGCTATTACACCTACGCGCGCAACAACGTCCGCTTCTTCGCGCTCGACAGCAACCAGATGGATCAGCGGCAGCTCCAATGGATCGACACGTCGCTCAAGAACGCGCGCGAGGACTGGAAGATCTGCTACTTCCATCATCCGTTGTATTCGAATGCCGCCCGTCACGGCGCCGCGATCGACTTGCGCGTCCTGCTCGAGCCGATCTTCGTCAGAAACGGCGTCAACGTCGTCTTCTCGGGCCACGACCACGTCTACGAGCGCATCAAGCCGCAGAAGGGCATCTACTACTTCGTGTCGGGCGCGGGCGGGCAGTTGCGGAAAGGCAACATGGATCCGTCGGACGAGACGGCGGCTTCCTTCGATCGCGATCAGAGCTTCATGGCGGTCGAAGTGGCGGGCTCGGAGATGTACTTCGAGTCGATCTCGCGCACCGGTCAGATCGTGGACTCCGGCGTCATCCGCCGGCAGACCCGCACCAATGACTGACGACCAACGCCGGATCCGCCGCTGGCGATTCTCGTTTCCGCATCTGTCCCGTTTCGCGCTGGAGCACTTGCTGCTGCTGCCGCTCGGCGCGGCGGTCGCGCTGGTGTGGGCGAACGTGCGGCCGGAGAGCTACTACCGCGTCACCTACGCGATCGCGTTCGCGGTCAACGACGTCGCGATGGTGTTCTTCTTCGCGCTGATGACCAAGGAAGTGGTCGAAGCGACGGCGCCGGGCGGCGTGCTGCATCCGGGACGGCGCGCGTGGCCGCCGGTCGTCGCCTCAATCGGCGCCACGGTGATTCCCGCGCTGCTCTATTTCCGCGCCATCGACGTGCTCGAGGAGCCGATGCTGTCGGTGGGCTGGCCGGTGTCGTTCGCGACCGATCTCGCCTTCGGCTATTTCATCGCGCGCCTCATCTTCGGCCTCCATCCCGCGATTCCGTTCCTGATCCTGCTCGCCATCGCATCCGACCTTCTCGGTTTTCTGGCGCTCGCGCTGTTCAATCCGCTGCGGGAACTGCACCTCGCTGCCGGCGCGCTGATCATGGCGGTGGCGATCGGTCTGGCGTTCGCGCTGCGGCGGGCCGGCGTCAGGAGCTTCTGGCCATATCTCATCGTCGCCGGCAGCGTATCCTGGTTCGCGCTGTTCTGGAGCGGCCTCCATCCGGCGCTGGCGCTGGTGCCGATTCTGCCCTTCCTGCCCCACGCGGCGCGCGACCCCGGGTTCTTCGTCGACGCACGGCCGTCCGCGCGCGATGCGTTGAGTCAGTTCGAAGTCTTCTGGAGATACCCGGTCCAGCTGACGCTGTTCTTCTTCGGGCTCGTGAACGCGGGCGTGCCGCTGCGCGCCCTCGAACCGGGCACGTGGGCGCTGCCGATCGCGGTCATCATCGGCAAGCCGATCGGCGTCCTGCTCGGCGTCGGCGCCGCGCTGGCGGCCGGCCTGCACCTGCCGCACAAAGTCGGCTGGCGCGAGCTGATCGTCGTCTCGTTCACCGCCGCAATCGGCTTCACCTTCGGCCTGTTCATCGGCACGGCGCTCCTGCCGGCGGGTCAGCTGCGTTCGGAAACCAGCATGGGCGTGCTCCTCAGCCTCATCGGCGCCCCACTCGCATTCGTCGCGGCGAAGCTGCTGCGCGTGGGCAGATTCGGACGCTAGCGCCAGATCACGTTCACAAACGGAGGAACCGAGGAACGGAGAAAACCGCTCCACCAGTTTGTTGCGCAAGCATCAGGAACACGATCGACAGCGGTTCGACGGCGTCGCGAAGCGACGCACACCGACCCTTCGTGCCCTTTGTGTCCTTTGTGTCCTTTGTGCTTCAGCGCTGGCGCATCGTGATG
>DAIUKO010000379.1:0-6908 GCA_036848175.1 Vicinamibacterales bacterium | reverse complement strand
TTTGTGAACTCCGTTAACTCCGTCCGCCTCAGTTGCCTCCGGGCGCGCGCTGCCATGCGTTAGCGCGCCGGATCGATCACCGTCATGTCGAACCGGACGTGCGCGCGTCCTTCGTTGGCGTACGAATGACGACGGTCCATGCGCGCGACGATCGAATGCCGCGCGGGGACGGGGATTGTCGTCTGGCCGAGGGTGAAGGTGAGCGTGCCCTGACGGACGTGGATCGCTTCGAGGGTGTTCCGCGTGTGCGCGGTCGCATGATAGATGTCGCCCGGCGCAATGTCCCACGTCCACAGCTCGACCGGCTGTGGTTGATCGACGCCCACCAGCAGGCGCGCCTGGCTGCCGCGCCGCGTGCGCCACAGCACGAGCGACTCGTCCCAAGCGGCCGTCTTGATCTGCTGCTCGCCGATTGAGAACAGCTGCCAGACGCCGACGCCGAACGCGTTGGCGACCTGAATGAGCGTGCCGATGCTGGGGTTTGTGCGCGCCGCCTCGATCTGACGCAGCATGCCGCGCGAGACGTGGCTGCGCTCGGCCAGCGTCGCGAGGCTCCAGCGCTTGCGGCCGCGCATCGTGCGAACGGTTTCGGCGAGCGCCTCCAGGGTCTGCGACGAAACGCGTGCGGCTGGCGTCTCGCGCCGTGCGGTCACGGCTGGGATAGTAGACCGGCTGCGGCGGTGCGACAAATCGTAGAATCGGACGTGATGGTGATCTTCAGATGGCTCGCTCCTGCACTGCTGCTGATCGCATGTTGCGGCGGCGCGCACGCGCAGTCGATCGCTGACGTTCGGCTGCCGCGTGTCTTCGTCGGAAGCGGAGTCGGAATGGCGACCGCCGATGCCGATTCGCGGATGCGGATCAACGACGGCTCGGCACTCGTCTGGCTGCTCGAGGGAGGCGCGCGGGTGTCGCGGCGGTTCGCGATCGGCGTCGAGCTGTTCCAGCCCTCAACGTTGACCGGCTTCACGAGCGGAAGAAGCTTCGCCAGTTCCGGACGGCAGACCGAGCGAGCCGTCCTGGGGCTGATGCGTGCTCGCCTGGCGGGATCCGACCGGCTCGCCGTGGATGCAGTCGGCGGCGGCGGCGTGCTCTTCCAGCACCACGAGCTGCGCAATGCGCCATGTGCCGGCTGCGCCGTGACGTTTGCGCAGGACTTCGATCAGGAGGCGCCCGCGTTTGCCCTTGGAGTCGACACGCCGATCCGCGCCGGCAGTCATGTCGACGTCGTTCCGGTCCTGCGCTACTACGCGTTGGCGCGCGGAGATCACACCACGGCGCTGCCGGACGTCGTCCCGTGGCAATTCGAGTTCACCTCGTCGGCGCGGCTGCTGTTGGCCGTCAACGGACGTGCGCGCTGGTAGCGGAGCACCTGCTTCAGGCGGGTGATGGCCTCTTCGGAAGGGTCACGACGAACGTCGTGCCTTCGCCCTCGACGGATCGCACATCGATCCGCCCGCCGAGCCCGCGGGCGCAATCGTCTGCAATCGCGAGTCCGAGCCCGATGCCGGTGATGTGCGACAGATCGTCGCGATCGGTATGTGCGCGGGTGAAGCGATGGAAAATCGCGGTCAGCGCGTGGGCAGGAATGCCGATGCCGTTGTCGCTGACCTCGAGCTGACACACAGAGTCCCCGGTATCCGCTCCACTCACGATCACGTAGCGATCGGACTTCGCCTCGGCTGAGTACTTGATCGCGTTCGACAACAGGTTCACGAGGAGGAGTTCGAGCCGGCCGACGTCGACGATCATCGTCGGCAAATCGTCGGCGATGCGGATGTCGACTCCACGTGCGTCCGCCATCTCGCGAAGCTGGCGCGCCGCCTCCTGAGCGACCGCCGTCGCCGACACGTCCTGAACGATCGCGTTGTCGTCGTTGCTGTGGACGCGAGCGATCGCTTCGAGCTTGTGGGTCAGTTCGACCATGTGCTGGACGTTGCGTTCGACGGCGTCCAGGGTCCGCTCGATGCGGGGACGGTCCAGATCAGGACGACGCAAGAGCCTTGCACCGAACTGCAGTGCGCCCAACGGCTGCCGCCATTCATGCGCGGCCATGCGCGTGAACTGCTCCAGCCGCTCCTTCTGTTCCGCAATCGTCTGCGTGTAGAGAGTGACGAAGGCTTCAACCGTGGCCTGCGACAGCACGTTGACCGCTTGATTGAGCCGCAACACGAGCCGAACGCTCTCGGACGCGGACGGCATCGTGCCGAAGCGTTCTATTTCCTCGAGCACGAACGTGACGAGCACGTCGCCCAGTATCTGGTATTCGCGGAGCACCTGATGCAACGACGCTCGCTGACCGTGACGCAGCGCACCCAGCTCTCGCGCCTTGTCCAGAATCGCGGTGTTCGCGACGATCGCGTCGTCTTCCGGCTGCCGTAGGTAGGCGCTGATCTCGAGAATCAACCCCGGAATGTGATCGAGCAGGCTTTCAGTTGGAAAGATCTCGCGTGCTTCAACCGGCAGCAGATCCAGCAGCCGTTCGAACCACCGCGTCGCGAGCGCGCGGTGCTCGGCGCGCATCCGTTCGGCGATGACGTCGCCGAAGTCAGTGATGATCATGGTGTTAACACGCGGTGCGGGCGTCTCGCCCCGCGGTCAGCATGGTACCCCTCCTCGTGGGTCGATCACGTTGCGATCGTCAACGTGCGACTCTCACAACTCAGGCTTTCGCAAATGATGTGCCGGACGGGCCGTCCGCGCGGTGTTCGACGAATGCGGAGGATTGATGGAGGTTTGAAGAACGGACGTCTTCGTCAACGCCGGGCTGGCGCATATCGCTGTAGTTTTTCGATGCGGTTGCCTATGCGCGCAGCGTCACGAACCGGCTCATCTGTAGCTCCGCTTCGTCAAACCCCATCGCCGCGCACAGAGTCAAGCGATCAAGGCTGGCTGCCGCGCTCGTGCCGCGCATCATCGTGTCGGCGCGCCTCGATCGAGCAGCGCCTGAACCTCGCGTTCGAGCACCATCCGCGACGCGTTGTCGTGCACCGCGGGCTTGAATACGATCCGTCCTTGCGCGTCGATGAGCGCGGTGGCCGGCGTACCGTCGATGCCGTAGGCCTTCTGCGCCCACGACCAGTCGCTCTCGAGCGGCACGAAGCCGACGCGCATGGCGCGCAGCAGCGGCAGAACCGATTCGCGTTGTGCCGGTTCGAGGTTGATGGCCATCACCGAAAAGCCGCGGCCTTCGAATTTCTCGAGTACCTGCTGCAGGTGGGGAAACTCCCCACGGCAGCCCGCTCAACCAGGAAACCAGAAGGCGATCAATACGGGGCGGCCGGCATAGTCCGAGAGCTGCACCGGCTTGCCGTCGCGGCTCGACGGCAGTTCGAACGGCGGCGCCGGTACCGCGTTCGCGTCCCGAATGCGCCAGACGTCGCCGTCGATCTCCGGCGGCGTTTTCTTCAGGGCGGCGCCGTACTTCGCCAACGCCGCCTCGACGCGCGCGTCCGGCGCCGCCGCGACGCTTTCCGCCACGGCGGCGTAGGCCTGATCCAGTTGTCCTGCGCCGGCGGCGGCTTCCGCCTTCAACAGCACCCACGTCGTCGCGTGGCGTCCGGATGGCCGCTTCGTTTTGTCGAGCACATCGCGCGCGTCGGCGAACTGGCGGCTGGCGACGAGCGTCTCGGCGCGCGTCATCGCCTCCTGGTGCTCGACTCGCAGCGCCCAGGTCTTGTTCGCCGGGAACCACCTGGCCATGTCCCTGGCCAGCGACAACGCCTCCGCAGGTGCGGTCATCTCGTCGTAGTAGTCGTACATCGCGGTTGACGAATAGCCGAACTTGTCGGGAGGGTACTGCGTGCGCAACCGCTCGAAGTACGCATGCTGCTCCGCCTCGGGCGCGACCGACGCGAGATTGTAGAGCGCTTCGGTTGCCGCCGGGCTGTCAGGGAATTTTTCGACGACGCTCTTGGCGAGCTGTTGAAAACGCGCGGGATCGCTGGACTTGTGCGCGGTCGCGTATCGCACGAGGTATTGCGGATCGTCGGGATTCGCGTCGACGGCCCGCGCGAGATGCTGCCGCTGCGCATCCCAGTCGCCGCGCAGATCGGCATTGCGGGCGAGCATGAAGTGGGCGCGCGCGAATGCCGGATCGATCTCGAGCGCCTCCGTGAAGTAGGCATCGCCTTTGGAAGGATCGGATGACATGAAGCCGAGGGCCCATCGATACACTGCCCGCTTCGGGTACTGCTTCGCCCACCGCTGATACTGTTGCTGCAGTCGCGGCACGTCCGGCGTTCGGCTGCCCGGCATCTCCTGCCACTGAGTCGTCTCGATGAAGCGCTGGTGGGCGGCGACGTAGTCGGGATCCGCGTCGATCGCTTTCCGGAACGCGGCTGATGCCTCCGGGTATTTGCGAGCCTTGATCGCCGCTTCACCCTCGGCGAAGAGTTTCCGGGCGGCGGGCGTGCCGTTGCTCTCGCGCGCGTGGAGCGCAGGCGGCCGCAGCACAGATGTCGAGGCCCACAACAGCAGAAGAAGCGCCGACGCCACCGGTCGCACTCGTGTCATGGGGCCTCCGCTCAAGGATGTTGAGAATACACGTGTAATAGACAGCGTGCGATCAGATTTGGTTGGAGAAAGGCCGCGTCAGACCACGGTCAGACCACGGTCAGACCACGGTCAGACCACGGTCAGACCACGGTCCTACCTGGACCGCAGCATGACCCGGATCCGGAACTTGCGGTTCAACGTCCGCGCCAGCGCGACCGTAGCCGGATCGAGGCGGGCGCGGAGCGCCGCGCCGAGCGTACGGAGCGGATTGGCAAGTCGCCGTTTCCCGACGGTGGTCGGCGTTGGATTCTGCGCGCCGCGCGCCGCCCCGTCCGGCGCCGGCGGTGACACCCACCAGAACCGGTGGCGCGCGAGCGGCCTCTCGGAAATCGGTCGATCGGGCAGCGACACTTCGAGCGGTCGGGCGGCGCATGCGATCGTGAGGCTGGCGACGAGCGATCGAAGCTGAGGATCGTCGAGCGCGCTGAGGCGCTGGATCAGGCTCGACGCCGCCGGATTCCTGAAGTCGTCGCTCGTGAAGAGCAGGTTGTCGCGCGCGCCGAACTCCGTCCACAGGCTCGGATCGACCGACAGCGCGTACAACGCCGTGCCGATCACCAGCACCGAGAATCGATCGAGTCCAACCGCGTAGTCGGTGGCCGATCGATCGGGGTGCTGATACGACGGCAGGCCGCCTTCCGGTGCGCCGGTGCCGGCAAACGCCGGCACGAACATGCCGTCGTAGTCCACGAGCTCGACGCCCGACTCCGCGATCATGATGTTGCCGTGCTGCAGATCGCCGTGCGCGAGCCTGCGCCGCTCGAGATCCTTGACGAGCTGAAAGAGGCGCGACGCCGTCGACAGCAGCGCGCGCGGCCGCGCCAGGTTGGCTTCGACGAACTGATCGAGCGGCTGCCCGGCGCTCCAACGCATCTTGAGCACCGGCCAGCGCGCGCCGTTGACCAGCATCTCGCGATCGAGACACTCGAAGGCGACGAAGCAGGGCAGGCGCGATCGCGAGATCGCGGCGGCGATCTTCGCGTAGCGCGCCTGGATGTCGGTGACCGATCGCGTGAAGCACTTGACCGCCCAGCGGCCGGTGGCGGTCCTGAGCTCGTAGACTTGCGAGAAGTTGCCGGTCCACACCTTCGGCATGCCGGTGGACACGGTGCGCTGAACGACCGCCGACTTCAGCTCCGGATCGCGAAAGCAGACGTGCGGATTCTGAACGGCGATCGTGTACTCGGTCGGGGCAGGCCAGTCGCTCATCGCTCGGGAACCATGACGATGGAGATCAGCGTGACATCGTCGTTTTTCAGCGCGTGCGCCTCGCGCGAGGCCGACACGAAGATGTCGAGATCGCGCCACGTGGCGACGCCGTCGAGCGCGAGCCACGGCTTCGCGCCGCGATCGTGATCGGTCAGGAACCAGCGCGCGAGCGCGTCGGTCGCCAGGTAGAACGCATCGCCGCTCCTCGCCCTCCCGGTCGTTGTCCGCAGACCATCGCCGCCGGAAAGCTGCGACGTCGGCACGAGCGGCGGCGTGTTGTCGAAGCCCGTGCCGTCGCCGACCGGAAAGGCGCCGGCGAGCCGGTCGTTGCGAACGATGAACACGCACGCGTCGCCGCAGGCGACGGCGTGCCACGCGGTCGCGTCGGTCTCGCCCTCGGCCGGCGAGAAGGCGAGGCCGGCGAACGTGGCGAAGCCGCCGGCGCGAAGCGACTCTCGCGCAAACCACGGCAGATCGCCCTGTGCGTGCTCGCGAGCCCACCGCCGCCATTCCGCGCGGCACTGGCCGAGCCACACGTCGAGCGCTTCAGGGCTGATCTCGAAGGCCGGCGGCCGGCAGAACGAATCCGCCAGGATCCGCGCCCACTGCTGCGAGTAGCCGCTGTCGCTCGCCCCGTCGGCGACCGCGAACCGCAGCCGGCTCGCCGAAAACCGATCCTCGCAGTCGGCCGAGCGATGGCCCTGCTTCGGAATCCGCCCGGCAAACCTCATCAGCGGCCTCGAGGAAACAGAGGCATGCGGGAGAGAGGAGACGGAGGAATCGGAGTTCACAAACGGAGCAACGGAGTGAACGGAGGACGAACGGAGGCAAAGCACGCTCGCGGCGTTGTCGCCAAGGCACCAGGCAGCCGTCGACGAAGGTTCGACGCGTGGGCCTGCGAAGCAGGCCCACCGCATGGCGGGAATCGGCCACGGATACGAGTCGATGAGATCGACCGCGACTCGTATCCGCGGCCGATTTCCGACATCGGCGCCGCTGCGCGGCGCGCGTCGAACCTCATCTCCGTTCGTCCTCCGTTCGCTCCGTTCCTCCGTTTGTGAACTCCGTTGCCTCCGTCTATCTCCGCTCCCTCGCGCCTCATCTGCGGCCCGTGACGCGCGTCCCGATGTCGATGAACCTGA
>DAIUKO010000378.1:0-6910 GCA_036848175.1 Vicinamibacterales bacterium | reverse complement strand
ATCAAGCACGGCGGCGTGCCGTGGGAGCTCGGGCTCGCCGAGACGCAGCAGGTGCTTCGGCTGAACGGCCTTCGCGATCGGATCATCGTGCAGGTGGATGGTCAGCTGAAGACCGGCCGCGACGTCGTCATCGCCGCGCTGATGGGCGCCGAGGAGTTCGGGTTCGCCACCGCGCCACTCGTCGTTTCGGGCTGCGTGATGATGCGCGTCTGCCATCTGAACACGTGTCCGGTCGGCATCGCGACGCAGGATCCGGAGCTGCGCAAGCAGTTCACCGGCAAACCCGAGTTCGTCGTCAACTTCTTCCGGTTCATCGCCGAAGAAGTCCGCGAGTACATGGCGCAGCTCGGATTCCGGACGATGGACGAGATGATCGGGCGCATCGATCGATTGGGGGCCCGCGCCGCGGTCGATCATTGGAAGGCGCGCGGCCTCGACTTCTCGCCAATCCTCCTCGATCCCCGACTGCCGGCCGAATCGCCGCGGCACCGCGTGACCTCACAGGCGCACGGGCTCGAGCGCGCGCTCGACAACGATCTCATCGCCGCCTGCCACGACGCCATCGAGCATCGCCGGCCGATCGCGCTCACGCGCGAGATTCGCAACGTTCACCGCGCCGTCGGCACGATGCTCGGTCACGAAGTCACGCGGCGATGGGGCGGCGAGGGTCTGCCCGACGACACGATCCGGATCGACTGCGCCGGGTCGGCCGGCCAGAGTTTCGGCGCCTTCATTCCCCGCGGCATCACGCTCGCGCTCGAAGGCGACGCCAACGACTACGTCGGCAAAGGGCTGTCGGGCGGCAAGGTGATCGCCTCTCCGCCGCGCCGGTCGACCTTCCTCGCCGAAGAGAACATCATCGTCGGCAACGTCGCGCTCTACGGCGCGACGAGCGGCGAGGCCTATTTCCGCGGCGTGGCCGGCGAGCGCTTCGCCGTGCGCAACAGCGGCGCCCTCGCCGTCGTCGAGGGTGTCGGCGACCACGGCTGCGAATACATGACCGGCGGACGCGTCGTCGTCCTCGGCAAGACCGGCCGCAACTTCGCCGCCGGCATGAGCGGCGGGATGGCGTTCGTGATCAACGGCGACGGACGATTCGAGTCGCGGTGCAACCTCGAGCTCGTCGATCTCGAGCCGCTCGATCAGCCCGACGATCTGGCGCTCGTTCGCGAGTTGATCGCGCGGCACGTTCAGCACACGGGCAGCGCGCTCGGCGGGCGTCTGCTGTGCGACTGGAGCGTGACCGCCGGTCTGTTCGTCAAGATCATGCCGCGGGATTACAAGCGCGTTCTCGCGCAGAGCGCGCCGGGCGGGACTCGGGATTTGGGATTCGGGATTCGACCGCACGTCGACACCGCGACACCTGAACCTCAATCAGATCCCAGCTCCCGAACCTCGAATCCCGAGGTCGCCTATGGGTAAGGTGACGGGGTTCCTTGAAATCCAGCGCCAGAAACCGCCGATGCGGCCCGTGCCCGATCGCCTTCGCGACTGGCATGAGGTCTATCTGCCGTACGAACCGTCGGCGCTGCGCGCGCAGACGGCGCGCTGCATGGACTGCGGCATCCCGTTCTGTCATCAGGGCTGTCCGCTCGGCAATCTGATTCCCGACTGGAACGATTTCGTCTATCGCGATCGATGGTCGGCGGCGATCGATCGTCTGCACGCGACCAACAATTTTCCCGAGTTCACCGGCCGTCTCTGTCCCGCGCCGTGCGAAGGCTCGTGCGTGCTCGGCATCAACAACCAGCCGGTCACCATCAAATCGGCTGAAGTCGCGATCATCGAGCGCGCCTTCGAGGAAGGCTGGGTCGCCGCGCGCCCGCCGGCGATGCGGACCGGCAAGCGCGTCGCGATTGTCGGCTCCGGACCTGCCGGCCTGGCCGCGGCGGATCAATTGAACCGCGCCGGGCATCTCGTCACCGTGTTCGAGCGCGCCGATCGCATCGGCGGACTGCTGCGCTACGGCATCCCGGAATTCAAGCTCGAGAAGCGCTGGATCGAACGGCGCCTGCGGATCATGAGCGAGGAAGGAATCACGTTCCGGACGGGATGCCACATCGGCGTCAACGTGCCGGTCGATGAACTACGCACCGCGTTCGACGCCATCGTGCTCGCCGGCGGTTCGACGGTGCCGCGCGACCTGCCCGTTCCCGGCCGCGAGCTGCGCGGGATCCACTTCGCGATGGAGTATCTGTCGGTGCAGAATCGCCGGTGCGAAGGCGATCAGATTCCCGACGATCAGTTCATCAGCGCCAAAGACAAGCACGTGGTGATCATCGGAGGCGGCGACACCGGCGCCGACTGCCTGGGCACCGTTCACCGTCAAGGCGCGAAGAGCGTTCTGCAGCTCGAAGTGCTCGCTCGTCCGCCCGACGCGCGCGCCCCGCAGAATCCGTGGCCGACGTGGCCGAACATCTTCCGCGTGTCAACGGCGCACGAGGAAGGCGGCGAGCGTTTGTACTCGATCGCCACGCAGCGCTTCACCGGCGATGCGGACGGTCGCGTGACCACGCTGCACGCGGCGAAGGTGGAAACCGTCAACACGAACGGACGTCTCACCTTCGAGCCGGTGGCGGGCAGCGAGTTCGAGCTCCCCGCCGATCTCGTGCTGCTCGCGATGGGGTTCCTCGGGCCCGAGCGCAACACGATGATCAATCAGCTCGGCGTGAAGCTGAGCGAGCGCGGCACCGTGGGCCGCGATCGCAACTGGATGACCAACGTGCCCGGCATCTTCACCGCCGGCGACATGCAGCGCGGCCAATCGCTCATCGTCTGGGCGATCGCCGAGGGTCGAAGCTGCGCCCGCGGCGTGGATTGCTACCTGATGGGCAGCTCCGACCTGCCCGAACCCGTTCGCTAGACCGTCGGCTACGGCCTCACCCTGACGTACTTTTGCAGCCGTTTTGGTCGCGGCTCGCCGGCGTAAATGTTTCCGTCTCGGTCCACCGCCACGAACTCCGCCCCATCACCCGCGGTCTGCCGTGGATCGCCCCACGGATACAAGATGAACGCGTTGATCCAGCCGGTCTTGGCGTCGCCGATGCGGATCCCCTCTTCCCAGCCGGGATTCTGCACGTCGTCGGACTCCGAGTCAGCGACGTAGATTTGATCCTTGCTGTCGAACGCGATGCCGCTCGGTTTACCGAACTGCGTCCACGGCGTCGCCAGCGACTTCCCATCCTGATCGAAGATCTGAATCCGGTTGTTCCCGCGGTCGCCGACGAAAACCCGGCCGCGCGCGTCGATCGCGATGGCGTGCAGCGCGTGGAATTCCCCCGGCGCCCAGCCGCTCTTGCCCCATGCCTTCACGAACTTTCCATCCGACGAGAATCGCACGACACGGTTGTTGCCGACGTCGTTGTGGCCGTCCGCGACGAAGACATCGCCGTTGGGCGCCACCGCGACGTCGCTTGGTGAGGTGAAATGATCGGGCCCGCTCCCCGGCTGTCCGGTCGTTCCCAGCGTCATCAACACCTTTCCGTCTGGACTGAACTTGACGACGGCCTGCCCGCGTTTGTCGCCCTTCGGCGTTCGGTTCTCGGCGACCGCGTCGGTGACCCACACGTTGCCGTCGCGGTCCACCGCCAGTCCGTGCGGCCAGATGAACATGCCGCCGCCAAAGCTCTTCACGACCTTGCCGTCCGGTCCGAACTTCAGAATCGGATCGGTCTTCGAGTCGCGGCATTCGTCGCCGAACCGGGCGGGATCTTCCAGCCGATCGCATCGGACGACGGCCCAGACGTGCCGGCCGTCGGGATCGATCATGACCTTACCCACCGCGCCCATCGCCCGGCCGCTGGGAAGCTGGGCCCAGCCTTCAACCATGCGATACGGATTTGGAAGCACCTGGGCGACGACTCTCGATCGGACGGCCGGTGAAACGAGGAGACCCACGGCGACCACTAACCCGAGCGGCTTCGTCTTTCGCATCAAGGCACCTCCGGAGGAGCCAGTCGCGCTCCATCACTCAAATCACGTCGCGTTCTCCCGTGCGGATGCGATAGGACTGTTCGATTGGGATCACGAACACGCGGCCGTCGCCGATTTCGCCGGTGCGCGCCGCCTGCGAGATGGCCGCGATCACTTCGTCGACGATGCCGTCCTGCACGACGACTTCGATTTCCATCTTCGGCAGCAGGCTGACGTCGTACTCCTTGCCGCGATAGACGGCGGTGTGCCCTTTCTGCTTCCCGTGGCCGCGGACTTCGGTGACCGTCATGCCCGAAATACTGAGCTTGCTCAATGCCTCCTTCACCTCGTCGACCTTGTTCGGTCGGACGACGGCCTTAATCAGCTTCATCGTAATCCTCCAACATGCGCGTCAGGTCGGCGCTGAGCTCGAGCCGCGCCGGCTCGGACAGCTTCGCACCCGCCTGCGTGAGATGGAACACGTCGATCGCCTTCTCGCCCTCGGTGGCGATGAGCACGAGATCGACGTCGCAGCCGTGGCGTGAGATCAGACGGCTGACGCGGTGCAGCAGCCCGACCGCATTGTTCGCCATGATGTCGACGATCGTGTAGCGCTCGGACGACTGGTTGTCGCTGTGAATCACCGGCGTGAACCGCGGCACCCCGCTGCGCCGATGCAGGACGCCCTGCTCGCGCGCGCGCAACCGGTCGCCGACGTCGCAGCGGCCGGCCACCACTTCCTCGAGCAGCTGCACCATCTGCGCGCGGCCGTCCGGATTCAATTCCAGGAAGCGTTCCCGGTCGGTGAATTGAAACATGTCGAGGACGAGGCCGTTCAGGTTCGTCATCGCGTGGCCGCGCAGGATATCCATGCCGAACGACGACAGCACGCCGCAGATGTTCGAGAACAGAAACGGCTTGTCGAGGGTCACCACCGTCACCTCCCAGGCGGCGCCTTTCGGTTCGAGCGTCGCATGGACATGATCCGGCTGGATGTCGCGTGACAACTGAACGTGGCGATAGATCGTGTCGGGCGAAAACAGCCGCAGGTACCGCCGCGGCAGTCCTTCGACGAACCGATTGATCTCGGTGTCCGATACGGCCGGCGGACGGCGCGCGACGAGATACGAGAGATCGGCCTGGCTGCGATCGATGACCTCGTCGCCGTAGCGCACCGTCAGCTGGTTGTAGGTGTCGACGTAGAGACGCCACAGCAGCTCTTCGCGCCACGTCGTCATCGTCTCGGGACTGACCGCGGCCACGTCGGCCAACGTCAGCACGCACAGCATCTTCAGCTGATCTTCGGTGCCGACAAGCTCGGCGAACTGGCGGACGATCTCCGGATCCTCGGTGTCGCGGCGAAACGCGACGAGCGACATCTTCAGATGATTCTCGATGAGGAACTCGACCGTCGCACAGGCGCTCGGCGACAGCTGCAAACGTTCGAGCATCTGTCGCGCGAGCCGCATGCTCTCGCTCGTATGATCCTCGTCCCGCCACTTGCCGACGTCGTGATACAGCAGGGACAGCACGAGCAGTTCCGGATCGGGAAGGTCGGCGAGCAGCGAGGCAAATCGCTCGCGACCTGGACCGCCCGGCGCCGCAAGGCGTTCGAGATTGCGGATCGTCAGCAGCGTGTGCTCGTCGACCGTGTACTTGTGATAGAAGTCGCGCACCACGCGACACGAAATCCCCTCGAACTCCGGAAACATCCGCCCGAGCAGTCCGCAATCGTGCAGCTCCGAGAGGCGCGCATAGAGGCCGAGCCGCGGCTTCAGGAATCGCAGCAGCGCATCGCGATCGGCCGGCGTGGGAAAGAAATCGGCGGCCGTGTAGCGATCGACGTGCTGTCGAATGAAACCGAGGGTCTCGTGGGTAATCGATGAACCGGTGTCGATGGCCGTCTGAAAGACGCACAGCCAGGTGGCTGGACGCGCGAGCGCCTCATCCGCGTCGACGAAGCGGATGCCATCGCGCGAGGTGACGAGATTCTCGCCGGCCGGCGTCAGCGCCGCCTGCCGCGCCCAGGCGACCGCGCGGGCGACGCTGCGCGCGTGGCGGAAGTAGTCGCCCATCAGCCGCTCGACCTGCTGTTGCGGTGTCGATCCGGAGTAGCCAAGCACGCTCGCGACGCGCTCCTGCATCTCGTGGGTCAGCACGTTCTGGTTGCGTCGGCCCGCGAGGTGCAGGATCGATCGAACCCGCAGCAGGAATTCTTCGGCCTCATCGACCTTCGCGCGATCGGAGGGTCCGCGATCGAGCAGCGCCGGATCGGTCATGCGGACGATCGTCCGAAGCGCCGTGAGGTCGCGCAGCGCGCCCGGCGCGTCTTTGACGTTGGGTTCGAGCTGATAGAGCGTGTCGTTGAAGGAGGCGTAGCGCTCGTCGATCAGCCGCCACAACGACTCCACCATGAAGGCGCGCGCTTCGGCCGTGTCGACGATCGCCGTGATGTGCGCGCCGAGCGACGCCGTCCCGGCGACGACGCGCGCATCGCCGAGCGCCAGCAGAAACGTCGCATCGTCGTCGCGCCAGCGATGGATTTCGAGCACGTCGCGGACCTGATGGCCGACGACGAGTCCGAGATCCCAGAGCGGATGGAGGACGCCGCGAAGGAACTGCTCCTCGGCCGGGCCGATCGGACCATCGAACAGCACGAGCAGGTCGAGGTCGGAATGCAGGCAGAGATGGCGTCGGCCGTAGCCGCCAACCGCGACCACGGAGACATCTGAGGACGGTCGCGCCGCGTCCGCGCAGAGCTGCGCGATCAGCGCGTCGAGCTGATCTGAAAACCGTTCGAGCGCGGCCCGGCCGGCCTGTCCACGGATCGTCTCCGCCTCCAGCTCCTGCCGTGCGCTGTTGAGTCGTGCGAGGGCCGCCGCCGCCACGTCTCGTTGACCTCCGCCTTGCGCCCACTTCACGGTCAGACCACGGTCAGACCGCAGTCAGACCACGGTCAGACCACGGTCAGACCACGGTCAGACCACGGTCAGACCAC
>DAIUKO010000377.1:4517-6922 GCA_036848175.1 Vicinamibacterales bacterium | reverse complement strand
TGCGCGAGATCGGCGACACGATGGCGAAGGCGGCGGCGATGATGACCAACACCGAGGTGAGCTCGCGGCTCCTTGGATCGGCATGGCCGCAGCACATGAACAAGACCGTCGCCGAGACGATGTACGCGAACATCCTTACTGTCGGCCTCCCCACCTGGGACGAAGCGGATCTCACGCTCGCGCGAGCGCTGCAGAAAGAGTTGAAGCAGCCGCAGACCGGGCTGGCGACCGCGATTGGTCCACTGCGCGGCGGCATCGATCCCGAGCAGAACATGGGCGGACCGTCGGACGATATCGGCGACATCTCGTGGAATCTGCCGACCGTCACGCTCAGGTATCCTGCGAACATCCCCGGTACGCCGGGCCACAATTGGGCGAATGCGATCGCCATGGCGACGCCACTCGCGCACAAGGGGACCACCGCCGGCGCCAAGGTACAGGCGATGACGATCATCGATCTGCTGATGCGGCCGGAGCTGGTGCAGCAGGCATGGGAGTACTTTAGGAACGTGCAGACCAAAGACCAGAAGTACATTCCGTTCATCGTCGACAGCGATCAACCGGCGGTGTACATGAACGAGAAGATCCTTCAGCAGTACCGGCCGAACATGAAGGCCTTCTACTACGACCCGTCGAAGTACAAAACCTACCTCGAGCAACTCGGGATCAAGTATCCGACGGTACGTTAGAGGTAATTGCTCGACGTTTTATGCACCGCTCGTCCTGAGCCTGTCGAAGGACGAGCGAACGTGCTCGTGGTTCGACGGCTCACCACGAGCGTGTACTCAGGCCGGCCTCATTTCGGCACGAGCTCGGGCGAGGGGATGAATCCGTAGAGATGCCGCCCGACGATCTCCTGGATCACGACGTCGGGATGCTCCTCGGTGACGACGTTGGCGTCGAAATCGTTTTGCCAGAGGTACACAGCGCGGCTGAAGTGCTCGGAGAGAAACGGCACGAGCCGCGAGACGAACGAATCCCGGAAGATGACGGCGCGCGGCAATGACGATCCCGGGATCTCCGTAACCAGCCGCCCTTCTTCTGCCATCGGCTCGGCGCCGGCGGGTTCGACGACGCGTGCGCGGCGTGCGCGCTTCGGCACCAGCGCGAGATCGACTTCGCGCATCACGCGCGTCAGGCCCATCATGCCGGCGAGATCCATCCCTTCGACTTCGCGCGTCTGCGCCTCGAAGTCGTCGCGCGTCCATGGCGGCGGCACGGCCGGGACCTGCCGCCGGACCGCGTCGATGATCGTCTGATAGGCGACGAGCGCACCGCGATCGTTCCAATGCGTGTCGGTCTGGTGATAGATGCGTTCGGTCGCCTTCGCCGTCATCAACGCGGGGCGCACGTCGGATGTGAAGCCGTCGTGCTCGAGCACGTCGTAGAGTTGATCGGTCCTCGACACGGCGCCCGCTTGCCGGATCGCCGGCGACATCATTTCCGGATAGATGACGTATTTGTCGGGCGCGATGAAGAACACGTAGCCGATCCCGCGGGCGTGCAGCCAGCCGCGCGCACGCGTCGCCGCCGCACGCCAGTTGCGGAGCGCGTCTGGCGTCAGGGGATCGGCTCGCGCGTAGTCATCGATCGAACCGTCCTCGCCGTAGAAAAACCAGCCGTCGCGGCCCTTGATCACCGCCGGCGTCGGCGACGTGCCAAGCAGGAACAGGCGAGTTTCGCCATACCAACGTACGAGCGCCGATCGGAAGCCGAAGTGATCGTCGAACCAGAAGGCGAACCGGGTGGGATAGGTGGCGATCGATGTCGGCGAGCCGTCGAGCCGAGGAAAGGCGGCGAGCTCGCGATTCTCGGCGCCGGGATCGGCGCCGTCCATCCCCACGAGGTTGGCCGCGAGCGGCAGCGAAATGACGGCGATGAAGATCAGGACCAGGAAGCGGTTCATCAGAATCGAAAGTAGATGAACGGGTTGTACGTGCGGGCGGCCATGTGCATGATCGAGAGGACGAGAACCGCGGTCAGCGCGGCCATTCCCGCCCACTCAACGCCCGGCGTTCGATCCCTTCGATTGCGCGCCAGGCGGGCGGCGAGCGCAGGCACCCACGGCGTCGATCCGATGACGCCGGCCGCGAGGGCGAGCAGCACATCGTTCGACAGAAACCATCCCACGGTGAGCGGCGACGGCAGGCCGGGCCTGACGCCGGCCAACGCCTTCAGAAAGGCGACGGCGCCCGGCAAGGTTTCAGCGCGGAAGAACACCCAGCCGATCATGACCACCGCGAGGGTGTAGGCATGTCGGGAGCACGAAACCACGAAACCGCGAAACCACGAGACTGCGAAACCACGAAACCACGAAACCACGAAACCGCGAAACCACGAAACCGCGAAACCGAATTCCGGTTGCTCTTGAATCCCTTGATGCCGTTTCGTGGTTTCGTGTTTCG
>DAIUKO010000377.1:0-4417 GCA_036848175.1 Vicinamibacterales bacterium | reverse complement strand
TACGAGGAACGCGCCGTGCCACAACCCCCAGATGACGAAGTTCCAGCTCGCACCGTGCCAGAGACCGCACAGAAAGAACACCGTGACGAGATTCGCGTAGGTTCGCGCCGGCGTCCCGCGGTTGCCGCCGAGCGGCACGTAGAGGTAATCACGGAACCACGTGGACAGCGAGATGTGCCAGCGGCGCCAGAACTCCTGCACGCTGCGCGCGATGTACGGCCAGCGAAAATTCTCCGGAAAGCGGAAGCCGAACATCCGGCCAAGGCCGATGGCCATGTCGGAGTAGCCGGAAAAGTCGAAGTAGATCTGCAGCGTGTAGCAGACCAGTC
This sequence comes from Vicinamibacterales bacterium, assembly GCA_036848175.1. GTDB lineage: Bacteria > Acidobacteriota > Vicinamibacteria > Vicinamibacterales > CAVVIG01 > QHWF01. Next base: position 4,088 of record DAIUKO010000377.1, on the reverse strand, counting down.
CGAGCCACGCATGGCCGGTGGACAGCTGCGCCAGCGGCATCGTGAAGATGGCGTCGGCGGGCGCGGCGACGACGTTGGCGACGAGGACCTTCTTGCCGAGGCCGATGACGAAGCGGCGGACGCCGTAGGCGAAGTCGTCGACCGTCACCGTGCGCCGCGCCAGCTGATCGGCGAGATCGCGATACCGGATGATCGGGCCGGCGATGAGCTGCGGGAACAGCAGCAGGTACAGCGCGGCGTGCACCGGACTCTTCTGCGCGATCGCGTCGCCGCGGTAGACGTCGACGACGTACGAGATCGCGTGGAAGGTGTAGAACGAGATCCCGATCGGCAGCAGCACGCGCGGGACGACGATCGGGTTGGCGCCGAGCGCCAGGAACAGGGTGTTGACGTTGTCGGCGAAGAAGTTCGCGTACTTGAAGATGCCGAGGACGATGAGATTGACGGTGACGGCGAAGGCGAGCACCGCCTTCGCGCGGTCGCTGGCGCGCGCCCGATCGACAGCGATCCCCATCCAGTAGTTGAACGTGATCGAGGCGAGCATCAGCCACGTGAAGGCGCCGCCGCCCTTGGCGTAGAAGATCACGCTGGCGACGAGGAGGAGCGCGTTGCCGTACGATCCGTGCTCGCGCGAGAACGTCGCGAAGTAGAGCGCGAGCAGGAGCGGCAGGAACAGGAATAGAAACGTCGGCTCAGTGAACAGCAACGGTGAAGATCAGAATGTGTTGGCGGGGCAGCGACTCGTCGACCTTGGAGAGCGCGAAGCCTTCGGCCTCCACCTCCATCTTCGCTTCCGCGACCGTCATCTTGTGCTCCAGGCGGATCGGGATCGACGGATCTTCCTTGCGGTATTCGACCAGCACGAGCCGTCCCCCGGGCTTCAGCGCCTGTCTCAGCCCGCGCAGCATCGCCTGGGGCTGCGAGAACTCGTGATAGACGTCCACCATCAGCTCGAGATCCACGGATGCAGGCGGCAGCTTCGGATCGTCGATCGCGCCCTGCACGAGGGTGACGTTCGTGATCTTCTCCTTGTCGAGCCTGCGGCGCAGCATCTCGAGCATTTGCGGCTGCACGTCGTTCGCGTAGACGGTTCCCGCCGCTCCGACGCGCTTGGCGAGACGCACCGTCATGTAGCCGGATCCCGCGCCGATGTCGGCGACCGACGCACCCTTCGCGATCTTGAGCACATCGAGCGCGACGTCGGGTTCTTCCTCCTCGACACGCTCGCCGCGCTCCAGCCAGTCCGCACCCTGCCATCCCATGACCGGCGCGAACCGTCGTCCGCTGATCGGATGAGTGCCCGGCGTCTGCGCGACGAGCACGCACGCGAGCGCCAGCGCGAGAATCGGGGCGAGCATGACGCGTCGCATGCGATTGGTCTGAGGATGATGTCCTTGTAAACGCTCATGGTGAGCTTGTCGAACCATGAGCGCCGCCGGACGCTCGTCCTTCGACAGGCTCAGGACGGGCGGTCTATAGGACGCTGAACTCACCGGACTAGAATAACAACAATGACGACCGACACGATGCTGACTCCGTCCCGCGTCTGGAAAAAAATGAGCCTGGAGCAGCGGCAGCGCGCCGCGCGTGCGTTCTGGGAGGACGAAGAGGGGACCAACGATCAGGTGCAGGCGGCGCTTCTCATCGCGCAGCAGAAGAAATTCAGGCCGAAGACCGTCATCTCGCTCGACCTCGATCGGAAGACACGCCACCTCGCGAGCCTCGGCGCGCTGCCCGATTCGATTGCCGCGCGCGCGCTCATCGCCTATCACCTCGCCGAGCAGCGGCCGATGATGGGCGCGTTTCTCGACGCGCTCGGGATCGCGCACGAGAACGGACTCATTCAGCAGGAAGACGTGAAGCCCGACGGGTCGAAAGTGGCGGCGGCCGCCGCCGATCTCGCGTCGAAGTTCCCGCAAGCCGACGTGCAGCTCTACCTCAGCACGCTGGTGTCGCAGGATCCGGAAACGTGGGCCGCGCTGCGGGAGATGGTCTAGGGGCGGAGCCTACGACGGCACCAACGGCAACAACACGTCGAAGGTCGTTCCCTCATTGGGCATCGTCGAAAACGTGACGGTGCCGCCGTTCTCCTTCGCGATGCCGTAGATGATCGACAGGCCGAGGCCGGTGCCTTTGGACGGCGCCTTGGTCGTGAAGAACGGCTCGAAGACGTGCGGCTGCTGTTCAGCGGAGATGCCGACGCCCGTGTCACTGACGGCGATGCGCGCATAGGTGCCGGCGGCAATGCCCGGATAGCGCAGTACCGAGCGCTCGTCGAGGCGTACGGGTTCGATGGTGATGTCGATCGTCCCGCCGTCCGGCATCGCATCACGGGCGTTGACGACGAGATTCATCAAGACCTGCTCGAACTGGCCCGACTCGATGCACACCGCTACCGCGGCGTCGCCTGCGTGCGTGCGCACCGTCACGGCGTCGCCGGCCAGGCGCTGCAGCATGCCGTGCAGCTGCTCGGCGGCCTCCTTCAGATCGAGTGTCTGCGGCTGCAGCACTTGCCGCCGGCTGAAGGCGAGGAGCTGCCGCGTCAGCGAGGCGCCGCGCTCTGCCGCCTCGCGGATCGCTTCGGCCTCTTCCCGCGCCGATTCGTCGAGATCCGTTCTGGCCATGAGCAGCTCGCTCGAACCGCTGATCGCGGCGAGCACGTTGTTGAAGTCGTGCGCGACGCCGCGCGCCAGCCGGCCGATCGCTTCCATCTTCTGCGCCTGACGCAGCTGCTCCTCGAGCGCGCGCTTCTCGGTGATGTCCTCGGTGATCCCCTCGAAGCCGCCGACGCCGACCTCGACGTCGACCATGCGCGCGGTGATGTGCACGAGGATCGGCGTCCCGTCCTTGCGTTTCCACCAGATCTCCGCCTCGCCGTGCTGCGCACCGGCGAAGCGCTTGATCAGCTCGACGCGCTGGGCGGGCGTGCGATACAGGTCGCGCATGTTGACGGTCAGGAGATCCTGCACGGACGCGTAGCCGAGCATCCGCGCGAGCGCGGGATTGGCGTCGAGGATCTGGCCCTGAAACGTGGAGCGGTAGATTCCGTAGGCCGCGCCCTGGATCAGCGAACGGTAGCGCGCTTCGGATTTTCTCAGCCGCTCTTCCGCGTTCTTCTGCCGCGTGATGTCGCGCGCGATCGCGTGCACGGCAACGATCCGCTCGCCTTCGTAGACGAGCTGCACGTGCTGACCGACCCACAACACGTCGCCGTCCTTCGTGACGGAAGGAAATTCGAAGTACGTGTTCGGCACCTGCTCGACGATCTGACGCGTATACAGCTCCGCGGCGGCGTCGCGGTAGTCGGACCGGATGAGCGTCATGAAGTGGAGGCCGAGCAGCTCGCCTTCCTCGTATTTCATGACGCGCTCGGCGACCGGGTTCACGTAGGTGAAGCGACCGGCGGGGTCGCAGTAATAGATCAGATCCTGCGCGTGCTCGACGATGTGCCGGAGGCGCGTCTCGCTGTCGCGCAGCGCGCGCTCGGCGCGCAGCCGCTCGGTGATGTCGCGGTAGTTGACGACGATCGCGTTGACGTCCGGGTCGTCGAGCCGGCTCACCGCCACGACCGCGAGGTCGCGGTACTCGCCGTTCTTGTGGCGCACGCGATACGCGCCCTCGATCGGGACGCCCGGCTGGCGCAGCAGGTCCGTGAACAGCGCCTGCGCCCGTGCGACATCGTCGGAATGAATCAGCTCGAAGCCGCTCTGTCCGACCCGCTCATCGACCGAGTACCCCAGCAGGTACACCGACGCTTCGCTGACGTAGCGGACCGTTCCGTCCGCGTTGAGCATGACTACGGCTTCCGTGCTGTTCTCGACGAACGATTGAGGAAGGAGGTCTGCGTTCTCGGTCACGGATGGGCCGTCGCCGGTTGGTGAGGTTTCAGGTATTTGTCGTACCACGCGATGATTCGGTTCAAGCGATCCAGGAGGTGCTTCTCTTCGCGGAAGCCGTGCCCTTCACGCGGATAGAGCACGAGGTCGGATTCCACATGATATCGCTTCAGCCCGCGATAGAACTGCTGACTCTGTCCGATCGGATCGGTCACGTCGTCTTCGCCCTGCAGCAGCAGCGTCGGCGTCCTG
>DAIUKO010000376.1:0-6931 GCA_036848175.1 Vicinamibacterales bacterium | reverse complement strand
CCGTCCTCGTCGCGACCGCGCTCGCCGCCAGCGTCGCGCCCGCACTCCGCGCAGTCCGCGCCGATCCCGCGGTCACGCTGCGGCAGGAGTAGGCGTCAACTCAACGTGCAGGGCAGGATGCAGTGTCGGCTGGAGACGCGGCCGCTCGCGTCGATGGTGATCTCCATTCGATAGCCGGTGCCCATCGGGATCTTTGGTCCGTCCCAGTAGCGCTTCTCCCCGTCGAACTTGTACGAAAAGAACAGCTGCCGATCATCCTCGGGACCAGGCAGCAGGTTCACGTCTCGTGTCGCGCCGGCTTTCTGACCGGGCCACGAGTAGGTGGCGCTGCCGGCGACGAGGTCGAGATCGCTGACCTGGCGACCCTGGGCGGCCGCCTCGACGATGACGCGAACTTTGACCACGTCGTTTCCAAGAACCCTGCAGCCGGCGATGGTGATGGTCACGAGGACCAGCGCGCTCAGCGCACGACGACACCACGGGCCGGTCTCGGCACGTCTCACAGCTAATCCGAACTACGGCGAATAGGGTTTGGTGCGAATGTCCGGCGACGTAATCACCGCCATCAAGACTTCGTTCGCCGTGATGTGATGAGCGTGGCGGCGGTACAAGTCGATCCCCATGGTGATCGCCGCGCGATCCGAGGGACCGTCCCACGCCCGCAGCCCGTCGACGCCCGGCGATCGGCTTGGGAGGTTCAGGGTTGCGAGATCGGATCCAATCTGTTCCAGCCCGGCGCCGTCCAGCAGCACATCAGACGAGAATCCCGCTGCCCTCCCCACGTATCCGTAGTGGATGTTGGACCAGACGTCGTAGAAGTACAGCGTGTTGCCGTAGAGATGCCAATGCTGGAGGCCAGGCGATCGCGGATGAAAACGCTTGGCGATCTTCGGCTTGTGATCCCAATCGCCGTCCTGGCGCACCTTCAGGCCCCACGACAGCAGCGCGGCGGTGTGAAACGACATCCCCATCTTCACGCATTGCTCAGGCGTGATGCCGAGTTGAAGCAGCTGCTTCCACCACGGTAAATGCGTGTAGTCGGTGATGCACTGTTCCGGGGAGAACGCATTCATCTCCGCCATGTGCTTCACATCGTCGCCGTGCGCGTTCGTGTTCATCTCCGCGGCGATGTAGCGGGCTATCGGCGTCAGCTCGTCGCGGAACTGCACGCGGTGAACGAGCCCGCCGGGCGACGGCATCTCATGAGCCGAATTCGTGCCCGGATCGATGACGGGGCGGTTCTGCAGTCCCGTCGGTCCCGGAGGCATACCCATCTCTGACTCTCCTACGAGCTACGCGGCATCTGATGTCCGAACGGCTCACCGAGCTTAGCGCATTTTTCTCATCGGTTTGTGTCCTTGGTGCCCTTTGTGCCCTTTGTGTCCTTGGTGTCCTTGGTGTCGATCAAACCTTGCGGACGGCACGAACCCTGCGCGGAAAATCCTTGTCGTCGCCGTGCTGGCGGCCCAAATCCGCGAAGTCGATGTGCACGGCCATGTCCGCCGTCTGCTGCGACGATGCCCAGTAGGTGAAGTTGTCGGCGACGCCGCCATCGCGGAAGTCACCGGCCCCGGCTGCCTTCAAGTTGCGATACATCAGCGCCAGTTCGTCTCGCGACGGGAGAAACCAGCCGCCGACGCCGTTGACCGTGAGCGTGGCGCACAGCGCCGCCGCCGCACCAGGCTCCGTGCACGCCGCGAGCATGTCGCGCGTGTTCTGCTGTCCGGTTCCCACGGCCGTGCCGCGAGCGCCGGCGATGGCGCGGCGGAAGCATCCCCACTTCGCGCCCGCGCTCTGATCGAAGGGCGCCGCTTCCAGATAGCGCCAGCCGTCAGTGGCGTAGTTCGGGTTCTCATAGAAGATGCAGCCGCCGGCGGGACCGGTGTCGCCAAGGCGGTAGCCGGCCGTGGACAACCAGACGCTCATCTCCCCCGCGCCGCGATTCGCCCACAGGTAGTACGGGATGAGCGTGACGCGATTCGGCGGCACTGACGGGTTGGTGACTCTCCGCGCGTCGGCGTGGATCACCGTGACGCCGCCGAATAGTGCCGCGTCGACAGACGAAGTCAAGACGACATTCGGATCGAGCAGGGCATCCAATACGTGACGGTCCGGGATGTCGTGCGATTCGAGGCAGTAGACGATCGGTCCTCGCTCGACTGCCATCCTGCGCCGGTCTTGTGTGACGCGCTCGTTGGCCACGACTCTCCTGATGTCGAACGGGAACTCGACGCGAATCGCGTCGCCGTTCTTCCACGTGCGATCGAGCGACACGTAGCCAGCCTTGTCCGGAATCGCGCTCACGCTCCTGCCGTTGACGGATACAGTCGTCTGTTTCTCGAGTTCGCCCGCGTACGAGTAGAGCGAGCTCGGAACCGGCTGATTCCTCGCCCAGCCCGGAATGCGCAGCTTGATCACGCCCCGCACATCGTCTTTGGTCGAGACGACGATCGTCGAGACGCCACCCCATGGCATCTCGCTCTCGACGGAGAGCGCGAGGTCTTTTGCGCCGACCTTGAACGACGTCTTGCTCGACACGTACAGGTTGACGTACATCGCATCGCGCTTGTCCTGCGCGTAGACGAAGCCGGGCATCGACGCCAGGAACCGGACGAGATTCGGCGGACAGCACTCCAGCGACGCGCGCGACCAGCGCTCGTCGCGGCCGTCGCCGGCGCTCGCCAGGCGGTTCACGTAGAAGAAGCGATCGCCGGCTGCGGACACGCCGTCGATGGCGTTGTTGTACATGCCGCGTTCCATGACGTCGATGTACCTGGCATCGCCGGTCGCCATGAACAAGCGATGGTTGAGCGTGATGAACATCAGGACGGCGCACGTCTCCGAGTACGCGGAGATGTTCGGCAGCGAGTACGGCTCGCCGAATCCTTCGTTGCCGGTCGTGCCGACGCCGCCGGTGATGTACATCTTCTTCTCGACGACATCGGTCCACATCCGCTCGGCTGCGTCGAAGTAGTCCTTGATCCCGGTCAGCACACCGACGTCGGCGAGCGAGACCATGAGCGAGACGCAGTTCACCGCGTGGCCGACCGCTTCGCGCTGCTCGAGCACCGGCTTGTACGACTGATTGTGCCGGCTGCGGTTCACCGAGTTGTCGAGACCGCGGATGTCGAGATAGTGCTTCGCCAGATCGAGGTGCTTCCGGTCGTGCGTCACCAGATAGAGTTGGACGCAGTTGATGGCGTCCCGCTCGCCGCCCGAGAACGGTGGGTTCTTCTCGACGAAGTCCTTGTAGAGCGCATCGGCCGACGCGATCGCACCGTCGAGCAGGTCTCGTTTGCCGCTCGTGCGGTAGTAGGTGGCGGCAACCTCGAATCCGCTGTTCCCGCCGCGGCGCGTCTGCCTGATCTCCTCGACGCGCGCCTCGACCTGCGACTGCAGGCGAACATTCGGATGCGTCTTCAACGACAGCATCGCCGCCTCGAGCACGTTGCCGGCGAAGCCTCGCTCCGTCTCGCTCAGCTTTTCGACCTCGAATGGGATCGTGACCTTCGCGTTGATGTCGATCTTCCGCTTCCAGAACGTGTCGGTGATGGTGACGTCCGAGTGCGGCGTCGGCCGGATCGGGTACTCCTGGATCGGCGTGTACGACGCGGACGAGATCTTCAGGTCCTCTCGCGAGCCGCGCCTCGCCGCGGCGACGAGTGGAGTCGCGGCCGCGGCGACTGACGCAGCCTTCAGGAAATCACGACGGGCGATCGTCCCCATGCGGTCTCCTTGTTCACGCGCCGGTGAGAACTCCTCACGCACCGCGATCGAGCGGCGCTTCGTCTGCTCCGGCGTCTGCTTCCTGTGTGGCGGGAACGGAGACGGGGACAGGGACGGGAACCGGACGCCTGACGCTGCGGCGGCGGACCTTCTTGATCGGCGTCGGCGGCTTCGCTTTCCTCTTCTCGGTCGCGGCTGACGCCGCGCCCGGCAACGGCCGCCGGCTGGCGGGTTGCATCTGCTCGCGGTCGCGGATGAACGCCTTGATGATTTTCAGAGCCGCTCGCGCTTCGCGCTCGGTGCGTTGACCCTTGAAATATGCGGCCAGCTCGCGATTGGCGCGCAGCACCTCCTGTTCCCGAACTTCCTGGTCGTCGGCCGGTGATTTCTTCTGCGCTCGAGCCATCGCCCTGCTCCCGGTCTGCTGTTGATGCGGCGACCGATAGTACTACTTCTGGAGCGATTCCTCGACGAAGGTGCGCGCGCGCGCCGGCCCTTCCCAGCCAAGCAGGCGGACGTTCTTCTTCTCGAAGTACGTCGCGGCGAGGAAGAACTGCTCCAGCTCCGCGCGTGTCCGCTCCGGCAGGTCGAGGACGGTCGCGATCGCGTCGAACCGCGGCGCCGTGACCGGCAGCACGGCGAGGCGATCGTTGCGCTCGCGCGCGCCTGTTTTGAGGTTGGTCTGCTCCACGTTCAGAATCCCGATCGCGCGGCACGGGACGAGAACGCCCGGATAGCTGATGCCGTCCCACACGATCATCGCGTCGACCGGATCGCCATCCGGCGCGCGCGTCGACGGCACGAATCCCCAGTCGTGTGGATAGACGAGGCCCGACGGCAGCGGCCGCGACAGGACGATCCGATCGAGGGCGAGGTCGTACTTGAATTTCACCGTGGCGCCGCGGGGCGATTCCACGATGACGTTGAGCGACCCGTCGTCTCTGAATGCAGCAGGGAGCGTCATCGGCGTGAGCTAACGGAGGTGGACGGAGTCAACGGAGTTCACAAACGGAGGAACGGAGTTAACGGAGGACGAACGGAGAAAAGCACTCCCTCAGTTAGATGCGCAATTCCGGATTGCGATCGACAGCGGTTCGACGGCGTCGCGAAGCGACGCACACCGACAGATCGGATCGGGATCATGAATGGCACTGGATCCGGGCTGCCATTCATGATCCCGATCCGATCCGTCGGTGTCAGCCGGCCCGCTGTGCGGGCCGGCCGTCGAACCTCTCCTCCGTTCGTCCTCCGTTTGCTCCGTTGCTCCGTTTGTGAACTCCGTTATCTCCGTCTGCCTCTGTTTCCGAAGGCGCGCTATTGGCTCGCCTGCAACGCGTCCGGAATGGGAATTCTCACTGAGACGCCGCGATCGCGGAGGCGCGGCTGCGACATGCGCGCTTGACGCCACATATAGAACGCCGACGAGATGACGATGGCGGCGGCAGCCGGTGCGACGGCCACGCGGCGTCGGTGCACGCGTTCGAAGCGACGGCAGATTTCCAGGAGCTGCGGCCGCCGCCTGAGAAACCGTGCGTAGAGGTCGCGGCACTCGGCTCCGACGACCTCTGTCACCAGCCGGAGGTGAGTGGCATTGATGTCCAGCTCCGGCGTGGCTTCCTTCGGCAGATCGTCGACGAGGACGTGGCGATCGTGAAGATCGCCGAGGACGTCCTGTGCCTTCTTCAGGTGCCGCAATGCATCCCGCATCGCGGCGCTGCCGCCGGTGGCACACGCGATTTCCAGCGCGTAGCGGAATTTCTTGAGCGCGATCCGCGTCTGGTGACTGCGGTTCGGAAAATAGACGCCCGTCGCATGCTCCACCGCTTCGCGGGTGGCCGCCGCACGTTCGGCCGTCGCGCCGCGGAGCTCGCCGGGCCATCGGCTGCCGCTGGTCGCCCACGGCCACCAGTTACGCACAGGCCCGGCGGCGATCTTGTCGAGCACGCGCGCGACCTCGCGACGCTCGAACCGCTTGATCAACTTCCGCAGGAGGCGGAGGCGATCGCGCTCCTGCTCACGTTGGAGCGCGAGGAGCGGCGCGGCCGCCGGCGGAATCCGGGTTTCGAGGTACGCCAGCAGCGCGATGCGCGCGTCCGCATCGCGGACACGGCCGAGGTTCCGGCCGATCCGCTTGAACGTGCCCGCAAAATCGTCAATCACCCCTTGCGGATACCAGTCGCCGGTCAGCGGGAGGACTTCGCGAATCCGCCGCGATGCCACGCGCGCGTCGTGGATGGCCTCGATGTCTCCATCGTGCAGCCGCGGCAGCGCGCCGATGATCGTTTTCGCCTGATTTCGGAGCAAGTCAATCGGCGTCGCTGGCATGGCCCCTCCACGTGCGTAAGAGCGCTTGCTTCTACTAGCAAGCTCGGGGCCCAAGCGCCTCAGTCTGCTCGAGCCCAAACGTGACGCGCAGAGGGGTTCGGGCTGCCGACCGAGCGGCATCGATTCGTCGGGTTCAACGACACGCGCCTGTCACATTCGCACGAGCTCGGCGAAGGGTGATGATCTTACTCGGCGCGCAGCGCGCTCATCGGTGAGATCGACGCGGCGCGGCCGGCCGGGATCACGGCCGCGATAAAGGCGCACGCCGCGAGCGAGCCGGCGGCGATGGCCAGCGCGAGCGGATCCCAGAACGACACGCCGTAGAGCTGCGCCGCGATCAGGCGGCCCGCGCCGACGGCGAGCGGCAAGCCGAGAATCAATCCGGCGGCCACGCGCTTGAACGCGCTGCGCAGCACGAGGTCGACGACCTTCACGCGGTCGGCGCCGAGCGCCATGCGAATGCCGATCTCGTTCGTCCGCTGCGCGACCGAGTACGCAGTGACGCCGTACAAGCCGACAGCGGCCAGCACCAGCGCGACGATGCCGAACAGGCTGGCGAGGCTTGCGACGGCACGTTGCTGGTCGAACGACAACTCCACCTGCTGCTGCATCGTCCTGACGCTGGTGATCGTCAGGTTCGGATCGACCTCCGACAGCGTTTTCGTGAGCAGCGGTTCGAGCACGCCCGGCGTGAGCGTGGTGACGAGCATCATGCCGTAGATGAAGAGCGACTGCAGTTCGATGCGCTTCATCAGATCGCTCTTGTAGTCGACGTTCTGGGCCAGCGGGACGAAGAACATCGGCCGCGCCGGCCGGTGCAGCGCGAACCCGGCGAACTTCGCGTCGCGCACGATGCCGATGATGCGGAAGGTGTCGACGT
>DAIUKO010000375.1:0-6940 GCA_036848175.1 Vicinamibacterales bacterium | reverse complement strand
AAAAAGCACGTGCCTCTCCGTCAAATCGGTCGCTCGATCCCGAGCTTCTTCATCCGGAACTGCAGCGTGCTGCGGTTGAGGCCCAACCGAGTCGCGGCGCCGCGCGGACCAGACAGCACCCAACGCGTCTCCTTTAGCGTCGCGAGGATGTGTGCGCGTTCTGCGTCTTCCAGCGTCTCCCCGACTTCCCCGCTTTTCGCCGCGCAAATCCCCTCGCCGATCTCCGACAGCGGAACGTCCAGCCGGTCGCCCGCGGATCGAATCACCGCGCGCTCGATCAGATTCTGCAGCTCACGGATGTTGCCCGGCCACGAGTAAGCAACCAGAGCGTCCATCGCAATCGAGGCGATCCACTTGATCCGCCGGTGCATGCGCGCCGCGTAATGGCGGGCGAAGTACCGGACCAGCAGCGGAATGTCGTCCCGTCTTTCCCGCAGCGGCGGGAGGCAAATGGGAAACACGTTCAGCCGATAATAGAGGTCGGCGCGAAACTGTCTAGCCTTGACCAGTTGCGGGAGCTCGACGTTGGTCGCAGTCACCACCCTGGCATCGGTATGGAGGGTTCGCGAGCTGCCGAGCCGTTCGAATTCGCGCTCCTGCAGGACGCGGAGCAGCTTCGGCTGAAGCTCGAGCGGCGCCTCGCCGATCTCGTCGAGAAAAATCGTTCCCCGGTTGGCCAGCTCGAATCGTCCGACGCGCTGGAGGACGGCGCCGGTGAACGCGCCTTTCTCGTGACCGAAAAGCTCGCTCTCGAGGAGCGCGGCCGGGATGGCCGCGCAGTTGCACGGCACGAACGAATTCGCGCGCCGTGCGCTCAGGTTGTGAACCGCGCGTGCGATCAGCTCTTTGCCCGTCCCGGTCTCGCCGCAGATGAGAACAGTCGCGTCGGTCGGCGCAACCATCTCGAGGTCGGCGAGCACGGTTCTGAGCGCCGGGCTCCGTCCGATGATCCCTTCGTGCATCACATCTTGAGATGTCAGATCACCAAGGAGGACCGCACCGTTCTCGGCGCCTCCGGATCCCGAGCGGGTCGGCAAAACAGGGAGCGGCTCGAGAGGGCCGCATGGCATGTCGACGAAATCCCTTACCAGTGTCGCCGCGTTCATGGCACTCCTCGATTCGTGATGCAGTCACAGCATCATTCGACTTCCTAAGCAAACCGGTGGATGAACCTGACCGCCGTGTCGGCCACGTACCGCCATCCGTGATCGATCGTGAGCGCGTGGCCACGGGCGGGCATCTCGGCGTACTCGGTGATGCCGATATTCCCCTTCTGCTGCTCGTATGCGGCCTCTGAAACAGCCACCGGGACCGTGTGGTCCTCCTTCGCCGCGATGATCAACATCGGTCCGCGATCGGGACTCTCGGTGTTCACCTGCGCTTCGGTCCACGGATTGAGGTTCGCCGAAGCGGCTTGAAAGAGCGGCGCGCCCGGTCCGGGCACGGCGAAGGTGCCGTACAGTTCCTGCGCTTCGTGCTGGCTGACCGCGTTCGCAAAACCGTACTGGAATTGCTCGAACGACAAGGCGACGGCGCGGTGGCGATTCGCCGGATTCCTGAGCACCGGCCAGCCCGATTTGATCGACGACGCCGGCAGCGGCAGGACGCCGCGGAACGGCGCCGGCGAGATCGCGACCGTCGCCGCCGAGAGGCCGCGTCCGGCGAGTATCTGCACGATCAATCCGCCGAACGAATGTCCGACCAGGGCTGGCTTTCTGTTGAGCCGGCGGACGATTCGTTCCTCGTAATCGGCAATCTGTCCGATCGTTTTGTTGGCGAGAACGTCCGCGTGTGCGTTCGCGTCACCGACGGTCTCGAGATCATCCGGCCAGCCTGGGACAACCGCGACGTACCCGACGGATTCGACGAACGCAGCCCAACGCTCCCAACTGTTCGGAAGCAGCCACAAGCCGTGCACGAAGACGACCGGCTGCAGTCCGATATCGTTCGCGCGCTCGATCTGTTCGAATTCGTTTCCGGTCATGGCTCCGGCTCCGGTCGTGCTCCCCATACGAACTCCTTCGCGCAATCGCTTCGTCGTCCATCACCGCGCCGTTCGCGACGTCGTGGCGAACGCCGATGTTTCGACGAATTGTGAGCGTGGAGCGCGATGCGGACAATCCCAGTTGGAGTCTGTGGCGGACTCGATCGTGACGCCTCGGCACTCTTTCGAGGTATACACCCCGGAGGCGTTGCGATCCGTCGGGAATGACCCGGAAGAGTCGCCGGGCGCACTCTTTCGAGTGAGCGAGCGGAGACCCTGCCCTCTTACAGCTCGATGATGCCGCGTTTCAGCCCGATGACGGCGGCGTGCGTTCGATCGTTGGCGCCGAGCTTGGACAGGATGTTCTTGACGCGGCCCTTGACGGTGTCTTCGGTGATGGACAGCAGGTCGGCAATCTGCTTGTTCGCGTTGCCGGCGGCGATCAGCCGCAGGACATCGATTTCCGCTTTGGTGAGCCCATCGTCGGTCGCGTGCTCGGCCAGCTCGTAGGAGATCTGAGGCGAGAGCGTCTTCTTTCCGGCGTGAACCGCGCGAATCGTGTCGAGGAGCTCCTTGTGCACCGAATTCTTCAAGAGGTACGCGCGAGCGCCCGCCTGGAGTGCGCGCAAGACCTGCACGTCGCCGGCGTAGGTCGTGAGCACGATGATGCGCGCGTCGGGAAACTCGCCGCGGATCGCGATGATCGCGTCGAGCCCGCTCATCTCCGGCATCTGCAGATCCATCAGCACGACGTCCGGCTTGTGCGCGCGAAACTGCTGGATCGCCTCTCTTCCGTTCGAGCACTCGGCGACGATCATCATGTCTGGCTGGCCGGACACGAGCGCGGCGATCCCGCCGCGCAGCAGCGCGTGATCGTCGACCGACAGGATCCGAATGACGTCGCTCACGCGTTGGTACCCGTTTTTCTGGCAAACCACGAGGACAAGCTCCGCACACGCGGCGTTGCGTACGCGGCGGCGGCGGGAATCGTCAGCTCCACCTCCGTACCCAATCCTGCTTTGCTCCACACGTCGAGATGACCGCCGGCCAGCTCGGCGCGTTCGCGCATCCCGCGGATGCCGAAGTGGCCCGGCTGCTGTTCGTCGAGCAGCACCGCGTCGATGCCCTGGCCATCGTCGCGCACTCGTACCTGAAGCGCGGTGTCGCCGTACCGGATTTCCACTTCTATCCGGCGCGCGCCGGCGTGGCGGAACGCGTTGCGCAGCGCTTCGCCGGCGATGCGGTAGACGTCGTCGCGGAGAATCGGATGAAGATCCCTCGGCGTGCCTTCGACCGACACGTCGACGCGCGGCGGATTCGCATCTGCCGCGACTGGTGCGGCCGCGGCGAGTTCCGCGCCAAGCGTGGTGATGGCCTCGGCCAGATCGTTGGCAATGACCGTGGACGCGCGCAGGTTCTGCACCGCGTCCCGGCCCTCGGTGATCGCCTGCGCCACCTGGTCGATCGCGCCGTCGAGCTGCTGTTTCGCTTCCACGGGCCTGGCTGGCAGCATGTTGCTCACCGCCTGAAAGCGGAACAGCAGGCCGTGAAAGCCCTGGAGCAGCGTGTCGTGCAGTTCGCGCGCGATGCGCGTCCGCTCGGTGACGCGCTCGTCCAGTCGCACGTTGAATTCGTTGGCGACACGTCGCATGCGACGCTGATACAGCGCCCACGGCACCGCCAGCGCGGCAAGTGCTGACAGCGTGATGAACCATGCAGTCTGGTAGTAGGCGGGCGCAATCGAGAAGTCGACCGCATCGCCAGTTTCGTTCCACACCCCGCTGTTGTTGCTGGCGCGGACGCGGAACCGATACGTGCCTGGATTGAGATTGGTGTAGAACGCCTGCCGTCGATTGCCGGCATCCTGCCAGTCGCGGTCCCAGCCTTCGAGCTTGTAACGGAACTGCATCTTTTCCGGCGCGACGAGGCTGAGCGCCGTGTAGTCGATCTGCAGATCGCGGATCAAAGGCGGCAGGCGCATCGGTCCGTGTTCGAATCCGCCCTCGTAGATCCTGCGGTCCGCGGTGACGCGCTCGACGTGCACCGGCGGCGGCAGGGTGTTCGTCGACAGACGCTGCGGATCGATGATGTTCGCGCCCTCGACTCCGCCGAACCACAGCCGTCCGTCGAGCGATCGCGTCACGTGCGGTCCGTACCCGCCGGAGCTGGTCACAATCGGTACGCCGTCGGACGCGTCGAAGATGGTGGCGTTGAGTGTCGAGGCTGCGTCGAGTTCCGCGCGCGCGACGCGCACCAGCCCGCAGGGTGTGTCCATCCACAGCGCGTGCGTCGCGTCCTCGATGACCCAGTGAAGCTGATCGCACGGCAGGCCGTTCCGGCGCGTGAAGGTCGCGATGCGGCCGTCTTTCAGCCGCGACAGTCCCTCCTCCGCGGCGATCCACAACGTTCCGTCCGCGTCGCGGTACAGAGCGGTGATGCGTCCGCCGGCCAGGCCGTCGGAGGGTGAATACGACGCGCGAAGGCGACCGTCGGCGAGATACGCAAGACCGCTCCTGCTGAAGCCAATCCAGACGCCGTCGCCTGACGGATCCGCGAGGAGCGTGCTGAGCACGTCGCCGGCGCGGTTCAGCGATGCCAGCGTCACCTGTCGCACCGCGCCGTCGAGATCGACGCACAGCAGTCCGAGCTCCAGCGTGGCCATCCAGATCGTGCCGCGCGAATCCTCGACGATGCTGTAGGTGTTCACGCGGTCGATCGGCCGGCCGACATCGACCGGCACGAACCGTTCGCCGTCCAGGAAGCCGAATCCGAATCCGGTCGCGATCCACACGCGACCGCGGCTGTCTTCGTAGATCGAATGAACGCCGTGTTCCGGCAGTCCGCGGCCGACGACCTCGCGGACGTTGTCCGGGCGGGTCGCGCCCGGCGTCGCCGCCGGTACCCGCTCGTTGCGGTACACGGTGAGTTGGCCGTTCTTCCAGCGGTTGAGGCCTTCATTGGCGCCGATCCAGACCGCGCCTTCACCATCGGCGAGAACCGAAATGACCCGGCTGCTCGACAGGCCCTGAGCGACAGAGAGCGCCGACGCGGCCGTCTCGTGGAACCGATCGAGTCCGCCGTCGGTCGACACCCAGATATTCCGTTCGCGGTCCTCGTACATCGCCAGCACGGCGTCGTTCGACAGCCCGTCGGCTCGAGTGAACACGTCGGTCCTGCCTTGGTGGATGTGAACCAGACCGCCGCCGGACGTCGCGACCCAGATGCCGCCGTCGCGATCCCGAAGCATGCGCATGGTCTGGAACCGTTGCGTCTGCGCCGGCAACGTGGCGGCAACGGTCGCGCGCCCGTCGGCGACTCGAAGCAGTTGTCCTCGCCTCGACGCGAAAATGGAACCGTCGTCGGCGTCGACGATTCCCCGAAACCCGTTCTGGTTTTCATCGACGGCGACGAACACCGGCGGTCCCGGTTTCCATCGCCAGAGACCGTTGCGCGCCCCGACCCAGAGTGCCCCGCTCCTGTCGAAGAACAAACCGGCGATGTACGACCGACCCTCGCCGACCGTCGTACAGTCGGCGTGCCCATGTCTGATCGCGCACAGGCCGCGGGGATATGCCGAGAACCAAATCGATCCTTCGCGATCCTCGGCCATCGAACCGACCTGCGCGCCACCGACCTCCGCGTATCCGCTGAGTGTCCGGCCGTTCCAGCTGGCGAGCCCTGTGTCGGTGCCGATCCAGAGCGTTCCGCCGCGAGCGGCCAGGAGCGAGAGGATGCGGCCGGACGGCAGCGGCTGTCTCGGCGGCGGCTGCCACGGGACGGCGCGGACGCCGTCGAATCGTATCAGGCCGAACTCCGTACCGAGCCAGAGATAGCCGTCAGGCGTCTGCGCGATGGCGTTGATCGCGCCTTTCGCGAATCCCTCACGGATCTTCCACGCCGTGTGCGCGTACTGGCTGACGTCGAGCGCGGCATTCAGCGCAAACGCACGCGGGGACCACGCCAGCAGCGCGCACATCAGCGCGGTACCCACCGCAATCAGCTGCCGTCCGCGTTCGCGTGTCGCCTTCACGAACTCGTACCCGCTCTCTTGACGAACAACCAGGAGCGCGCGCGCCCGCGCGGCGTGGCGTACGCCGCGGCCGCGGGAATCGTCAGCTCGACCTCGGTGCCGAGCCCCACCTCGCTCCACACGGTGAGATGGGCGCCGACCAGGTCGGCGCGCTCGCGCATGCCGGGCAGGCCGAAGTGTCCGGGCTTCTGTTGATCGCGGACGGCTGGATCGATTCCCGTGCCATCGTCGCGCACCCGGACCTGCAGCTGCGCATCGTCGTAGCGGATCCGAACTTCGATGTGGCGCGCGTGCGCGTGGCGGAACGCGTTGCGCAGCGCCTCGCCGGCGATCCGGTAGATGTCGTCGCGGATGATCGGATGGAGATCCCGCGATGTGCCCTCGACGGCAACGTCGACAACCGTCGGCCTGGACTTCGCGTCCGATGTTTGCGCGGCCGCGAGCTCGGCGCCGAGCGTGCCGATCGCCTCGGCGAGGTCGTTGGTGACGACGGTGGACGTGCGCAGGTTCTGCACGGCGTCGCGGCCTTCGGTGATCGCCTGCGCTGCCTGATCGATCGCGGTCTCGAATTCCTGCTTGACCGGCGAGTCCGAAAGTTTGTTCGTGGCCGCCTGGAACCGGAACAGGAGCCCGTGAAAGCTTTGCAGCAGCGTATCGTGGAGGTCGCGGGCGATGCGCGTCCGCTCGTTGACGCGCTCCTGCAGCCGCGCGTCGAACGCCGCCGCCACCTGCCGCACGCGGTACTGATACGCCGCCCACAGCAGCGCCAGCACACCGATAACCGACGCCGCTCGGAACCATGCCGTCTGGTGGTAGGCCGGCGCGATCGAGAAATCGAGCGAGGCGCCGGCCTCGTTCCACACGCCGCTGTTGTTGCTCGCGATCACGCGGAAGCGGTAGCTGCGGGGAGGAAGATTGTTGTAGAA
>DAIUKO010000374.1:0-6944 GCA_036848175.1 Vicinamibacterales bacterium | reverse complement strand
AATCCCAAATCCCGAATCCCTTCCCAGTGCCGCCCTCACGGTTTGACCGCGATCATCTGCAGCTCGACGCGTGCGCCGTCGTTCAGCGCCGCGACCTGCACGGTCGCGCGCGCCGGTTGATCGCTGGGAAACGTTTCGCGATAGATCGCGTTGAACTTCGCGAACTCGGCGAAGCTCACGATGTAGGCCGTCACCGTCGTCACGTCCTTGAAGTCCATGCCGGCGGCTTTCAGCACCTCGCGAATGTTCGCGAGCGATTGCCGCGTTTCCGCTTCGATGCCGCCGCGAACCAGCGCGTTGGTCGACGGATCGCGTCCGAGGTGACCCGAGATGTACAACGTGTCGCCGACGAGGATGCCGGGACTGAACGGCAGGCCGGTATTCGGCCCCTTCTCGGGACGGATGACGCGACGCGCGCTTCGTGATTGCGCAAGCGCGTCGCCCTGAAATGCGACGGTCGAACCGATTCCGAGGATCAAACCGGCAAGGCCGGCGAGAACGGTGGCACGAATGGGCGTCATGGCGCTCCCCGACTTGGCGGCCCTGAAAGGGTCGCCCTCCGAGTTCTACGGAATCGCTCTGCTAGCGGCGCTGCGACGACGGCTGCGCGGGCGGCGATGCCTTGCAGACGAAGTTCGCCGCTTCGTCTGTGCTTCCCGTGCCCTTGTAGGCGGCGACCTGCGGATAGGGACACAGCGGTCGCGTGCGATCGACTTTTCCGTCGCGCTGCCGCGATGCTTCAATCCGATCCGGCGCGCGCCCCTTTTCCACCCACTGCTCGAGCGCGCTGATCATGTCGAACCGGTTCGGCCCTTCGCCGCCGCCGCAGTGACCCATGCCCGGCACCATGAACAGGCGATACGAACCGTCGAGGGCATTCCGGCCGCCCAGCGTTTCGGACACGCGCGTGTAGTACTGCACGCTGTTGCCCGGCGAGATCTGCGGATCGCTCCAGCCGTGGTACTGCAGCAGCTTTCCGCCGCGATCGAAGAACGGCTTCAGATTCGGATCCAGCGCGTTGACGGTGCCGTTGTCGATTTGTTCGGCGCGGACGACGTCGCGATCGAAATTGAAGGTGCGGAAATCCCAGTTCGGGTCCTGAAAGACGACGAACTTGAAATGATCGTCGGCGATGGCGAGCGGCCGCGCGCCGCCCCAGGTCGCCCAGCCGAGCTCGCTGCCCGGCTCGAGGCTGGTAATCTCGCGGCCGCTCTTCGGGTTGACCGCGGCGGCGTAGACGAGGCGGGCCATCTCCACCTGCGACTTCGTCAGACACGACGAGGTCTCGGCGCCTTTGCATTCGAGGACCTTCGGATCGAACTTGCAGGCGCGCGGATTCTCGATCACGCCGTCCTTCACGCCGTCGAGCGCGTCGCACGCGTCGAGGACCGCAGCGTGGACGATCGGATACTTCGCAGCCGGAATGTCGCTGGCCTCGTCCTTGTGGATCGCCTGCGCGACGCGTAGCGACGCGGTGGCGCGGCCGGTCCAGTCGGCCGCCGGCGCGCCGGCGATGATGCCGTTGAAATCCTCGGGGAACTTCTGCGCTTCTTTCAGCGCCTGCTTGCCGCCCGCCGAACAGCCGTTCCAGTACGACAGCTTCGGCGCTTCGCCGTAGAACGCCGCGATGATCGCTTTCGCCTTCACGGTCATCTCGTGTTCCGATCGCCAGGCGTAGTCGATCAACTTCTCCGGGTGACCCAGCGCAAAGCTGCCGTTGCCGCCGGTATGTCCGGTGTCGGTGGAGCTGGTCGCGTAGCCGCGGCCGAGCGCCTCGGCCATCGCCGGATAACTGATCGATCCCGCCCAGCCGCCGTTGCCGACCGCGAGAAACTTACCGTTCCAGCCGGCGGCCGGCAGCCAGACTTCGACTTTGATGTCCGAGTCGCTCGACGGGGCCAGCGTCGCCGCGACGCGGCAGAACGCCGGCAGCCTCTTGAAAACTTCGTTCGGCGCGCCGCCTCGAGCACCGGCGCCGGGCGCGACGAATGCGCCTTCCGCAACCGGCTGCGCCAGCGAGATCGTCGCCTGCGGCAGCGCCAGCGATGCGAGCTGCTCGCACGAGCGGCGCTCCGCGGCGGCGGCGCCAATCGAACCCGCGAGCATCAGCGCCAATGTGACGGTGGCCAGCCTTCTCATCGCTCGTCCTTTCTTCCGCCGTTGGATGTTTGCGTAGTCGGATGAAGCATCAATTTCTGCACGCGCCAGTTCGAAGTTTCCGCGACGTAGACCTCGGTGTCCGACGGACACGCGAGCGCGTGCGCGCCGGAGAACTGCTTCAGTTGGCGCCCGGATCGGCCGATCACGCCGAGCACCTTGCCGTCGAGCGATACCTTGAAAATCCGTCCGGGGAAGGTCGACTCGCCGACGAACATCACCTGATTCGGACCAGGCGTGATGCAGATGGAGTTCGGCGCGCCGATCACGGCGGCCAGCCGATCGCCGCTCGGCGTATTGCCGTTCACGGCGCGCGTGCCTGGAGCCGGCGGCACGTCGATCGTGAACATCCGCAAAAACGTTCCGTCCGTATCGAAGACCTGGATGCGCCGATTGGATCGATCGCCGACATAGATATGGTTATTGCGGTCGATGCCGATCGCGTGCGGCAGACGGAACTGCCCGGGCGCGGTTCCCTTCTCGCCCCATGACTTCACCCAGTCGCCGTTCTTGTCGTACTTCGCGACGCGCGAGTTGACGTAGCCGTCGGTGATGTAGATGTTGCCGTTGGAGTCCCAGGCGACGTCGGTCGGCTGGCGGAACAGTCCGTCGACGTGCGGCAGCGGCGGATCGACGTTCTCCCACGGTCCGGTCTCGTGATCCGCCGATTCCTTCCGGCGGCCGAACACCATCACGACCTGTCCCGCCGGATTGAACCGGATCACCATGTCCGAGCCCTTGTCGATCGCCCAGATGTTGTCGTCCTTGTCGACGCGCACGCTGTGCGCGAACGACCAGCCGTAGAGGCCCTTCCCGACTTCGCGCAGGAACTCGCCTTTGGGGCCGAACTCGAGCAGCTGCGCCGCCGCCGGCGCGTACGCGGGACCGCCGGCGCTGTTCGAGCGCGTGAACACGAAGACATGGCCCTTCGAGTTCACCGCGACACCCGAGACCTCGCCGAAGTTCGTCCCCGGCGGAAGCTTCAGGAAGTCCGCCGCCGAGTCGAACTGAATCTCCGGAGCGCTCTGCTGCGCGAGCGACGGTGCTGCCAGCAGCACGAACGAGGCGAACAGCGCGACTCTCATCGAAACCTCCGCCCGATCAATCCCGCAGACTCAACGCGATGTACTCCGGATCGTGATCCACGCCGCCGATCGCGACGACGATGAACTGTTTGCCGTCGAACATGTAGGTGATCGGCGCGCCGGTGGTGCCGGCCGGCAGCTCGGTTTCCCAGAGCACGGCGCCCGTCGTCTTGTCGAAGGCGCGAAACTTGTTCCCGCCGGCGCCGGGTGCGATCGATCGTGGCATCTGCGGCCGGAGCCGGCTGCCCGCGCGCACCATCACCGGATCGCCCTCACCCGCGAAGAGCAGCGTTCTGGTCGCGAACAATCCGCCGCGGCCCGGATTGCCGAGCGGCGGAAGGTTCAGCGGCTTCAACAGCGGATGATTGCGGGGGCCGTCACCGTGGGCGACGCTCCACGCGATGTCGCCCTTGTTCAGATCGATCGCCGTGATGCGGCCGTACGGCGGCTTGAGCAGCGGGAGCCCCTGCGGCCCGGGCGGATACGCGCGCAGGCCGGGCACGTAGTCGAGATCGGTGCGCTTCGGATCGCCCTTGACGAGATCGGCGACGAACGGGCCGGTGATCGAGGTCACGTACAACATCGCGCGGTCGGGATCGAAGGCCGCGCCCTGCCAGTCGGCGCCGCCGACCGAGCCGGGCAGCTGAATCGTGCCTGTGGTGGCGGCAGGACCGTCGCCGCGAAGCGACGGCGGCGTGAACAGCGGACCGATGCGGTATTGCTTGACGAGCTGCAGCGCCTCGGCGCGAAGCTCCGGCGTGAAGTCGATCAGATCGTCGGGCGTCACGCCTTGTCGATCGAAGGGCGGCGGTCTGGTCGGAAACGGCTGCGTCGCCGACGTCCGCTCGCCCGGCGTATCGGATTGCGGCACGGGCCGCTCTTCGATCGGCCACACCGGTTGACCGTTGGTACGATCGAAGACGAACGCGAACGCGTGCTTCGTAATCTGGACGACGGCTTTGATCCGGCGGCCGGCCACGGTGATGTCGGCGAGAATCGGCGCCGCCGGCAGATCGTAATCCCACAGATCGTGGTGCACGATCTGATAGTGCCAGACGCGCTCGCCGGTCGCGCACTTCACGCAGACCACCGTGTCGCTGAACAGGTTGTTGCCGAGGCGATGGCCGCCGTACATGTCGCTCGTCGGGCTGGTGAGCGGAAAGTAGGCGAGCCCGAGCTCTTCGTCGGCGCTGATCAGCGACCAGAGATTCGCATTGCCGGTGTAGGCCCACGAGTCTCGTTCCCATGTCTCATTACCGACTTCGCCCGGCTGCGGGATGACGTGGAACGTCCAGCGCGATTTCCCGGAACGCACGTCGAATGCCTGCACGTCGCCTGGCGGCTGCACTTTGGTTTGCGGCGCGTCGGTCATCGCCGCGCCGACCATGACGACGTCGCCGCAGACCTGCGGCCCACTGCTCGACGAATACGTCGTCGCGCGCGGGCCCAGACCTCGCTTCAGGTTGACGCGGCCGCCGTCGCCCCACGCGGCGACCGGCGATCCCGTCTGCGGATCGAGCGCGACGAGGTATTCGCCGCGAATCGCGAACAGACGCCGATCGCGGCCGTCCGTCCAGTAGGCGACCGCGCGCGTGCTGTTCCCCCGCAGTCCGCCGTCCTTTTCGTCTGCGAATGGCTGCTGAATCCAGATCGTTCTGCCGGTGCCGGGATGAAACGCTTCGACGAGACCGATGCCGTTCGATCCGTAGAGGACGCCGTCGATCATCACCGGCGTCGCGCGAAAATCATGAGAGTAGGAGAAGTTCGGCGCGCCGCCGGCGAGACTGGCGTCGACCGCCGGGCGCCGCCACGCGATGTGCAGCTGTGAGACGTTGTCCTTGTTGATCTGATCGAGCGGCGAGTACTTCGTGCTGCCGGGATCGCCGCCGTGCCATCGCCATTCGCCGCGACGATCGGCGCGCGGAGCGTCGAGTCCGAGCAACCTCGCCGGATTCTCTTTCGACATCCGGTCGATGTCGCGATCGCTGAATCCTCTCGCGCGCATCGCCATGAGGAACGCGGCATAGCCGTCGACCGGCAGCGCGTTGTTCTTCTGGCCGAGGTCGGAGGACAGGATGCAGAATTCCGGGCCGACTTTGCGGATCGCGTCCGCGAACCGATCGAGCCGCGCCGCCGCGTCCGCCGAGGTCACCGATTGTCCGACGAACTCGATGAACGCGCCCAGCTTCGCCGCCTCCTGCATCTCGGCCACGTCCATCAGCACGGGCGCGTTCATCGCGTGCGTGACGACCATGTGCTCGACGCGCTGCTGGCGTCCCTCGCGCAGCAGCATCAGCCCTTCCTGCGCCGACACGTGGCCGGTGGCGAGCACGAGATGATGCTTCGCGATCACGGCAATGACCGCCTTGGTTTCAGGCAGCAGCGCGCCGTTGCGGCTGACGCTGACGAACGGACGATTCTCTTTCGAGTAGCGAACCTGATTCTCCGCGTCGAAGGTCGACATCCAGACGAAGCGGCCCCATCCGCCCGCGACTTGCGTCAGGTGCTCCACCGCCGCCGCGTTCATGCCGCCGACCGTGAGGTTCAGATCGATCCCGCCGAACACCTCGAGGCCCGGCGCCTCCTTGCGCGCGAGAAACGCGAGGCCTGCGGTCGGGTCGTAGTGATTCTTGAGCACGATGCCGCGCATGCCCTTCGCGCGCGCCTGCTTCGCCGCGTCGAGGCCGTCGATCGAGCGCGGGACGTTGTCGGGATCCGAGTGCACGTGGATGTCGATGGTTCCACGCAGAACGTCCGTCGCCTGCGACTGAGGCAGAGGGGTGTGACCGCTGGGCGCCGCGACGACAACCGCGGATGCCAGCATCGCCACGCGCAGGCTGGTGAGCGCCATGGTTGGCGCTGCGATATATACTCCAGGCCGGCCCCGGCGCTCGGGAAAAAAGGAGAGCCCCATGGCGAGACAAACTGAGATATCACGTCGCGTGTTCCTCGCCGGTCTCGCAGGTGTCGCTGCTGCATCTCGCGCGGCAGGGGCGTCCGATCCGCCAACCATCACCAAGCGCGTCGAGAAGCTCTACAAGGTCGCTGGCTGCCGGCAGCCCAACGATCTGCAGTTCGTCCCCGACGGCCTGTGGATCCTCGATCAGGTGGATCCGAACAAGGCGTTCAAGGTGCGGCCCGAGGACGGCTCGATCATCCAGGAGCTGCAGACCGAGTCGATCCACGGCAGCGGGATCACCTACGGCAACGGCGCGCTGTGGATCACGTCGACGAAGATGAAGGATCCCGACGCGCCGCCGCGAACGCTGAAGGTCGACCCGAAGAGCGGCAAGACGCTGAAGTCGTGGGTGACGCCGGGATCGGGGAAGTACGGCCGGATCACGCCGACGTCAACCGTGTCGGGCGGGCACGGTGTGAAGTGGGTGGACGGCAAGTACTGGATGGCGGTGCCTGCCTCGGGCAAGCTGTTCCTGATGGAACCGGAATCCGGCGAAATCGTGCGATCGATTCCCGCGCCCGGCGTCCGCACGCACGGCCTCGCGTGGGACAACGGCTTTCTCTGGTGCGTCGAGTCCGACGGCCGGGTGATCTACAAGCTCGATCCGAAAGACGGCGCGCAGGTCGCCAAGATTCAGTTGACGAAAGAAGATCCCGAGCCGCACGGGCTCGACATCAAAGACGGTGTCCTGTGGTACTGCGACGCCGCCAGCAGCTGGATCTGTAGATTGGCCTGAGCCTGAG
>DAIUKO010000373.1:0-6998 GCA_036848175.1 Vicinamibacterales bacterium | reverse complement strand
TGGAGGCGACACGTGTGATGCCGCGTCGGGCTCGATGCGCGTCACATCCTTCCTGTGCCAGTTCGAATATCCCGTCAGCGTGAGCGCGAGCGCGAGAACGATCGCCGCAGCGACGCCGCCGATGAGCGACAGACGCCGCGCCGGCTTGGGTTCGGGAACAGCGGTTGCTCGCGGTTTGACCTCACGACCGAGCAGTGCCGCCAACGCTTGACTGAGTTGATCCCAATCGCGATTCGCCGGCAGGTTCGCCCAATCGATCAGGCGAGCGGTCTGGATTCGTCGAAACTCGAGCGGGATCCTGATGTCGTCGGCGAGAATCGGCACGAGAATCCGCCGCCGCGCCGCCTCCGACGCCTCGGCTTTGACCCACTCCGATCGCACCGAATCCTGAGACCAGAGGACGATGACGCACTTCGCTTCGGCGAGCGCGTCTTCGATCACGTCGTCGAATGTCTTCCCGGGAGGGATGTATCGATCCCACCAGACCGACCACCCCTGCTCGCCAAGCACGTGAGCGAGCCGCTCGGCTCTCGCGCGGTCCGCGCGCGCGTAGCTGATAAAGACGTCAGCCATGGCTTTTCAACGTCGTTCACCGGCCCATGGCCTTCTTGAGATCGTTGATCAATCGATCGGCGACCTTCCGCGGTCCGCCCCGCTTCATGTATCCGAACATGATGCTGCGATCGCCCGCCTCGCCGGACCACAACACCGTAGTCCCCCCTTTGTCGAGAAGAGACACCGAACCGGTCGCGGTATCGTGCAGACCGAGCCATCGTCCGGTGACCGCCGCTCTCGTGCCGCTCTGCTGCTCGCTGACGCCGGCCAGGATCGCGTCGGCATCATCGGGCTTCAGGACGACGGTGATCTCGTTCTTGAACTGCTTCTGGATCTCGGCGCGAAGGTATTGATCCAGGTCGTTGTCCATCTTGTCGACGTAGATCTTCCTGATCGAGTGCAGCGAAGCGGCCGTCTTCTGCGCAGCGGCGAACACCGACGATCCGGCGGCGGCAAGAGCGACGACGACGAGGGCCGAGACGCCGATCTTCAAGCGGCACATGCCTTCCTCCAATGGATTCCCGGGGACGGCGATTGCTCGTCCTGCTGTGTACACGCGCAAACGCGGGCGTGGACCGCTCAGTGGTGATCCAGTCGGGATTTGTGATTTGGGATTCGGGATTTGATCGATCAAATCCCAAATCCCGAACCCCGAATCCCTTCCAGCGTTAGTGCCTGGGGAGTCGCCAGCGTTTCATCTGATCGCCGAGCGCGTCGGGATTTGGTCATCAAATCCCGAATCCCGAACCCCGAATCCCGTCGGGCGTCAGTGTCAGCGCTTCAGCGCCCTGGGCTCGTCGACCGCGGGCCGCATCGGCTTCAACAGAACGTTGTCGTAGAGGAGGGCGGCCGCACAGGCGCCGGCTATCGGCGCGACCCAGTACAGCCAGTGCCACTGGAAATCCATCATCTCGAGCGCAGGACCGAACGATCGCGCGGGGTTCATCGACGCACCGGTGACGGGGCCCCCCGCCAGAATGTCGAACGCCACGGTAAGGCCGATGCCGAATCCGCCGATCTTGACCGCGCGCCCGCGTTCGTCGACCGCGGTGCCGTAGATCGACGTCATAAGAAGGAATGTCATGATGAACTCGGCGATCAGCACGGTCCCGGTCGTCGCCCACGGCGCCGGCAGCGGAATCCCGAGGTGGGCGGTATTCACCGCTTCCACCGGAAAGATCACGCGGCAGAATCCCGCCGCCGTCGTCGCACCGAGGAGCTGGGCGACGACGTATGCCGCCGCCAGCGGCGGCGCGATGCGGCCGGTCACGAGGAATCCGGCCGTAACGGCCGGATTGAAATGGGCGCCCGATTCGCCGCCGAAGACGTTGACCGCGACCGACAGCGCGAGACCGTGCGCCAGCGCGATGCCGAGCAGCCCGGACATGCCGCCGACGGCCGGCGTGTTGCAGAGGATCGCTCCGATGCCCGCAAAGCACAGGTAAAAGGTGCCGAGAAACTCAGCCAGGCACGGCCTCAACGTTTTCATGAGCTGCTCCGTTTGGGCGACGATGCTACTACAGGTATCGAGCGCAGCCGGAGGGATCCCCTGGCATCTCGATCGGATCGATCAGCGCAAGCTGCCGCTCGACGGCCGCTTCGACCGCAGCCGCGACGGCCGCGGCGTACACGTCTACGTCATCGACAGCGGCGTGCGGCGGACGCATCGCGAATTCGACGGCCGGGTCGAGTGGATCGGTGACTTCGTCAGCGGCAACCCCGGAAGTCCGCAGGCCGACGACTGCGATCCGCCGCCCGCGCAGGGGCACGGGACGCACGTCGCGAGCATCCTCGCGGGCCGGACGTTCGGCGTGGCGCCGGCCGCGCGGATCCACGCGCTGCGGATCCTCGCCTGCAACGGCACGACACGGACCGATCGCGCCGCGGCCGTACGCGCCGTCGACTGGATCACCGCGCACGGCGTCAAGCCGGCGGTCGTGAACATCAGCCCGGCGCGTTGGCAGACGCCAGAGACGGACCTCGATGAGGCGATTCGTCGATCGATCCGCGCGGGCTTCGTCTACGTCCTCTCAGCCGGCGGCGTCGGCGATCTCGCTGCGTTCACACCGCAGCGCGTCGAAGAAGCGATCACGGTCGCGTCGACGAACCAGGAGGATCAGTCGCCGAACAGCGAATACGGTCCGCGCCTGACGATATTCGCCCCGGGCGTGGCCATCCCGGGCGCCGGCCACGCCAGCGACACGGCGACTTTCACGGCCGACGGCGACTCATACGCCGCACCGATCGTCGCAGGCGTCGCCGCCCTGTACCTTCAGCAGCATCCCACCGCCGCGCCCGATGAAGTGAAACGGGCGATCATCTCCGCCGCCACGCGCGACGTCGTCGGCCATACTGGTCAATCATCGAATCTGCTCGTCCACCTCGTCCCATAAACGAGCGGCGAGTCTGCTCGAACGCGTTGCTCAACCGTTTCTGTCAATGCGTTGAGCTGTGCGACGTCCCCGTGAATCGTCTTCGGATGTCATACTGTGCGCGGAAAAAATTGCCGTGGTAGACAGTCCGACGGTTGACCAGATGATGGCGCTGCTCGAGGCGACGTTCGAATCGACATACGACGGGATGCTCGTCATCGATTTGAAGCGCGAGATCGTCCGCTACAACCGTCAACTCCTCACACTGTTCGGCTTCACGGCGGAGATGCTCGAGCGCGAAGGGGTGGACGGCATCATCGCCGCGCTTCAGCCGCAAGTGGAAGGCGGGCGGGATCTCGCCGCGAAGGCCGCCGAGATTTGGGCCGCGCGCGATCGCGATTACGTCGGCCGACTCGCCTTGAAGGACGGCCGCGTGTTCGAGGTGTCGATCGTGCCGGCGCGCATCGGATCGAAGCTCGTCGGCATCGTCGCCAGCCTGCGCGACGTCAGCGAGAAGGCGCGTGCCGAGCAGTCGCTCCAGCAGCATCGCGCCTTCCTCGAAAAGGCACAGGAGATCGCCCACATCGGCAGCTGGGTGACCGATATCGAGCAGAAGCAGGTCGGCTGGTCGCGTGAGACGCACCGCATCTTCGGGGTGCCCGACGGCCAGTTCGGCGGATCGCTGGAGGCGTTTTTCTCGCTGGTGCACCCTGACGATCGTGACGCGGTCCGGGCCGCGGCCGATGCGGCGCAGAAGGACTACGCCCCCTACGACATCGTGCACCGGATCGTCCGCGGCGACGGCGGCATCCGCTGGGTCCACGAACAAGCCGACGTCATCCGTGATTCGGAGGGGCGCGCCCTCCGGATGGTCGGAACGGTGCAGGACATCACCGAGCGCCGCCTGCTGGAAGAGCAGCTGCGCCAGTCGCAGAAGATGGAAGCGATCGGCCGGCTGGCCGGCGGCATCGCGCACGATCTGAACAACGCGCTGACGGCGATTGCAGGCTACGCGGAGCTCGCGCTCGGCCTCGTCGCCGACGATCATCCGGCGCGCCCGGACGTGAAGGAAATCCGCCGCGCCGCCGAGCGCGCCGGATCGGTGACCAAGCAGCTCCTCGCGTTCAGCCGCAAACAACTGCTCGCCCCTCGCGTATTCAGCCTCAACGACACCGTGGCTGGTCTCGCGCGCCTTCTGTCGCGGCTGCTCGGCTCGGACGTTCAGGTCCAGTCGAAAATCGGCTCGAACGTCCCACCCATCATCGGCGACCCGGGTCAAGTCGAGCAGGCGATCATCAACCTCGCCGTCAACGCCAAGGATGCGATGCCGAACGGCGGCCGGCTGACCCTCGATACCAGCGTGGCCGAGGTGGATGAGGCCTTTGCGCGCACGCACGTGCCGATGGCGGCAGGCCGGTACGTCGTGCTGCGGGTCACTGATACCGGCCACGGCATGGCGCGCGACACGCAGCATCGCATCTTCGAGCCGTTCTTCACGACGAAGGACATCGGCAAGGGCACGGGTCTCGGCTTGTCGATGGTCTACGGCACGCTGAAACAGATCGGCGGATTCATCTTCGTCGACAGCGAAGTCGGCCACGGCACGACGTTCTCGTTGTTCTTTCCGCCGGCGCCGATCGGATCGGTTGCCGTGCCGGCCGGCGGAGTGCCGGCGCCGGCCGAAACGGTGACGGTGCCGGAGGCGACCGTCAACGAGCCGGTCGCGGCCGCGGCGGACAGCGGCGGCGAAGCGACGCTGCTCGTCGTCGAGGACGAGAGCGCCGTCCGGAATCTCGTCGCCTCGTCGCTGCGCAAAGAGGGGTATCAGCTCCTGCTCGCGGCGTCCGCCGAGGAGGCGCTGGAGATCGTGAACACGCACGAAGGCGCGATCGATCTGCTGTTGACGGACGCAATCATGCCGGGACGCACCGGCATCGATCTCGCGCGCGAGCTCGTCGCGCGCAAGCCGGGCCTGCCGGTCATTCTGATGTCGGGCTACACGGAAGAAACGCTGCCGGTCGGCGACCTCGAGCCGGCGATCACGCTGCTACAGAAACCCTTCACGCCTCGGGATCTTCGTCAGAGGATCCGGAGGGTTCTCGATCGCTAACATCCGTCAACCCTCTACTTCGGGAACGGTGTGAGCTGAGGCCTGGCGTTGCCCGGCAGCGGTGTGCGCGCCGTGTTCAGCACCATCGCGAGCATCGTGTAGTAGCCGGTGATGCCGAGCGCGTCGATGACGCCCTGCTCGCCGAACTTGGCGACTGCCCGCGCGTAAGTCGCGTCGCTGACGCCGCGAGTCCTGGCGAGCTCGTCGCAGAACGTGTAAAGGATGTCTTCGTCCTCCGCCATGTGCTCCGGCCGCCGTCCCTCGGCAATCGCCTTGATGATGTCCGGAGAGAGCCCGCCCTGACGTGCGAGCGGTTCGTGCGCGTTCCACTCGTAGTTCTGCGTCCACTGCCGCGACGTGAGCAGGATGACGAACTCGCTCAACCGCGGCGGCAGCACGCTGCGGAAGCGCAGGTAGTCGCCCATCGCGCGGGCGCGGTTCATGACTTCCGGGCTCCGCAGCAGGGGAACGAACGGGCCCGAGACCTCAGCCGATCGCGCCGCCTTGAATTCTTCGATCGCCTTCTTCTGCGCGT
Organism: Vicinamibacterales bacterium; assembly: GCA_036848175.1. Taxonomy (GTDB): domain Bacteria; phylum Acidobacteriota; class Vicinamibacteria; order Vicinamibacterales; family CAVVIG01; genus QHWF01. The sequence continues at coordinate 1,426 of DAIUKO010000373.1, read as the reverse complement.
CGGTCAGCTTCTCAGGCGCAATCGGCGGCATCCGATCCTGTGACTGCGCCATGGCATCCGGTCCTGTGATCGTCGACACGAAGACGATTCCAATCGCCGCCGCGATGATAGCTGAATGCATAAACTCCTCTCGCTCGCTCGTATCCTATAATTTCACGCGTCGTTGTGAGCCATCCCGTCAGAATTGCGCTCATCGGATTCGGGTACTGGGGTCCCAACTATGCGCGCGTCCTCAACGAGCTGCCCGGCGCCGAGCTGGCGCTCGTGTGCGACCGCAGCCAGGAACGGCTCTCCCTCGTCGCCAGCCGGTATCGCGCGATGCAGACCTGCAGCCGCGTCGACGAGGTCTTCGCGCGCGACGACATCGATGCCGTCGTCGTCGCCACGCCGGCGTCGACGCATGCGGGGCTCGTCCGCGCCGCCCTCGAACACGGCCGCCACGTGCTCGTCGAGAAGCCGATGGCTCTCGACGTCGCCGAGTGCGAAGCGCTGTGCGATCTGTCCACGTCGGCGGACCGCGTGCTGATGGTCGGCTATACCTTCCTCTACAACGCCGGCGTCCGCAAGATGAAGGAGTACATGCGGCCGGAGCCGTTCGGCCAGATGTATTATCTGCACGCGACGCGCACGAACCTCGGGCCGATTCGCCAGGACGTCAACGCGGTCTGGGACCTGGCCCCGCACGACATCGCGATCTTCAATTACCTGCTCGACGAGCAACCGGTGTGGGCGTCGGCCGTCGGCACGCGCGTGCTCCGCACCGACCGCGACGACATCGCCTTCGCCACCCTCGGCTACAAGAACGACGTCGTCGGCAACATTCACGTCAGCTGGGCCGATCCCAACAAAGTCCGCGAGGTGGTCGCGGTCGGCAGCCGCCGCCGGATCGTCTTCAACGATCTCAACGACGTCGAGCGCGTTCGCGTCTTCGAGCGCGGCGTGTCGGCCGGCGAGGCGATCGCCGACTCGTACGGCGAGTTCAAGCTGCTCGTCCGCGACGGCGACATCGTCAGTCCGAAAATCGAGCCGAGCGAGCCGCTGAAGAACCAGTGCGCCGACTTCGTCGACGCGGTGCGCAACCGCAGAACGCCGCTCGCCAGCTGTGGATTCGGACTGGGTGTCATCCGCACGCTGGCGGCGATCGACGGCTCGATGCGGTCGCGAGGAGCGGCTGTTGAAGTCTGACCACGAAACCACGAAACCACGAAACCACGAAACCACGAAACTGCGAAACCACGAAACCACGAAACCACGAAACCACGAAAAGAAACTAGCCGCGGAGTGTTGACATCTCGCATGCGCGTTCTCGCCGCCACGTTTGCCTTCAACGAAGGAGAAAAGATCCGCCGGACCATCGACCGGCATCCAGATGACCGTCGGTACGATCTCGTCGTCATGGACGACGGCTCGACCGATGGAGCATTGG
>DAIUKO010000372.1:0-7136 GCA_036848175.1 Vicinamibacterales bacterium | reverse complement strand
AGATGATCTTCCTGCGTGAGGTCGGCCGGCAGGCGAATGATGTCGCTCTGGAGCGACGACTCCGTGCTGCCGATCGCCAGGCGGCTGATTTTCTGCGCGGCCGAGATGTAGCGGTCCAGGAGCGTCGGTGGCAGGTCGCTGACCGTCACGTTGTCGAAGCCGTGGCCGCTGTCATCGGATGGCAGGAGCGACGCGGCGTCGATGTCGAGAGCCAGCAAGTCTCTGACGGCGTTGTGATACTCGGTCCGATTCAGGCGGCGGAGCGTTTCCGTGCGGCCAGGATTGGGTTTGGCGGCGGCCGCCGCATCGAGCGATGTTTCCAGCCACGTCAGCAGCGCGCGCCGCTCGTCCTGGGACGGCTGCGGCATGTTGGACGGCGGCATCGTGCCCGTGTGCACCTTGCGCACCACCTTTTCCCAGATCTCGGCGTCAGCGCTGGGGTTGTCGATGTCGATCCGGTCCAGTCTCAGGTCCGCAGTTTTGAGTCGTTCGTTGTGGCAGGTCACGCAGTACCGATCGACCAGACGACGGGGACTCGACGCGGGCGTGACCACAGCGGCGGCCGAGGGTGACGGGGGGCTCAACGCGGGCGGCCGACCCGCGGGCTGTGCAGATGTTTGCGCGTACAGGCAAACAGACAGGGTCACAGTCCCCAGGAACCCAGCCGTCACGACGCTCGCGAAAGGGAACAGCTTCGTCATGTGACTCCGGCGCGAGATGAATGCGATTCTAGCGCACCAGTATGCCCGTACTCGGCGCGAATGGAAGTGTCGAGCTGCAATTTCTCGGTGCACCGGCGTACCCTGCTGTGAAGCGCGCGTCGCTCGGAAAACGGCAATAGCACGCAGGACCTCAGGCGCAGCCCAGCCGCGACTGAACATCCAATCGCGTCGAACTATCGCTCAATCGCGTCGAACTATCGCTGCAAGCGAATCCCGCGGGCGTCGAGATAGGCACCCAGAGTGGCCGCCGACTGCTCGTTTCGCGCCAGCCCCACATGGCCGTCCGGCCGCACCAGATACAACGCGTCGCGATGAAGGCCCACACGCGGCATCGTGGGCAGCCATGCGAACTCGTGGAGCGCCAGGTTCCGCTCCGCGCATCGCGTGCGAATCTCCGGAACCGCGGCGCCGTAGACATGCACTTGCCACTCGAGCGAAGTCAGCGGTGCGAAGTTGTCGTCGCCACGATGCGACGAATCGAGCGTCACCCACGGCAGCCGGTCGCCACCATGGAGGGCGCCGGCGCGCCCTTCACTCAAGGCGCTCCCCCGATAATTGATCGCCGTCTGCGAGACCGTTCGAAAGGCGACGCGCCGGAACGTTCTGAACGTGAACAGCGCCGGCAACAAGAGCGGCACGAGATGCAGTCGCAGCGCGCGGGCGGTCGTGGTGGAGCTCGTGGCGCCGGTAAACACCTGATCGGTCGTCGCGACAAGCCGTCGCGCAAAGGCGATTCGCTCCGGCTCGTACGTCTCGAGGATCCGATCGTCCGCGCGCCGCTGCAGAACCGCCGCCAGCTTCCAGGCGAGGTTCACCGCGTCGCCGATGCCCGTATTCATCCCCTGCCCGCCGACAGGGCTGTGAACGTGCGCGGCGTCGCCCACGAGGAATGCGCGTCCGCCACGAAACCGGTCGGCGACGCGATGATGCACGTGATACGTCGAAAACCAGTTCACGCGATCGACATCAATACGCATCGACTCGATCACGTGCCTGCTGACATCGTCCCAGGTGAGGTTTGCGGGCCGCCTGGCCACCGTCGGCTCGTCCCGCAACATGCCGACGAGACGCACGCGGTGCGCGTCTTTCAACGGGAACACCGCGAGAAAATCGGCGCGGTCGAGCGCGACGTGGATGTCCCCGTTCATCACCACTCCGCGAGCCTCGACGTCGGCGACGTAGAAAAGGTGCTCGTAGGTTCCACCCGGGAAACCAATCGATAACGCCTCGCGGACCCCCGAATGAGCGCCGTCACAGCCGGCAACAAATGCGGCCTCGCAGGAGTCCAGACGCCCGTCCGCGCGCTTGAGCCTGGCGACGATGCGATCGCCGTGCTCGTCGAACCCGACGAATTCCGTTTCGCGATCGACTGATGTTCCGGCGTCGCTCAACCGATCGATCAGCAGCCGCTCGTGCTCGTCCTGCGGAAAGATGAATGCATACGCGTACGGGCTGATGCCCGCGCCCATGTCGCCGAACACCGCGCGTGCGGCCTCGCGGCCTGCGACCCAGAGATTCGCGGCTGATACTTCACGCCCGCGCGCGATGACGCTATCTGCCAGTCCGATCTGACGGTAGAACTCCAGCGTGCGCGCCTGCACGGCAACCGCGCGCGACGTCGTCGACGGCTCCGACGTCTTGTCGACAATGCGCACGGTCACGCCGAGTCGTCTGAGCCATAGCGCGAGAACCAGGCCCGTCGGTCCGGCGCCGACGATCAGGACCTCGACCGGTTTTGCGGACGTCACTTCGTCATTGTCGCTGAAGATCCGAGAGCGGCCGATCGACACTGCCGGGCCCGCCAGGAAGGTTGCATCGCGAAATTCTCCGGGACTGCGGCTCGACTCTCGGCGGCGCTTCGCGCGTTCAGCTCGCGCGGGCGACGGCTGCATGCGGTTGCGCCACCGTGTCGCACAACAGCCGCAGCAGCCGATCCGGATCGAGACCACGCCACCCGGTCTCGCGGAACACGCGAACGCGAATCGCCGCGGTTCCCTCGTTTGGCGACGACGACGATATCCGCGCGGACGCGTGCTCGATTGTCTGGGCCAGGAACCGATCGTCTGTGTGTCGGTCGATGACGATGGCGATCCGATCGAGCGGGACGAGGTTCAGCAGCTCTCCCAACTCGTAGGTACAGCCGCAGTTCTCGCTCGAGAAGCCGCGTAGATCCATGAGGACGACGTCAGCGCCTGCCGCGAGGCGGCCGAACACCGTCCGCCATGCGGTATCGCGACAAAAGAAGTCGGTGATCCGGTAGCGGCCGTCATGATCGGGAGCGGTGTCGAGATCGGCAAGCGCGCTCTCGATCGATTGGCGGCTCTCGAGAAAGCGGCCGGCGAGGCGGCGGCGGAGAAAGTCGAAGAACTCGTGGGGTTCGACCGTCGACGAGGCCAGGTCCGGCCCGGCGATGAGCTGCACGCTGCCAATGTGCCGCCAGCGCGTCGCGAGGCGGTCGAACAGCCGCCGGCTGCGGCGTCCCAGCGCGAACACGCGCAGCACCAGCAGCCGCGGTCCTGATGAACCACCCGAGCGGCGGCGCAGGACGCGAAATCCCATCGCCGTGGCCAGGAGAAAACCGGCGAACGCCAGAAAACCGATCGACATCCAGCGCAGGTCGTCGTAAGCGAAGGTCGCGCCATGCACGCCTGCGAAGATCAACCAGATCGCGGCGATGGCGATGCTCTGATCGCTCGTGCGCTTCTCGGCGTACCAGCGTGCGAGCCATCGCAGCGTCAGCCATCCGCCGACCGGGCCAGCCACAATCAGGGCCAGAACCGCCAGCAGAAGCGCGAACGACGCGAGCCCGCCGAGTGGGGCGCCCTGAGCCGGCCGCTGGCCGGCGGCCGCGGCCACGCCGATCGCAACGATGATTGTCACGCCCAGCAGCGTGAGGAACGCGCCGACGAGCGGCGCTACGGCCCGGACCCTGCGGGCGCGAACGACGAGCGCCGCAATCGTGGCGCCGATATTGGCCAGGAAGAACGGCATATGTCCGTTCTCCGGCATGGTCTGGGCAGCGCTCGTGAAAAACAGGATCCAGTAGCCGATGACGATCGCTATCCGCCATCGGCGCGCCGGCGCTGCGATGAGCAGCGCGGTCAGCACCAGCGGCCACGCGAACGCGATGCCGAGGAACAGCAGGGGACCTGGCGCGAGCGCCTGGAAGCGGAGACCGAACGCAAGCGCCATCACCGCCGCGTAGACCAGGCCGGCAGCCGTATAAATCTTTGTGGCGTCTCTCATGGCGCGTCGCACCTCGCCAAGGAGCGCGTTGCCGCCGACCGACGTCGTCACGAACGTTTCGTTCGCGGTCTGGACTTGCAAGTCGACGACGCGCGGTTCGGCGGCGGAAGGCGGCGCCAGGCTTGATGCGACGTCAAGCGGGGCTTCTGCGGCGCGCATGGAACGCACGACCGTGCGCCGATAGAAGACGAGCGAGATCTCGGAAAGCCCCCACGTCACCCACGGCAGGCAGACGACGCCGAACGCCATGAGGCTGGTGACCGCGAAGCTGATGGTGTCCTGCGGGTTCTGCATGACCGTTAGAGCCGGCGAACGTCCGGTGCAGATCGGCGCGTAGCCTACGCGCGCAGCCGGCAATCGGCGATCATCGTCCCGGTATCATGATGTGGGCCGTGGACGTTCCCGCGTTCATGATCCAGGCACCATTCTCTCGCCGCCCCTCGGGCAGTCCGAGCGACGCCTGTGTCGCGCCTGGTACGGCGATCGTCACTTCGTGGGCGGAAACGTGATCCCGATCGGCGCCTGAAACGTGGTACCACACCGAACCGAACTCGGGCTTCACGCGAGTTCCGTCCTGTTCCATCGCCTTCAGCATCGCCTCGGACTTGCTCCTGTCCCCTGACGCCTCGGCTCTCAAGTTCTGAGCTTCGCGGGGCAGGTTGCCGAGGCTGGTGCACTGCACGGAGAACGCCTGCTGAAGGGGAAAGCCCGACCGGTCGTAGCAGACGAGGCCGTTCGCGCCCTTCCTCAACGTGTCATAGGTGAAGTCGGGTTTCCACTTGATGACGGTCGCCTGATCGCGCAGCGCGGCCGGCAACGGGATGAGGGCCTTGTCCACATCCGCTTGCGACGCGCCGGCCTCCAACGGCGACGGTGGTGGTGGCGTGCCGCGGCGTCCGCCCTGCGCCAACACGCTGATCGAAACGGCCGATGCCATACACAAGATTGGGATGATGCGCTTCATCTTGGGACCTCACGTCTGACTGGAGCTGCGGCCGATCGAACGACACCATTGCCTCGTCGGATCCGCGGAGTCATTCTACGGCTGGTCACCATCCGAAACGACGATCGTCCCTTTCCCTATAATGTGCGGATGAGCGTACGTTCCATCGCTGCAATCCTGCTCACCGCGGGCGCGTGCCTCCTGGTCACCGCGCGGTTCGCGGCCGCACAGAACGCCTCGAACGACGCGCTTCATGTCCTGGTTTCCAACGGCATGAAGGGCAGCATGGAGGCACTTCAACACCAGTGCGAGCAGACGGTCGGCCGGCCGCTCGCGATCCAGTTTGGTTCCACCGCATCGTTGAAGAAGCGCATCGAACTGGGCGAGGCGTTCGACATCACGATCATCACGACCGAGGCCGTCGACGACCTGATCAAGCAGGGCAGGCTCTCGAGCGCGTCGCGCACGGAGGTGGGGCACTCCGAGCTCGGCATCGGCATCCGCGCCGGCGCGCCGAAGCCCGACATCCGCACGCCCGCTGCCCTCAAAAAGACACTCCAGGACGCGAAATCGATCACGTATCCGCAGGATGGCGCGAGCCGGGGATGGATCGAGAAAGCGTTCGAACGCATGGGCATCGCCGCCGAAGTGAAACCCAGGATCATCCTCGCACCGGGCTCCGGGCCGGCGACCGAGAGCGTCGCCTCAGGCCGGGCGGCGATGGTGATTACGCTGTTCAGCGAAATCGTGCCTGTTCGCGGCGTGGAGATCGTGGGATCGCTTCCGGGGGATTACCAGTTGGCGATTCGCTTTGCGGCGGCCACCAGCGCGGCGTCGAAGCATGCCGAGGCCGCCAGAGCGTTGATTGCGTTTCTCTCCGGACCGAAGGCCGCGCCGGTTCTCAAGACCAAAGGCATCGAACCTCGCGCGGCTTCCGGCGCCACCGACTGGCCCAACACCAACTACGCACAGAGCGCCAACCGCTACAGCCCGCTGACGCAGATCACCGCGAAAAACGTCTCGACGCTCGAGCGGGTGTGGAGCTTTCATCTCAAGCCGGAAGGCTTCACCGGCCCGATGAAGGAAGACGAAGCCATCCCCATCGTGATCGGCAACACGATGTATCTCGCGTCGCCGTATGGCGCCGTCATCGCGCTGGACGCCACGACCGGCGCGGTGAAATGGAGATTTCAACTTCCCAACAACGAGTTGCCGTCGAAGCGCGGATTGGCGCATTGGCCCGGCGGCGGTGATCTCCCGCTTCCGCCTTCGATCGTATTCGGGTCGACGACGGGCAGGCTTTACTCACTGAAGGCGTCGGACGGCACGCTCAATGAGTGGTTTGGTGAAAGTGGCGTGGTCAACCTGAAGACGCCTGAGGTCATGCAGACCGGCACGAGTTCAGGTTACTCGCTGTTGTCTTCTCCGACGATCTACAAGCATCTGATCATCACCGGCGCGGGTACCGGCGAAGGGCCGGGCGGTTCGAATGGCGGAGCGGGGCCCGCCGGCGATACGCGCGCCTGGGATGCGAGAACGGGCAAGCTGGTGTGGACGTTCCGTACCGTGCCGCGGCCGGGGGAATTCGGCTACGACACCTGGGGCGGGGACAGCGCCAGGAACCGATCAGGCGTCAACGTCTGGGGCTACACCTCGCTCGATGCCGAGCGCGGCATCCTCTACATGCCGCTCGGAGCCCCGAACAACGACCGCGTCGGCATCGATCGTCCTGGCAACAATCTGTTCTCCTCGTCGGTCGTCGCCGTCGATGCGAATACCGGCAAATATCTCTGGCACTTCCAGCTCGTGCACCATGACATCTGGGACTACGACACGCAGTCGGCGCCGCTGCTCGTCGACCTGCACCGGGACGGACAGATCGTCCCCGCGGTCATCATCGTCAATAAAACCGGCTTGATGTTTACATTCAATCGAGTCACCGGTCAGCCGATCTTCGAGATCGAAGAGCGCCCCGTGCCGAAAAGCGACGTGCCTGGGGAGCAGCCGTCGCCGACGCAGCCGTTCCCGGTCAAACCCGAGCCGCTGACGCAGAATTCGATCTCCCGCAACAATCTCTACAAAGGCGAGCCGCAGCATCAGTCGTATTGCGAGCACATGGTCGACGACAACAACATGAAGCTGGGCGGCCCGTACATGCCGATCGCCTTCAACCAGTACAGCATTTCGCCTCCGGGTCCGGCGGGCGGCATCAACTTCTGGGGACC
>DAIUKO010000371.1:0-7207 GCA_036848175.1 Vicinamibacterales bacterium | reverse complement strand
TTCGCCACCGAGAAGATCGCCGCGTTCGCGCCGATGCCGAGCGCGAGCACGACGAGCGCGACGATCGTGAACTGAGGCGAGGCGGCGAGCGCGCGGAAGCTGTAGCGCACGTCGAGCATGGCGTTATTCCTCAGCTTTATATACGGGCCCGAGCCGGGGTATTGTGCACGCGTGCAGCCCAAACACGGAAAGAACACGCCGGCGGTCCAGGTCAAGCGCGTCTATGACCCCCCGTCGGCTGCCGACGGCGTGCGCGTGCTCGTCGATCGGCTCTGGCCGCGCGGCCTCTCGAAGACGGGGGCCGCGGTCGATCTCTGGCTGAAAGACATCGCGCCGAGCGTGAGCCTGCGTCGCTGGTTCAATCAGACCAACGATCCGTCACGCTGGACCGAGTTCACCCGGCGCTACGCCGAGGAGCTCGACGCCAAGAAACCCTCGATTGCTGCGCTGGTCGCCGCCATTCGCGGCGGGCAGGTGACGCTGCTCTTCGGGGCACGCGATCAGGAACACAACAACGCGGCGGCGCTCCGCTCGTATCTGAATCGCGTCATCGAGTCCTAGCCCATGAATGCGTGTGGCGGCCCTGAACGGGCCGCTACCGGCGTGTTTGACATATGTATGAGCCATACATATAGTGGCGCCCCATGTCTCACGATCGCGAGCTGCGCAAAGGCAGCGCCGAGCTCCTCATCCTCGCGCTGCTCGAAGAGCGCGAGCGCCACGGCTACGAAATCGCCAAGCTGATCGATCGCCGATCGGACGGCGCCTTGAAGTTCCACGTCGCGTCGCTCTATCCCACGCTCTACCGCCTCGAGCGTCGCGGGCTGATTCACGGCAAATGGGTCGAGCGCGCCGGCACCCGGCGGCGGCGCTTCTATCACATCACGGCCGACGGCCAGAAGATGCTCGACAGCCAGCGCCGGAGCTGGAACGCGCTGTTCACGGCGCTCAATCGCGTCGCGCGACTGGGTTCGGTGTAGGAACCGATCGTGGCCGACTGGAAAGATCTCGTGCGCGCGCGGCTCGCGCCGCTGAACGTCGATCCCGCGCGTGAGGCCGACATCGTCGCCGAGCTGGCGCAGCACGTGGCGGAGCACCATGCCGAGCTCGTCGCCTCGGGAGTGCCCGACGATCGAGCGCTCGAGATCGCACTCGCGCCGCTCGACGATCGCGATCGTGTCGCGGTGGATCTCGCGCGCGCCGATCGTCCGCGGTCCTTCGCACCGGCGCCGCCGCCGGCGTCGGCCTCGTCGATCGCCGGCGACTTTCTTCGCGATCTGCGCTACGCGGCGCGGATGTTGCGCCACGCGCCCGGCTTTGCCGCCACCGCGCTGGTGACGCTCGCGCTCGGCATCGGTGCGAACGCCGCCATCTTCAGCGTCCTGAATGCCGTGTTGCTGCGGCCGCTGCCGTACGCCGATCCGGCCCGGTTGGTGACGATTGGCGAGCGCCAATCCGACGGGAGTGCGGGCAACGTCGGCTACACCACGTTTCTCGACTGGCGCGAGCGCAGCCACAGCTTCGACGAGATGGCGCTCGTCCGGTTGTGGCAGCCGACGCTCATCGCCAACGGTGAGCCGGAGCGCATCGCGGCGATGCGCGTGTCGTCGAGCTTCTTTCACATGCTCGGCGTGCCGCCGGCGATCGGGCGCGACTTCCGCGCTGACGAAGACAACCCGAATCGCTGGCGCGTGCTGATGATCAGCGATCGGTTGTGGCGGCGGCGATTCGCAGCCGACCCGTCGGTCGTCGGCCGCGTCGTGTCGATGAACGATCTCGACTTCACGATCGTCGGCGTGATGCCGGCGACATTCGAGCCGCTGATCTCGGAACATTTCTACCAGGCCGCGGACATGTGGGCGCTCGTCGGCTACGACCGATCGCTCGGCTACGCGTGCCGCAGCTGCGAACATCTGAAAGCCATCGGCCGGATCAAATCCGGCACACGCATCGAGACGGCCCGGTCCGAGATCGACGCGGTTCAGACGCAGCTTCGCAAGGAGTTTCCAGCCGACTACGCGCAGGCGACGATGACGCTGGTGCCGCTCGCCGAGGAGCTGACCGGCGACCTGCGGCCCGCGCTCCTCGTGCTGATGGGAGCGGTCGCATTCGTTCTTCTCATCGCCTGCGCGAACGTCGCGAATCTGCTGCTGGCGCGGATGGCGCACCGCGAGCACGATCTCGCGCTCAGAACCGCGCTCGGCGCCGGCCGCGCACGGCTAATCCGTCAGCTTCTGGCCGAGAGCACGCTGCTCGCCGCACTCGGCGGTCTCGGCGGCGTGCTGCTCGCCGCTGTCACCGTGCCGCTTCTGACCTCCGTCGCGCCGGCCAACGCGGCGCGGCTGGTGAACGCCCACGTCGACGGCCGCGTCGTGGCGTTTTCGGCGCTGGTGTCGCTCGCCACCGCGGTCGTGTTCGGTCTGCTGCCGGCGCTGCGCGCGTCGCGCATCGACGTTCGCGACTCGCTTCATGGCGACGGCCGCAAGACGGCGCACGCCCCGACGTCGCTCGCACGCCGGCTCCTCGTCGCCGCCGACGTCGCGCTCGCCGTAGTCCTGCTGGTCGGCGCGGGCTTGATGATCCGAAGCGTGGATCGGCTGATTGGCGTCAACCCCGGCTTCGATCCCGATCACGTGCTGACGCTGCAGACGTCGATGGTTGGACAGGCGTACCGGAAGGACGAAGTCGTCTCGGCGAAGACCGACGCGATGGTCGCGAAGCTGCGGGCGCTGCCGGGCGTGACCGCGGCAGCCGCCGCGGGACAGATTCCGCTCGGCGGCAACGGCGACCGCTGGGGCTTTCACGTTCAAGGACGCGTCGTCACCGCGGAAGATCCGTCGGTCGAGCGCTACTCGGTGACGCCCGAGTACTTCTCCGTGATGCGCATTCCACTGCGGCGCGGGCGTCTGTTTACCGAGGCCGATCGCGCCGGCAACGAAGCGGTGATGCTCGTCGGCGAACAGACGGCGCGGACGCTGTGGCCGAATGCCGATCCGATCGGCCAGCACGTCCGCATCGGCAGCGCCACCGACGGTCCCTGGCGCACGATCGTCGGCATCGTGGGCGATGTGCGGCATCGCGAGCTGGCGGCGCCGCCGACGCTGCAGATGTATACGCCGCAGGCGCAGGTCACCGATTCATTTCTCGTGTTCGTCGTCCGTGGCGACGGCGACGCCGCGATGCTCGCCAACGACGCGCGGCGGGCGATCTGGTCGATCGCGAGCGACGTGCCCGTCTACCAGATTGCACCGCTCGAGGATCTCGTCGCGCGATCGGTCGGTCCGCGACGATTCCTGATGCTCCTGCTCGAGTGCTTCGGCGCGGTGGCGCTGCTGATGACCGCCGTCGGACTCTACGGCGTCATCTCCTACACCGTCAGCGAGCGCACGCGCGAAATCGGCATTCGCGCCGCGCTCGGCGCCTCGCGCAGCGACATCGTTCGTCTCGTACTCGGCGGTGGCCTGCTCGTCGTCTCGGCCGGACTCGGCGCAGGTGTCCTCGCGGCGACCGGCGCGACGCAGTATCTGCAGGGATCGTTGTACGGCATCAGCGCAACTGATCCGGTCACGTTTACGGGCGTCATCGTCGTACTCTTCGTCGTCGCGCTCATCGCGCAAGGAATTCCGATCGTGCGCGCGATGCGCGTCGATCCGGCGGTCGCGCTCCGACAGGAATAACGGCGATCGTGTAAGACCTGCCAAAACTGTCGGTTGGATGCGATCCCGGGTCCCGTAATCACCCTCATTTGCACATCAACTCCGGTGGTACGGCGGTTGCGCCGCTGAGGCCGGAGGCACGTATGCGCTTTCTCACGGTTTCACTCGCGTCAGCCGCGCTCGTAATGCTGTCGAATGCGACGGTGCACGCGGACAAGCACGGAGGACCTTCGTCGCACGGCAATTCGCACACGACGACCGCTAAGGCGCCGCCTAGTCCGGCAACGACGACGCACGTCGCGCCGACATCGAAGCAGTCGCATGGTCCGTCGACGAAATCGCAGGCTCCGTCAACGAAATCGCAAGCTCCGTCGACGACCTCGCGCGGCCCATCGACGTCGCACGGTCCCTCGGTAAAGCACCAGGAGCACGCGCTCACGACGACAACGAAGACGACCTCGCGCGGTCCATCGACGTCGCGGGGCCGGTCCGCTGAGCATCACGAAGCCGAGCACGCGCACATCGAGCGCCACGAAGCGGAACATACGCACGGCACGAAGTCGGCGACGACGACGAAGACGCGCCATCAGGATCACGAGTCGAAGAAGTCGCCGACGACCACGACAACTGGTTCGACAACCGGCACCGGTTCGACGACCGGAACCGGGTCGACAACCGGAACCGGGTCGACGACTGGAACTGGATCGACGACTGGAACCGGATCGACAACTGGAACGGGTTCGACCACGACTCCGATGAATCCGATTGCCAGGAAGATCGCATCGAAACCGAACCTGTCGGGGCGGATCGAGAAGATGCTGCCGACGGGCATGACCCTCGATACGGCGTCGGCGGGATTCAAGAACCAGGGACAATTCATCGCGGCGCTGCACGCCTCGCAGAACCTGAAAATCCCGTTCGCCGATCTCAAGGCGGCGATGGTCGGTACGCCGGTCACGCCGACTGTCCCGACGACGCCGACGACGCCGACGACGCCGACAACAAACACGACCCCGCCAGCGACGAACACGACGACGACTACGACGAACACGACGACGACCAGCGCCGGTCCGATGAGCCTCGGCCAGGCGATACACAAACTGCGTCCATCGGCGAACGCAACCGGCGAAGCGCAGCACGCGCAAACCCAGGCAACGACGGATGTCAGCAGCACGTCCACGACGCCGACGTCCACATCGACATCAACGTCGACATCCGCGGCGGGCCGTCGATGATTCGCAGAGTTCTGACGGCGGGCGCCATCGTGGCGCTCGCCGTCGCGTCGCCAGCGTTCGCGCAGGGAAACAGTCAGGGACACAAGAAATCGCACGCGGCACCGCCCAGCCGCAACGATCTCGCCGGGCCGCCGGCGACGTCGGTGGGAAGCGGCAGCGCGACGCCGATCGCCTGGGTGGACGATGCGACCGTGCTCGAATCGGGAGGCGTCGCGATCGCAGTCTCGATGCTGCGGTGGTCCGGGAGCGGTCTCAGCGAAGTGAACGTGCCGGTCGTCGACATCGCGCTTGGCTTGACGCGGCGGCTGCAGTTTTCGGCGAGCGTGCCGCGCGTGGTTGGAAGCGCCGATCCGGAGGGTGCCGCCGGCGGTCTGGGAACCTCTTATTTCAGCGCGAAGATTGGCGTCATCACGAACGAGAAACTCGGCGCCAAGCTCGCCGTCTCGCCGACGCTCGAGATTCTGAGCCCGGGCGCGACCGCCTCACTCGCACCCGGAGAGCATCGAGTGCAGCTTGGCTTTCCGGTCAGCGCGGAGATCGATCGCGGACAGGTGCGCCTGTACGGTGCGACCGGTTATTTCACACGCGGCGCCTGGTTTGCCGGCGGCGGCGCGGGGTTCGTGGTCAACGACAAGACGGCGTTCTCCGCCGGGTTCAGCCGTTCGTGGCGGCGCGCCGTGGTGCCCGATGTGCCGATCGGCGACCGCGATCGCAATGAGATCTCGGGGAGCGTCTCGTACGCCCTCGGCTCGTCGGTCCGTGCATTCGGATCGTTGTCGCGCACGATCGCGACGCTGCCGGAGAACGGCGCGGGCACGACCATCGGCGGCGGCATGTCGTTCTTCTTCTCCGCACCAGTCAAATAGGCGCGGCGCTTCGCGCCGCTCAAGGGTTCCGTCGGCAGCGAGCGCAGCCCCACCGAAGGCCTACGCTCGCGAGCACCCACGCCGCGAAGCGGCGCCTCTCCTGACACCACGCTGTCAGCAGCACGCTGTCATCCTCTTCCCGCTGACGCAGTCAGCAGAAGGAGAACAGCAATGGCGCATCCCGTGACGTGGTTCGAAGTGCTCGGTCAGGACGGCGACCGGCTGCGGAAGTTCTACGGCGGCCTGTTCGGATGGACGTTCACCAACGACTCGCCATACGGCGTGGTCGATACCGGCGTGGCGCGTGGAATTCCGGGTGGCGTCGGACCGGTGTATCCGGGCACGCGCTCCTGGGTGACGTTCTACGTCGAGACGCCCGATGTCGCGGCGTCGCTCAAACAGGCGGAGCAGCTCGGCGGCAGGACCGTGCTGCCGCGAACGGTTATGCCCGAGGTCACGTTGGGCATCTTCGAGGATCCGGAGGGCCACACCATCGGCCTCATCGAAGCCAAAGCGGCGTGACAGAATTCGGCCCATGCGCCGCTCCGATCGCCTGTTTCAGATCATCCAGTTGCTGCGGCGGCGACGGACGGCGACGACGGCAAGGCAGATTGCCGAGCGGCTTGGCGTGTCGGAGCGCACCGTGTATCGCGACATCCGCGATCTCGTGCTCGCCGGCACGCCGATCGACGGCGAAGCGGGCATCGGGTATCGCATTCGTCCAGGCTACGACCTGCCACCGCTGATGTTCGACCGCGATGAGATCCAGGCGCTGGTGCTCGGCGCGCGGATCGTCCGCCAGTTCGGCGATCCCGCGCTGGCGCGCGCGAGCGATTCGATTCTCGGCAAAGTGGCCGCGGTCATTCCCAAGGATCTCGCGCCGCTCCTGGCCGAGACGCGCCTGTTCGTCCCGTCTGTGCTTCGCGGCGATCGTTCGGCGGACGCATTGACCGCGGCTCGCGAAGCGTTGATCGCCCGGCGGAAGCTCCGCTTCAAGTACGAAGGGGCGGAGGGCAGCGGCACGGAACGAACCGTGCGCCCGCTCGGCGTGTTCTTCTGGGGCCGCAAGTGGACGCTCGCCGCGTGGTGCGAGTTGCGCAACGATTTCCGGAATTTCCGGCTCGACCGCACGAGCGATTCCATCCTGCTCGACGAAACGTTCGTCGACGAGCCGGGCAAGACGCTGCGGGATCTGTTGTCGCAGTACGGCGCTGAAGCGGTACGTCTCCTCGACGGCTGAAAGGACGGACACGCGCGTCCGTTCTTCAAGGCGTGATCGCGAGAACCCGCAGCGGGCTGCCGCTGCCGCCGACGATCTTCAATGGCGCGGCGATCACGACGGCACCGGTGGGCGGCAGCTGATCGAGGTTGCAGAGGCTGGCGAGTCCGAACTTTCCGGCGCCGTGCATGATCGTGTGGTTGGGAAACGGCGGATCGAACGTGCCTGCCT
>DAIUKO010000370.1:0-7236 GCA_036848175.1 Vicinamibacterales bacterium | reverse complement strand
TCAATCCGAACATCCGCAATCCCCAATAAATCCTCAATCGACACATCCGCAATCTCCAATAAATCCGCAATCCGCAATCCTCAATCCGCAATGTCTACCGCCGCTCCGGCAACGCGAACACATAAATCGCGTTGCCGTTGGGCGGGTACTTCAACTCCGGGCCGAGGATGCGCGGCACCATGCGCGGACTCTCGAGACCGCCGCGTCCGGTCGTGACGGCGATGTACTGACGGCCGCCGACGCTGAACGCGATCGGATAGCCCTGCACCGAGGTGCCGAGGCGCGCCTGCCATAACGTCTCGCCGCTCCTCACGTCGAAGGCGCGGAACACGCGATCGAGGTCGCCGACGAAGCCGATGCCGCCGCCGGTCGTCAACACCGCCGTCAAGAACGACGGCCGCTGCTGGCGCGACCACACCTCGCGCATCGTCTTCACGTCGTAGGCGGCGAGCTTGCCGAGATTCCCGTCGCTGCCCGGCATCTCGAAGAAGCGGCGGTCGGCGCCGATGCCGCCGTTGCCTTCCTTGAACTCGATCTTCCGTCCCGACATCTCCATGCATGACTGACTGAGCGGGATGACGAGCAGACCGGCGCCGGGGTGATAGCTCATCGCCGGCCAGTTGTGTCCGCCCTGCGTGCTCGGACACGACTGGATCCACTTGCCCGTCTCCTGCTCGATGATGTCGGCGCGATAGGTCGGCGTGCCGCTCTTCTTGTCGAACGACTCGAACACGTTCTGGAAGACCGTCTCCTTGTAGTCGATGAACTGGCCGCTCCTGCGATCGAGCTTCCACAGAATGCCGGGCTTGCCGATGGTGAAGAGCAGCTTCTGGTCGCCGACGTCGACGAGCACCTTCTCGAACACCTCGTCGAGATCCAGCGACTCGCCCGGCGCGTGCTGATAGTGCCACGCGAGGGTGCCGTCGCTCGGCCGCAGCGCGACGGTGGACGCGGTGTAGAGCGCGTTGTCGAAGGCCGTGGTCGTGCGGCTCGCGCGCATCCACGGCTTCGCCTGCGCGATGCCCCAGTAGGTGAGATCGAGATCGGGATCGTAGGTGCCGGCAATCCACGTTTCGCCGCCGACGCGGAACGGATCGGCCAGTTTGCCCCAGGTCTCGGCGCCGCGCTGTCCGGATCGCGCCACGGTATTGAACTTCCACACCAGCTTGCCGGTGTCGGCGTCGAACGCGCTGATCCAGCAGCCGTCGTTGCCGAAGCGGTCGCACGTGGTGAGACCCTGCACCACCTTGCCCTTGATGACGATCGGTCCCGCGTACGACGTGTAGCCCTTGGCGAAGTCGGCGATCGCCGTCGACCAGATCTGCCTGCCGGTCCGCGCGTCGAGGGCGACGAGATGCGCATCAGTGGTCGCGACGAAGACCTTGTCCTGATACAGCGCGATGTTCCTCATCGTCGCCGCGCCGATGTGCGCGTACGGCGGCACGCGATGCTCCCAGATCAACTCGCCGCTCGTCGCGTCGAGCGCCTGGATCACGTTGGCGGTGTTGGTGAGAAACATGGTCCCGTTGTGCACGAGCGGCGTCGGCTCGTTGGCGCCGCCGTCCTGCATCGACCAGACCCACTCCAGCTTCAGATCCTTCACGTTGTCGCGCGTGATCTGTGTCAGCGGACTGTAGCTCCAGCCCTGATAGTTGCGCCGCGCCATCAGCCAGTCCGCGGGATCCTGATTGCGCAGCATCTCGTCGGTGATCGGCACGTAGTTCTTCACTTCGCCGAAGACTGTCTGCCCCGACGGACCGAGCGTCGTCACGGTGCGAGTTCCGGGCGGCGCGTCGCCACCTCCAGGGCCTCCTCGACCGCCACGCTGACCTCTCTGCGGTGTGGCGCCGGCCGTCGGCGGCGCGCCGCGGCCAGCTTCGGGGCGGACACTCGGATCCGCTGCAACGCCCGAAGCACCGGATCCGATCGGGACCGCGGTTGTCTCTGTCAGCGGCTGCGCTCCGGCTGGCATGCCGTTCGATTGCAGGATGAAGCTCGTGATCGCGAGGTACTGATCCGCGCCCAGACTCGGCGCATTCGGCGGCATCGTCGCCTGCATGTACTCGAACAGATCGCGCGTCGTGCGGGTGCGCCACGTGTTCATGAAGCTGCCGCCGGCCAGCGGCGGCGCCTCGTTGCGTCCCGACAGATTGTCGACGTGGCAACTCGCGCAGTTCGCTTGATAGGCGGCGCGGCCGGTCGCCGCTTGCGCCGCGGTATAGACACCGGCGGGCGGCTGCTGCGCCTCGATGCTGACGAGCGCGGCCGCGGCGGCGCAGACAATGATGGCTGTCAGTGGGCGCGCTATTTTTTGGTCTCGAACAACCAGCCCCATAGATTGCCCTCCGGAGCCTTCTCGCTGTGAATCTGGATGTAGAGCCGGTGCTTTTCGAGATCCGTGATCTGCGGCGGCGTCAGCGTGAGCGTGCCTTTGATCGTTCCCGACGTCGTCCCCGTCACCGCCAGGTCGAACACGACTGGTCCGCGAACCCCTGCGATCGGACTCTTGTGCACCTGCGCGATCGTCGCGGGTGATTTCAACCCGTCGAACGTGCCGGTGATCGTGAGCGTGTCGTTGGCGAGGACAGCCGTCGCCGATCCGGATCCCGCGATGTTCGCCATCATCGCGAGGTCGACCGGCACCGGCGACAGGCGAGCCTTGAAACTTTTACCCGATTGTCCGTGCGGCGACGCGACCGCGATGAGGAGGAGTGCCGCAGCGAGCGTGTTCCCTCTTCGCATAATCTTTGACCGGCAATTTTATGCGAAAGGGCTGAGCTGTTGATGAGCTAGCTTTTTGGCGAGGCGAGCCGCGGCAGCTCTGTTTGCGGCGAATGCGTCTCGTAAAGACTGCCAGTTGCGTCGAACTTGTACCTGGCGACAGCTTCAGTGATTTCGTTCCCGTACAAGTCGAGCGGATCGTCTACCTCGGGTATCTCTTGATCTCGCACCTCATTCGGCGTGATAACGTCAGTGGGCGCCGCCTCAGTCACTCGTGCTCGGCCTGGAGCAGAAATCTCGAGTCGCGACCCGCGGGCGAGCTGAGGAGTAAGAAGCGCGGCGACCATGAGAAGTGGTACGAGGACGACCAGCCCCACGCGTGACAGGGTTCCCACGAAAGCCTCCGGAAGATGAGAGTGCAACCGAAATGCCATGACGACGACATGCGTCGCGATCCGCTGCGCTGGTGGCGCAGCTGTTGCACTTCATGTCTCAGCATGGGACTCCGCGTGGCGGATCAGGTGGGCCATCTCCGCGAGGACTGGCGAAAAGCGCGGCAGAGGCATCCCCACCTGGTGCCCTCGCTGGTCATCGCGTTCACACTCGCCGCCACCGTAACGATCGGCGGCGGCATTTGGTTTCTCAACAGCCTGCGTCGGGGACTCCCGGACGAAAACGCCATCCGCAAGATCGGCGACATGAACCAGGCGACGACGATCTTCGACGCCTCGGATCAGATGGCGTTCACGATCTACAAGGAGCAGCGCATCGAGGTGCCGCTCGCCGACATCTCACCGAATCTGGTGCGCGCGGTGCTCGACATCGAAGATCAGCGGTTCTACCAGCACCGCGGCTTCGATCTCGTGCGCATCGGCTCGGCAGCGATGGCGAATCTCCGCCGCCGGCGCGCGGCGCAGGGCGGCAGCACGATTACCCAGCAGCTGGCGCGACAGAGTTTTCTTCGTCCCGACAAGACCCTTCACCGGAAATTCCAGGAGCTCATTCTCGCGGCGCGGATCGAGCACATGTACTCGAAGGACCAGATCCTCGAGACATATCTGAACAAGGTGTACTTCGGCGATGGACTCTACGGCGTCGAAGCCGCATCGCAGGGCTACTTCGGGAAGCACGCGTCGAAGCTCAGCGTCGATGAAGCGGCGCTGCTCGCCGGCCTCGTCAAGTCGCCGTCGAGCTATGCACCGACCGTCAACATGGAACGCGCGCGCGCGCGGCGAAACATCGTGCTGCAGGCGATGCTCGACGCCGGCCACATCGACGAGCAGACGCTGAAGCGCGCACGGAAGGCCAACGTCAATCTCCACGATACGCTGCGCGAACCCGAAGCGCACGGGCAGTACTTCAAAGAGCAGGTGCGCCGCGAGCTGCTCGAACGGTTCGGCTGGCAGGTCGTGTATCAGGGCGGTCTGCGCGTCTACACCACGCTCGACATGCCGATGCAGATCGCCGCGGAAACGGCCGTCGCCGAGCATTTGAAATCGCTCGACGACCGGCGCTATGCGATCGCCGCTCGCCGCGCGAAGATGCAGGCGAACCAGCCGGGCTCGACGCCTGTCGCCACCTCAGGATCGGCGGCCGATCGCGATCCGCTCCAGGCGGCACTCGTCTCATTGGATCCGCAGACTGGACACGTCCGCGCCATGGTCGGCGGCCGCGACTTCGAAACGAGTACCTTCAATCGCGCCGTGCAGGCGAAGCGGCAGCCTGGCTCCGCGTTCAAACCGTTCGTGTATGCGGCCGCGCTCGAATCGGGCTTCACGCCCGCGAGCATCATCGATCATCTCGACGATCCGATCGTCGTCGGAACTGCGTCGTGGTCGCCGGACGATCATTCGACCGGCTCCTCGATGACGATGCGGACCGCGCTGCGGACGTCGAGCAACCGCGCCGCCGTCCGCATGCTTCAGCAGATCGGCATCGGCCGGACCGTGCAAGAAGCGCGCGACATGGGCGTCGGCGACTTGCCAAGCGTCCCGTCGCTCGCGCTCGGATCCGGAGAAGTGACGCTCGAGGCGATCACCGCCGCCTACGGCACGTTCGCGAATCACGGCATCGTGCCGCGGCCGGTGCTGATCCGCCGCGTCGAGGATCAGGACGGCGTGCTGCTGTATCAGCCGCACGAGCCGGTCAGCCGCGCCATCAGCGATGTCACCGCCTTCCTGATGTCGACGATGCTCGCCGACGTCATCAATGCCGGAACCGGGACGCGCGCGCGCGCCGCGGGCTTCAGGTTGCCGGCGGCAGGCAAGACGGGAACGACCAACGACTTCAACGACGCCTGGTTCATCGGCTACACCCCGACGCTGGTGACCGGCGTGTGGGTCGGCTTCGATCAGCCGCGTACGATCCTGCCGCGCGGGTTCGCCGCCGACGTTGCCGTTCCGATGTGGGCGGCGTACATGAAAGCGGCGACGAAGGACGCGGAGCCCGACTGGTTCACGCCGCCGCCTGGCGTGGTTTCGACCAGAGTGTGCCGTGTCTCGGGTCAGCTCGCCAGCGACGGCTGCAACGGCGTCGACGTCGTCAACGACGACGGCGTGATCGAGCGGCGATCGATGGTTTACACCGAATACTTCGCGCGCGGCACGGTGCCGACGGTAACCTGCGAGATCCACAGCGGCTACGGCATCGCGAGCGCGGCCGTCGGCATGATTGCCAACGGCGAAACTCCCGCTCCGCCGCATCACAACGTGGTCAGCCCGGCGCCGCCGCCGACCGCGACCGCCCCGAGCGAGATCAGACAGGAACCGCCGGAAGTGCCTCCGCAGGTGACTCCTCCGCCGAAGCGG
The DNA here is from genome assembly GCA_036848175.1 of Vicinamibacterales bacterium. Classification (GTDB taxonomy): domain Bacteria; phylum Acidobacteriota; class Vicinamibacteria; order Vicinamibacterales; family CAVVIG01; genus QHWF01. The sequence continues at coordinate 1,708 of DAIUKO010000370.1, read as the reverse complement.
GGATTCTGGAGCCGGCTGTTCAAACGCGGCGGCGACTCGAAGTCGCGCGACGCCGACAAACCGGACGACGACCCGTCCAAGCCCAAAAAGAAGCCGCAGTAACACTGTGTGCAGAACCGAGCAGGCGCGTGCCTGGCTCGCCTGCGGACGTCCCAACCAAGGTGCGCAACCGGCACGGTTCGCGATAGAGTCTCAACTCTAGGCTCATGCCGTTTCGCGACATTGCGGGGCATCGGCGTCTGCTCGATCTGCTTGCGCGATCGATCGCGCGCAACACGCTTCCGCCGAGTCTGATCTTCGAGGGACCGGCCGGGGCGGGGAAGCGCGCGACCGCGATCGCCGTCGCCCAGGCGTTGAACTGCGTGCACGGCGGGCTCGACGCGTGCGGCGAGTGCGCGGCGTGCCGGAAAATCACGCGTGGTGTGCATCCCGACGTCCTCATCGTCGAGCCTGGCGAGACGGGCACGATCAAGATCGAACAGGTGCGTGAGATCACCGATCGCGCGAACTACCGGCCGTTCGAGGGACGCCGCCGCGTGATCATCGTCGACGATGCCGATGCGCTCGTCGCCGCGGCGCAGAACGCGCTGCTGAAGATGCTCGAAGAACCGCCGTCGACGTCGGTCTTCATCCTCACCACGTCGCGCCCCGACATGCTGCTGCCGACGGTGCGATCGCGGTGCATTCGGCTGCGGTTCGCGGCCGTTGGGCGGGCGGAGATTGACGAGGAGGCGCGCGAGGATGCCGGGCGCGTGCTGGTGGCGGGCGGACGCGCCGGCGATTCAGCGGTGCGGCTCGAATCGGCGAAGAATCTGCTGCCCAGTCCCAACATGAGCAGCGCCGAACAGCGCGAACACCTCGCCGCGCGTCTGCGGGCGATGGGCGCGCTGCTGCGTGATGCGGAAGTTCTGGCAACCCGCGCGGACGAGCGCGTGCTTGCGAACCCTGACGTGCGGCCGGCGATCGAGCGGCTGGCTCAGGCATACGCGGGTGAGCGCGGCGTGCGTGCGTTTACGGCAATCGATCAGGCGTTGATGGCGCTGGACCGGAACGCCGGCGTCAAGGTGGTGGCCGATTGGGTGGTGCTGCAGCTCTGACGCGGCCTGCCTCATCCAAGCTGCCTCAGGCATCAAGCATGACGCGATCGCTTATATATAAGGTGTACCGTGAGCGACCTTCCTCGTACGCCGCTCGTCGCCGTCAAGCTGACGCCGGTGGGGCGCGCGCAATCGTTTCTGCTCGGCGACCAGGCGCGTCCGGCGACCGGCGATCGCGTCGTCGTCCAGACCGAAGCCGGACCGGCGGTCGGGACCGTCGTCCGATCGATTCCTCAACTCGACGACAAACGCCGGCCGACCGGCGAGGCGCCGCCGCGCGTCGTCCGCCTCGCCACGCGTGACGACATCGTCGCGCGGCTCAAGCATCAGCATCGCGAGACCGAAGCATTCCGGATCGCGACCCTCAAGGTGCGCGAGCGCGGACTCGGGATGAAGCTGACCAAGGTCGAGCAGGCGTTCGACGGATCCAAACTGGTCTTCTACTTCACCGCGGACGGCCGCGTCGATTTCCGGGAGCTCGTGCGCGAGCTGGCGGGGGAGTTCCGGACGCGCATCGAGATGCGCCAGATCGGCGTGCGCGACGAAGCGAAGATGATCGGCGGCTACGGCACCTGCGGCCGCCCCCTGTGCTGCACGACGTTCCTGCAGAC